>NZ_CP120367.1:2100000-2324848 GCF_029892045.1 Sinorhizobium numidicum
ACGAGGTCAAGAATAACAAACGGCTTCGTGCGGCGCTCGGCATCAACCCGGCGCGCACGCCATGGTGTGGCCATTTCATGGGGATGGTCGCGCGAAAGGCCGGTCGCAGGCCGCCGGAAAGCTATGCCATCGCGCGGTCCTGGCTGCGGTTCGGCGCGCCGGTGCGGCTCTCCTACGCGCGCCCGGGCGACGTCGTCGTCGTCAGGGCGGGCCGAAGCTATCATGTCGGCATTCTTTCGGAGTTGTCGAAATCGACCGCGCGCGTCATCGGCGGCAATCAGTCCGGGCGCGTCCAGCTGTCGCAATTCAGCCGCGGACAGGTCGTCGCCGTCAGGAGATAGCTGCCAAAAATGCTCAGGGGGCTTGGATGAAGTAACCGCCGCGACAGTTGCCGCGGCGGCGCTCTTCAGTCTGCGTTAACCAAATCAATCTAGGGTTGCCCTGACCTATCAGCCATGCCTGGCATGAATGCCGGTTTCCGTATGAGGGATCGTCCGCGTGATTGCGGAGCCGCCCTGAGGAACAGGCAATGACCTCCATACCGTCCGTCGCCGGCAGCACCGCCGCGCTCATGATCCTGCAACAAAGCAGGGTGGGAGAGGACTAGCCAACGAGCACGACCGATGCGTTGCTGGAAGCGAGTAACAAGGTTTCGAGCGAGGCGAGCGGCGCTCAGACGCAGGCGGCCGCCTCCATCAACAGCGCCTTGCTGGACATTGCCGAAAAGCAAAATGCCGTCGTTTCGATCGCACTGAAGTTCATCGACTCCGACAAGTTCAAGTCGAGCGATCCGACCATCAAAGAGACACTCAAGAAGGTGATCGCGGCAAACCGCGAGGCCTTCGCCGCGAGAATCACGGATCAGCAATCGAACTCTCCGGAAATGTCGATGGAGGAGGCGATTGCCAACGCGATCACCATCACGATCAGGAGCAATCGCGACCGGTTTGCGGACGGCGAGATCCTTGTCGGCTACAAGGTTCCGACCGGTATCATCCTGTACAACGTCGCCGATATCACCGGCTACAGTTCATCCCGCTACATCGAGGACGACCTGGAGGAGGCGGAGGGCGCCTTCCGGCAAGCCGCTCGCGGACTTGCGGAGGCGGAGGGCGATCAGCTTTACTGGGCGGCCAGGGGATCATGAAATCGCCTCGGGCTTCTATAAAGAGACCCAGAAGGCGATGTTGGACTGGAACAATACGTGGCTGCGGACATTCGGCTGGCTTGAGTAAGGCTCTGCGGCAAGCCCGCGATTCGGGGATCCAGACAAGGACGTTTTTCCGTTCGGCGCACGAGATATGAAAACTTGGTCCATTCCAATGAGTTAGCGGGATGGCAGCGGAAAACCGCTTTGCACTTTTCCCGATCCCGCTCTACAGCGCCGCGCGTCTAATTAGACGCGCAAAGGTCGCTGCAGCACTTTGACACGGCTGCATGATTTTGTCCTTAAATCGATTCCGATTTACGGAATCATGCAGTAATCTCCGCGGCACCTCACTCGCGGAATTGCCTGATGTCGCTTCGCCTTGCCACCTTCAACGTCGAAAATCTGATGAGCCGCTTCGATTTTTCCGGCTTCCGCAACCAGCTCAAGCAGGATCGGGTGCTGAGGCTGTTCGATGTCCGGAGCGAGGCCGAGTATCAGCGGCTCGAAGAGGCGCGCACCATCGCACATACGGACGACACGCGGCAGATGTCGGCGCTCGCCATTGCCGATTGCGATGCCGACATCCTCTGCCTACAGGAGGCCGACAACATGGCTGCCTTGCAGGCCTTCGAATACGGCTATCTCTTTCGCATGGTCAGCAACGGTTATCGGCAGAAATACCTGGTCGAGGGCAATGACACGCGCGGGATCGACGTGGCCGTGCTGATGCGGGAGGAGACTCGCGACGGACAGAAGATCGAGTGCCTGGAGGTGAAGAGCCATGCGGGGCTTACCTATGACGACCTCGATCTTTTCAACGACGAGCTGGCGGCGACCAATCGGCCGCGCGACCGCATCTTCAAGCGCGACTGCCTGGAATTGGATCTGCGCATCGGCGGCCGGCCGCTGACGCTCTATGTGGTGCACTTCAAGTCGATGGGCCCGGCGCGGGACGGGCTCGACGGTCGTCAGGCGACGATGGCCTTGCGGATCGCCGAGGCAAAGGCCGTGCGTCACATCGTCGAGAACCGCTTCGGCCGCGGCCACACCGCTGACAAGATCTTCGCCATCTGTGGCGACATGAACGATTACCAGGAGAAGGTCGACGTCCTCGGCGACCGGCGCAACGGCTACGAATTCGTGCCGCGGGAGGAAGCGGCGAGCGCTCTCGACGTCTTCACGACGGACGGTTTCGCCGAAAACCCGATGCTGCGACGGCCGGTGCTCGACCGCTGGACGCTGTTTCACAGCCGCGGGCCGCAGGAGCGGCACCTCTGCCAGCTCGACTATATCTGGCTCTCGCCGGCGCTTGCGCGCCGCAATGCTGCGGAAGTCCCGGAGATCATTCGCGCCGGCCAGCCCTACCGCACGATATTTCCGGCGGGCCAGGAGGTCGAGCGCTATCCGCGCACCGGCTGGGACCGGCCCAAGGCCTCCGACCACTGCCCCGTCGCGATCACTCTGGATATCTGACCATGGCCCTTCTCGAAAGCAACCGGCAGCACTGGCCGGCCGAAGGCACGATCTTCCCCATCTCGGAGATCGACATCGAGGTCGCCGGAGAGCCGCATCCGTTTCATCTCGCGCAGGCGGAGAGGGCACGGGAAAACTGGCGCCAAGAGATCGCGGCCAACCCGCATCTCTTCGACGGAAGGATGGTCCTGCAGCGGGCGATCCGCATTACCGACGGGCGTATCGCCGCCACCGGTCATATCGTTCCCTATTCGACCTTTCTCTGGTGGCGGAAGACGAGGACGCAGAGCGCCTGCCATATCTTCGGCATGCCGATGCTGCTTTCCGCCGACGGCGCGATGATCGCGATCCGCATGGGCGGACACACGGCCAATGCCGGCCGCGTCTATAGTCCCGGCGGCTCGCTGGAACCGGAAGACATCGTCGACGGGCGCTGCGATATCGCCGGCAATATCGCGCGCGAAGTCAAGGAAGAGACGGGCATCGCCCTTTCCGAGGCAATCGCCGAGCCGGGCTACCACGCCATCCACATGAACGGCACCGTCACCGTTTTCCGCATCTTCCGGCTGGCGGCGACGGCGGACCAACTCGTCGCCCGGGTGGCAGCGCATGTCGCCTCCGACCCGCATCCGGAAATCGACGAGGCAGTGGCGATACGCTCACCGGAGCCGGCGGCGCATAATTACCCGGATTTCATCCCGCCGATCCTCGAGTGGCTTTTCGCGCGGAGCAGTCGGTAGAGCGGATCAAGCCGTCCTGATGCGGCGGCGCGCTGCGGAACGGCTTTCGAGCTCCTTGAGAAAAAGCTAATATCTCGCACGTTGCACGTGGAGAGCAGGATGGCGAAGGAGCGGGTCGAACGGCGGCTTGCCGTCATTATGGCCACGGACATTGTCGGCTATTCGCGGCTGATGGAGGCCGACGAAACCCGCACCCTTGGAGCAATAAAGCGACTGCAAGCTTGCATAGTCGCGCCCAATATTTCCGCTCGCGGCGGCCGTATCGTCAAGCTCATGGGAGACGGTTCCCTGGTCGTCTTCAACTCCGCAGTCGACGCGGTGGACTGTGCGATATCGCTTCAGAAGAAACTGGCTTCCTATCAGAAAGACCTGGCGCCGGACGATCGCATCGTTCTCAGGATCGGGATCAATCTCGCCGACGTCGTGATCGACGGAGACGATTTGCTGGGAGACGGCGTGAACATCGCCGCCCGCCTGGAAGCATCGGCCGAGCCGGGCGGCATATGCATCGCCGATGTCGTTCATCGGCAACTTGGCGGAAAGAGCCGTTCGGCCTTTCTGGACGGTGGCGCGATATCGCTCAAGAATATCGCCCGGCCTGTCCATGTCTGGCATTGGAAGGATGCGCCGATCGTCCGACCTTCGGCATTGTCCGCACTTGCGCGAACGTCGATCGCCGTTTTGCCTTTCGAGAACCTGAGTGGCTCGCCGGACCAGACCTTCTTCAGCGACGGCATTACCGAAGACATCATCGGCGGACTTGCCCGATTTCGCTCGCTTTCCGTCATTGCTGCCAGCTCGTCCTTCAGCTTTCGCGACAAGAACGCGGGCCTGAAGGAGATCGGCAGGAGGCTCGGCGTCACTTATCTGGTCGAAGGAAGTATTCGACGGTCGGGCGAGCGCATCCGTATAGCGGCGCAGCTTATCGAGGCCGCCACCGGAACGCATCTATGGTCGGAACACTACGACCGCAACCTGACCGATATCTTCGCCGTTCAGGACGAAGTGACGCGGATGATCGTTTCCACCCTGGTTGGGCAGATCGAGAGTGCCGACCTTCGCCAGGCACTCTGCAAGCCGACAACGAGCCTTGCCGCCTACGAGCTCTACCTGCGCGGTCTCGTCCATCTTCGGAGCTATGGCCCCGACGATAACCGGCAAGCCTGTGCCATGTTCGAGGCGGCACTCCAACGCGATCCGCAATTCGCGCTGGCGCACGCCCATCTCGCCCTGACAAGGATCGCGCTGCATGGCTACGGCAATGCACCGCCGGATATTCTCGATGAGGCGCTGGCACTTGCGCGAAAGGCGGTTTCTCTCGATGAAGGCGAGAGTGGCTGCCAACGCATGCTGGCGCTCATCCACGTCAATCGGCGCGAGTTTGAACTGGCCGAACGACATTATCGCCGCGCCTACCAGCTCAACTCAAACGACGCGAACGCACTGGTGCAGATGGGCGGCCTGCTCGCGCGGCGCGGCAAGCTCGATGAGGCGATGCAATGGATCAATGAAGGATTCAGGCTCAATCCGTTCCCGCCGCCATGGTACAGCGCCGCGCTTGGCAACGCGCTCTATATCCTCGGCCGATACGAGGAAGCCGCGGCGGCGCTCAAGGAATTGCCCAATCCCGGGCCGTTCACTTGCGCCCGCCTGGTCGCCTGCTACGCGCAGGCCGGCAATGCGAGAGCGACCGAGGAGGCGAGGGCGCAACTTCTGAAAGTGTGTCCGGATTTTTCGACGGAAGATTTCATCAGGCGGGGTCTGCTGCTGGAACGTCCGGAGCAACTGGATCTGTTCCGCCAGGGACTGCTGAAGGCGGGATTGCCGGAGTGAAAAGCGGCCGCCCCTAAGGAACGACGGGACGCGGGCGGAAAACCGCTTCGCACTTTTTCCCTGGTCCGCATTCCTGCACTACTAGCTAGCTGTGGAGCCTCAACAGGTTGTTCCCGGTCAGACCGAGTCGGCTGATGGGTGGTTTTGAGCCGATACTGCCATGCGGTCTATGCCAATTGTAGCGGTGAAGCCATCGCGGCAGTTCGGCGGTGCGTTCGTCTGAGGTGTTGTAGGCGCGAGCATAGGCCCATTCGCGCAAGCTTGTCTGAATGAAGCGCTCGGCTTTCCCGTTGGTCCTGGGAGTATAGGGCTTGGTGAAGATCTGGCGCAGGCCGAGACGCTTGCAGGCTGCCCGGAAAGTCTTTGACCGGTAGCAGGAACCGTTGTCGGTCATCACGCGCTGCACTTTGACGCCGAGACTGGCGTAATAAGCAACGGCGGCCTCAAGGAAGGCGACAGCGCTGTTCTTGCGCTGGTCGGGCATAACTTGGACGAAAGCGACGCGCGAGGCATCGTCGATGCAGACATGGACGCACTCCCAGCCGATGCCGGTGTGACGGTTGACCATGCCAGTTTGTCGTCCGGTGATGCGGTGTCCGACAGAACCGATCCGGCCGAGCTTCTTGATATCAAGATGGATGAGTTCGCCGGGATGCTCCCGTTCATAGCGGCGCACGGGCTCCGGCTCCAACGCGCTCAGCTTATTCAAGCCCAACCGGCGCAGAATACGGCTCACCGTCGCTGGCGAGACGCCGGCCTCAGCGGCGATCTGTTTGCCCGTCCAGCGCTGGCGGCGCAGCCGTTCGATCGTTTCGATTATCGCCGCAGGCGTCGGCCGGCGCAGTCGATGGGGCCGGGAGGAGCGATCATGCAATCCTGTCAATCCTTCGCGGCGATATCGGTCTATCCACTTCCGAATGGTCCGCAGGCAGACGCCTGCGGCTTTGGCCACGGCCTCCGGCGTCTGCCCGCTCTCGACCTGCCTTACAATTCGCTCTCGACCGCGCGGCGTCAGCCGCGCATTCTGGTGGATGTTCATCCGGTCCTCCGAGAATCACTGAAGCTTCGACAACCTCAGCTTTCCCGGTCTGGGCCGGATGGACAACCTACTGAAAGCTCACAGCTAGCAAAGGCGGCGAGCCACGTTGCAAGGTTATGGATGCCTACAGCACCGCGCGTCTTTTCAGACGCAAAAGAGTCGCTGTAGCACTTTGAATTGCTGCATGTTTTATCCTTAAATCGGTTCCAATTTAAGGATAAAAACATGCAGTAGCGGCCGCTTTGCGACGGCGCCGCTCCGGCTTTACATTTCTTTACATTCGCCCGGAACGCTCGAAACGTTGCCCGTTTAGCTTTCCTCCATTGCAGCAGGTGCTGCGGAGTGAAAGGAGACCAACTATGGAAAATGAGGACAAGAACCTGGCGAGCCGGAGCGCCGGCAAACCCGCTTCGAAAGGATGGGGGCGGCGCGCCGCGATCGGCGGCCTCGCAGCCGTCGCTGTTGTCGGCGCGGTCGGTCTTGCAGCCGCGCGCAGCGACGATTTCGGCTTCGGCATGGGCCGTTTCGGCATGGGCGGCCATGTAATGCACGCGCATATGGGAGGTGGCGGCTTTATGGAACACCGGATCGGCTCAGTGCTCGACGAAATCGATGCGACGTCCGAGCAGGAAGACAAGCTTTGGGAGATCATCGACAACGCGCGCGCTGAGATGAGGCCGACCTTCCGGGACTTCCGCGAGACGCGTGAGGAGGTTATCGAACTCCTCGGCGCGCCGACCGTCGACCGCGCCGCCGCCGAGAAACTGCGCAGTGAGCGCATCGCGGCGATCGACGAGGCCTCGCGCAAGATGACGACTGCGCTCCTCGACGCCGCCGAAGTGCTGACGCCGGAGCAGCGCGCCAAGCTCGTCGAGCATTTGAAGGAGCGCAGGGGCCGCGGCCGGTAGTAAGACTGAATCGGCCACTGCATGTTCCTTAAATCGGATCCGATTTAAGGATAAAAACATGCAGCAATTCAAAGTGCTACAGCGACCTTTGCGCGTCTGAAAAGACGCGCTGCGCTGTAGGCGACCGAACGGAGCGCAACAGATGGCGGAACGGGTCTTGATTGTTGACGACGACACGCGCCTGTCCGCCATGCTCTCCGACTATCTCTCCGGAAATGGCTACACCGTCCACACCGCGGCGACGGCCACGGCGGGCCTCACCGACCTCGGCCGCCGTGCGCCGGACGTTGTGATCCTCGACGTCATGCTGCCGGACCTTGACGGCTTCGAGACCTGCCGGCGCATGCGCGCGGTCTCAGACGTGCCGATCCTGATGCTCACAGCCAAAGGCGAAGAGACAGACCGCATCGTCGGGCTGGAGCTCGGAGCCGACGACTATCTGCCCAAGCCCTTCAATCCGCGCGAACTGCTGGCGCGGCTGAAGGCGATCCTGCGCCGCCGCAACGGCAGCGCGGCGGTTTCGCGCGTCCTGCGCTTCGGACGGCTGGAGATCGATCCGGGATCCCGCTCAGTCAGGATCGACGGCCGGGAATGTGCGCTGACCAGCTATCAGTTCGACCTGCTTGTGGCGCTTGCCGAAAATGCCGGCCGCACTCTTTCGCGCGAGCAGTTGATGGACACGGTCAAGGGCGAGGAGTTGGATGCGTTCGACCGCTCCATCGACGTGCATATCTCGCGCATCAGGGCGGCCATCGAGAGCGACCCCAAGCATCCGAGGCGCATCATCACCGTGCGCGGCGCCGGCTATGTCTTCGCCCGCTTCCAGGACGACGAGAGATAGAGCGATGCGCAGCCGGCTGTTCCTAAAAATCTACCTGACGCTGCTGGCGAGCCTTGCCGCGGTCGCCGTCGCCAGTGCGGCCTTCGTGTGGCTGGGACAGGGCGAGGAGGAGTCCAGTTGGCAGAACCAACGCGCGCGGTTCGTCGCCGCGCTGGTTCCGCCCGACATGGACCAGCGGTCGGTCGAGGCGACGCTGGAGCGGTTTTCACGGGCTTTCGACGCCGACATAGCGGTATACGATCCGCGCGGCAGACTGATCGCCAGCGCCGGCCGGCCGCTCCCGCGCGACATTCTCGAGGGCCCCTGGCGCCACGGCAGAGGCAACTTTCACACGATGGTGACGGAGTTGCCCGATGGTCGCGCAGTGGCCGCGCGCATGGCGCAGCCTTTCCGGCCGTCCGGCCGCAATCCGCTCGCCTATCTGGCGTTGATCGCCGGCGTCATCGGGCTCGCCGCCTATCCGGTGGTGCGTCACCTGACCCGCCGGCTGGAGCGGTTACGCGCGGGCGTAGATGCCTGGGGCAGGGGTGATTTCGTGGCCCGCGTGCCGGCGGACGGCAGCGATGAGGTCGCGGCGGTGGCGAAGAGCTTCAACAAGGCCGCCGATCATGTCGAGCGACTGATCAGGTCACACCGCGCTCTGCTCGCCAATGCCAGCCACGAATTGCGCTCGCCGCTTGCGCGCCTGCGCATGGCGATCGACCTCTATGAACAGGCGCCGGACGAGAACCGCAAGGAGGAGATCGTCCGCAACCTCGCCGAGCTGGACACGCTGGTCGAGGAGATCCTGCTGGCGAGCAGGCTCGACCATGTCGAGAGTCTCGATGCGCCCGAGTCCGTCGATCTCCTGGCCCTGGTCTCGGAAGAAGGGGCGCGCAACGGCGTCGAGGTCTCCGGCACGCCCGCGACTGTCACAGGCGATGCGCGCCTGCTCGGCAGGCTGGTGCGCAATCTCATGCAGAACGCGCTGCGCCACGGCGGCCCGCCTGTCACCGCCACGGTCGCGCAGGCAGACAGTACGGTGGAACTCACGGTCCGCGACCACGGTCCGGGCATACCGGATAGCGAGAGCACCCGCGTTTTCGAGCCGTTCTACCGGCCCCCGGGGCGCAGCGAGACCACAGGCGGCTGGGGCTTGGGGCTGGCTCTGGTGCGCCAGATCGCCGAGCGCCACGGCGGCGCGGTCCGCTACGAAGCTCCGTCAGGCGGCGGCGCCTGCTTCGTCGTGATGCTTCCAGTGCATCGGGCCGCCCGAACGATGAACTGAGGTGTCCGCAGTGCCGCCCTTCGGCGCTCTGGCTGCGAATTTCCGAATTCGACCCGTTGACGACCTTGATCGTCGCAAATTTCAGCGTCCAAAACGAGGTCGGGAACCTGACCTTCAGCGCGAGAGCATTCGGCAGCGCTCTCGCGTGCAGTCATTGGCGACACTTGCGTCTCGTCACTGCCTTCACGGACAAATTCGGCTCCGAGGGCTTGCCCGCCGCGGAAAAGGCGATCGACATTGTCGCGCGCTCGGTGAGGACCTCGTGATGCCGTTGGTCGTCTGGCACCAATCCGCCAATGCCACCGGAAGCCGAAACTCGCTGTCCGTTATTATAACGAGGCGCCCAAGACGGCTCGCGAAAACGGGCAACCCGCAGATGCTTTTGCCGTGCTATGATGGGTTTGCAGGGCTTAATTCCGGTCTCGTCACTATGGCAGGGGCCGAATGCTGCTTTGCCCCGGCGTAGGAAGTTTGCGCCCAGCACGGCTCGACCCGAAGCGCTAGTCGTGTTGCCTTTTCTCGACTGATCAGAGGCAAGGAGGTTTGTCCATGTCTTCTTCGCGTTCTGTCGACCATCCGCTACAGCCTGGCGACCGGGCACCGAATATTGTGCTCGATGCGATCTCACGAGAAGGCAAGATTGCCCT
Organism: Sinorhizobium numidicum; assembly: GCF_029892045.1. Classification (NCBI taxonomy): domain Bacteria; kingdom Pseudomonadati; phylum Pseudomonadota; class Alphaproteobacteria; order Hyphomicrobiales; family Rhizobiaceae; genus Sinorhizobium; species Sinorhizobium numidicum. The sequence continues at coordinate 2,109,899 of NZ_CP120367.1, forward strand.
CGATGATTTTCGCGGCCGTAGCCCGTTACTGGTCGGCCTGTTTCGAGGCCTGCATTGTCCGTTCTGTCGGCGCCACGTCGCGGCGATGGCGCAACTCAACCCGGCCCTGAAGGAGAGAGGCATCGAATGTCTCGCAGTGGTAAAGACGCCGGTCGAACGGGCGCGGCTCTATTTCCGTTACCATCCGGTACCCGATCTTCTCGCCGCATCCGACCCGGAGGGGGCTTCGCACCGCGCCTTCGGCTTACCCATCCTCGAGTTCACGGAGAATGAAACCGAATGGCCGCACAAGATCGGTATGGACTTGATCATGACAATGCGGATCGACCTGCCGGGAGAGTTGCCCGAGCCGATGAACCCGGCTGCGGCGGGCGACCTTCTCGAGAAAAAGGACGGATACGAAATTACGAAGGCTGACCAGCAGATTATGATCGCCGGTCACATGCCGCTGATCGGTGAGTTCCTGCTCGATCGAGAAGGAGTTGTGCGCTGGAGCTTCACGGAAGCTGAAGAGGGAGGTCGAAATGTGTGCCGGGGTCCGAATCCCGAAGAATTGATGTCGGCAGCCTCCCAAGTCGTACATTGATAGCATTCTGCAAAACTTGCGCTACGATTAGCGTATCTGACTCCGTGGGTTGTCCCGCGGGACGACGTCCGCTGCTTGCCGCGATGACGTCGTTCCAACAAGCGACCTTCACGGCGAATTTCCACCCTTCTGCGACGGTAGTGAACGGGAAAAATCGACCAAAAGCGTCATCCGCCGATAGCGCACGGAGTTTCCGGTGCTGGCTCCAAAAGCGGAAGTGACTCACGGATCTGGGCAGCGAGTGCGGTTAAAGTGGATTGCCGCGCTCCTCTTTGATGGCTAAAAGCGATGTCGACATTCATGTGGAGGACATCGCCGTGGCGAACGCAGGTAAAATCGCAATTCTCTTCGGTCTTCTGGCTGTGATAGCAGCAGGCCCCGTCCGAGCACAGGACGGCAAAACCCTCACGATCACCGACGATCGTGGCGTGAAGGTGGAGGTCCCGCTTCAGCCGAAGCGCATCGCCTCGATTTCCTACTTCGCGGATGACGTAGCTCTTGCTCTTGGCATTAAGCCCGTGGCGAGCACCTACATGACGGCCGGACGCGAGCCAGACTTCCTCCTCGGCCTGACGGCAGGCATGAAGCAGATCGGCCAGCGCGCCAAACCGAACCTGGAACTCCTTTCGGAAGCCAAGCCCGACCTGATCGTCGCCATCCGGCGCTATACCGTCGGGAACGCGCCGCAGCTTGAGCAGATTGCCCCCTACGTCGCTTACAATATGGAGCTCTTGGACGGGAGTGACCGTGAAATCGCCGAGCTTTCGAGAATCCTCGGAAATCCCGAGCGCGGCCTTCAACTGAACAAGGAGTTTCGCGAGCATCTGGCGGAATTTGCCGCAAAGGCTCCAAAGGACGTGCATCCGCGCTTCGCGATCATGTGGGGTGGCGAGACGCCGTTCGCATTCCATACCGAAAACACGGCAGCATCCATCGTTGCGGCGATTGGTGGCGAAAACATCGCTGGAAACATGACCCCCGGCGGCGAATTCGGCGTCGATCTCAGCCTGGAGACCATGCTCGAGAAAGACCCCGAAGTCCTCTTTATCTACGACTCGGGTCCTGACCGGCCGCATGAGGACAACCCGATTTGGCAGGAACTGACGGCAGTCAAGAACAAGCGGGTGTTCTACGTCGGCGACCAGTGGGTCGAGACCAATGGTCCGATCTCCCGCGAAATCGTTCTTCGCGAGGCCGCTCACTACCTCTATCCCGACGTCTTCCCCGTCGTGGATGTGAGGGCGGAAGCCGCCAAAATCGTGCCGGCCGAGGCTCAGAAATAACAGACGACTGATCGTGACGGCGATGGACACAAGGAAATCATCGATAGCCATTGGGCTCTTCATCGCCGCGACTCTGCTGATCGTCCTCGTCGGGCTGTTGCCCGGGGCGAAGACGCTTCCCATCGAGGCGGTGCTTCGTGTGCTCTTTGCCTCCGACGGCAAGATCGAGTCGATCCTGGTCTGGACCCTGCGGCTGCCGCGAAGCCTGGCGGCCGCGGTCGCGGGCGCGGGTCTTGCTGTTTCGGGCTATCTGCTGCAGGCATTGACCCGCAACCCGCTCGCCGATCCGGGGATCACGGGCGTAACCGCCGGGGCGGTCGCGCCCATCGTCGCCTGCTTCGTTCTGCTGCCGTGGTTTTCATCCGTCTACTACCCTTTCGTCGGGCTCGCCGGAGGTCTCGCCGCCGCATCGGTGACGTTCTGGGTGGCGCGCGGCGGAAACGGACGTCCGCTTCATCTCGCCCTCGGCGGCGTCAGCGTGTCGCTGTTTCTCGGGGCGATCACGATCTATGTGCTGCTTCTGGCCGGGCCGCAATCGACCGCGCTGCTGTTCTGGCTCTCCGGCGGATTCGCCGGGCGCACGTGGTCGCACCTCGTCCACATGCTTCCCTGGGTCGGAGTTGGGATGGTGGGAGCGCTGTTGCTGCACCGGGTGATTGCCATGTTCGCCCTGAGTGACCACGCCGCCGCCGGAATGGGCGTGCAGCTCAATTTCTGGAAACCCGTCCTGCTGCTTCTCGGCATCTGTCCAGTGGCGGGCATCGCCCCGGTCGCGGGACCCGTCGCCTTCGTCGGTCTCGCAGCCCCGCATATCGCCCGGCTTCTACGGCCCTCAGGAACGGCCTGGGAGATCGCGCTCACGGCGGCCATCGGAGCGCTAATGGTGACCTGCGCCGACCTCATCGCGCGCGCCATTGCCATACCCAAGGAACTTCCCGTCGGCATAATAACCGCGCTTCTCGGCGGGCCGATTTTCATCTATCTCATCCAGCGAGGGCGCGTCGGTTTCAAGGGGAAGGCCGGATGACCTCGGACGCGCCGGCCCTCACTCGACCGAAACCGTGGCTCCTGCTTGCGGTAACTGTTCTTGTCCTGCTCTCGTTCGTCGCCGCTGTGTTCCTTGGCGTGGTCGACATTCCCGCGGCGGACGTCGCCTCGGTTCTGACCGGGAGCGGTTCGCCGGAAGCCCGGTCGATCATTCTCGACATTCGCCTGCCGCGCATCGTGACGGGCATGCTTGCCGGCATTCAGTTCGCCGTTGCAGGACTGTTGCTCCAGACGATAACCCGAAACCCTCTCGCTGATCCCTCACTCATGGGGGTGTCGCAGGGAGCGACTTTGACGGTAACGGTGTTCTTGCTGTTCACCGTCTACATCTTCAATCCCGGTTCCAACACGGTCGCCGAGCTGCCGATCGGATGGCTGCCGTCGGCCGGAATGGTGGGTGGCATGGCGGCGGGAGGCATCATCTACCTGATGGCTTTTCGGCTCGACCTCAGTCCGCTCAGGATCACCCTCTGCGGGATCGCGATTGGGGCGGTGCTGCACGCGCTTGCCATAGGCCTGATCGCCGGCTGGGGTTCGGCACGCATCGAGATCATTCTCGAATGGCTCTCCGGAAGCCTTTACGCGCGCACATGGGATCACGCGATCTTTCTGCTGCCGTTCACGACCGCCGGCCTAGCCGTCCTCCCTATGATCTACCGTCCGCTGGTCCTCTTGCAGTTCGACTCGGCTGTCGCCCGTTCCTTCGGTCTGTCCTACCGCAAGCAGTTCTCGCTCGCCCTGCTTCTATCCTGTGCCCTCTCCGCAAGCGCCGTCGGGGCAGTTGGCCCGATCGTTTTCGTCGGGCTCATGGTTCCGCACCTGGCGCGGTCTCTCGCTGGGCGGCATTTCCCGCTGGTGCTGCCTCTGACGGTCGTCCTTGGAGCGGTCATCGTCACCCTCGCGGACCTGATCGGTCGTCTGGTCGGACACGCCGAGGAAGTGCCGATCGGAGTGGTCACGGCCATCGTCGGCGTGCCGGTATTGCTCGCTCTTCTACGCAAAGCTCCCTGAGATCGCCCATGCCTCTGAGATGTTCGCAATTGTCGGTAAACTACGGTCGCCGGAAGGCGCTGAACGGCTTTCGGCTATCGGTGCAGAAGGGCGAAATCCGCGCCCTTATAGGACCGAACGGCTCCGGAAAAAGCACGGCACTACAGGCAATGGCAGGCTTAATTCAGCCCGCGGAGGGGCAAGCGGAGATCGGGGATGTTCCGGTGGCTTTGATGTCGCGACGCACAATCGCCAAAAAGCTGGCTTTCCTGCCGCAGCAGCCGTCCGCCCCGGACGAGATGACGATCGCCCAACTCGTACGGCAGGGGCGCTTTCCTCATGTCGGGCTCTTCCGCTCCTATGACCGCAAGGACGAGGCGGCCATCGAATGGGCACTTGAGAGCACCGGCCTCACGAGTTTGGCAGATCGAACGCTTCAGGAACTCTCGGGCGGCGAACGGCAGCGGGCGTGGATATCGGCGGCGCTGGCGCAGGAGGCGGGCATCCTCCTGCTCGACGAACCGACGTCGTTCCTGGACATCGGATATCAGGTGGAGGTTCTGGACCTCGTCCATCGTCTCAGCCGGGAGAAAGGCGTGACGATCGTCATGGCGATCCATGACATCAACCAAGCGATTGCCGTCAGTGACCGTATCTCGCTGCTGGAGCAAGGCGAGTTGCGCTTCGACGGCGAGCCACGGGCGCTCGCCGAAAGCGGCCTGATCGAGAAGACATTTCGGGTGAAAGGGCGGTTCGTCGAGGTCGCCGCGGACAAACCGCCGCATTTCGATATCGAGCTTACGCGCTTCCTCCGTTCGGGCGCTTGACCAGGCGGAACATGATCTTGGTCTCGGTGTAATAGTTCAGGGCGTCGGCGAAATCCGGCGTCCAGCCATCCTCAACGAACGGTATGAAGCCGTCGTATTCCAGTTTCCGGCCGGAGACCTCAAAACCGGCCTTCGCAAATGCGCGCCCGTAATCCGAAATGGAGCGATCCTGGACGACGGTGTTCGTGCGCTTCGCCACGAGCTCGCGCCATTTCGGCCAGAGCGGATTGTCGGTGTGGCAGCCAGTGACAGCATAATAGGCGCCACCGGGCTTCAGAGCCTTGAAGATGTCCGTGGCATGGGCGTCGATATCCTCGAGGAGGTAAATGACCTCGTGGCTGATTGCGAGATCGAACTCCTCGACCCACCCTTCGAGAGTTCCACCAACAGCATGCTGGACGGGAATGTTGCCCTTGAAGGTCTCAGCTTTTGCGATCGATTGCGCCGCAATATCGATGCCGAGCGCCTTGCGGAACGGCCTGATCGCATAGAGATGCCGTAGCAGACCGCCCTGGTTGCAGCCGAAGTCGAGGACATTCTTTTCCGAAAGATCGTGCTCGACGATCAGGTCGATGAGATGCCGCCAGATCGGTGCATGTCCGTCTGACATTCTGTCGTCCGCGTCAGGGTCGACGTACCAGGTGGTGATGGTTTTCTGGGCGTCATGGTTCATCTGCGGTCTCTCCGATGCGATTCATCCGAAGCCAATCTCATAGGATGGTGAGCTCGAGGCGGATAGATCAAATCGAGTGAATTCGAAGCTCGCGACTCCGATGAATGCCGCAAATGGCCGCAATGCCGTCCTTCCGCTCTCTGGCTGCGAATGTCGCAGTCCCACCCTCTCGCGACCTCCGGGAGTGGGTAAAATCGACCCTTTGCTTTCACAGGCAAACTGCACGCCCTGAGGCGCAAGTTGAGGCAAGCAGTTCGACTTAAAGAGAGGCGTAGGTCGGCAGCCATCCGCCGGGCGGTTTCAAGTCCAGGCGGTCCGACCGCAGCGAGGCGCGACCGGAAAGATGAAAGATCTCCCCGCGATAGGCCCAGACGCGAAGGTCCGTCCATAAGGGTACCCCATCGGTTTCCATGGAGGGCTTCGGAACCCTTTTCTGCGCTACGTAGCCTTCGCTGTGTGTCACGAGGCGGCGCAGCCGCGACCGCCCCACCGCGGCGCTGTGCAGTAGCCCGCGCCCGGCGAAGCCGTGCAGAGGCTTGAATACAAATTCCTGCTTTCTTTGCGCCAGCGCTTCGACGTTTTCGGTGCGGATCAGATGCGTCTCCGGTACATGGTCGTTCAGGATTTGACGCTCCCGGGGCTCTATTCCCAGCTCCTTGTCCCAATGCGACAGCGATAGCCATGCCAACAGCCGTTTGTCGCTTCGTGTGGCATAGGTGAAGGGATTTGGTGCGACGTAAACGCGACCCGCGTGATAGGCCGTCCGGAGGGCGGAAAAGTCCTCGGACTGCCAGAAGAAATCGGTCGAGCGGTTGACGATAAAGCTCACCGCCTTTCCCTTGAGCAGTAGCTGCTGGCCATCCCAGCGAAGCTCCGCGGGACAGCCGAGCTCGGACTGCCAGCCGCGCCGGTGCAAGAGATCGCACAGCAGCTGGAGTTCTTTGCGAAATCTGCCTTGTTGCAAAGGTTCGGCATCATCGAGGATGAGAAACAAACCCGCTGGGCAATCTCCAAAGAATGCTCTGGCCTCTCGCGCCACCAAGTCGCCAATGTGCTGGCTGAATGCCGCCAAACGGGCAGGCGCCACTATCCGTTGCTCCTGCGCCAGACCGGCTGCCTCGTAGTACACAGCATTGATGATCGCGGCAAACATGAAACCCGACCCGTTGTCGTTGAACTCGATCAGCTGCCAGGCGCCCCCTGGGGGAAGATGAAAATCCCAGGCGCTGAAGAAACAAACCTCCGGTCGTTTACGCTGCACAATTACTGGCGCATCGCGCAAGGCCGCCGCCTGCCACGCTTCGCGGGCAGTAACGCGGTCGAAGGAAAGAATGAAATTGGATATTTCGGCGAGGATGGCGCCGGGGATGACCTGATGTTGCGGCAGCACAGAGAATTCTCTCGGCACCTCCGGCATCCCGGCCGCCTGGAGCGCGACGTAAAAGTTCTCGGGATCCCTCGGCTTGAGCTTCAACTCTTCCTCTCAACCTGATGGCGAAATAGAATGGCTTTGAGAACCTCTGGACTCCGTAGACCAGCCATCGCATAGATCGGTTCGTTTAGAAGCCGCTCAAAATTGACATCCGACATGGTTGAGCCCGGCAAGTCCTGTGCCGCAGAGTATAGCATGCCGATCGTCGCGCGCAGGGCATGATTCAATACCACTGCCCATCATTGATATTTGGCTCGGCCGGCCCCCCCAAACTTCCGCTCACCACCCACTGCGGTCCTTCAGGATCATCCGGAAGGCTTTGGGCCGAAGAGTCGAACTTTCAGACGCTTCGCCTTGAAACGATTCGAACCAACGCTCCCCTATACGAGCGTTTTCACAACTTCAGGAAAAGACATCTCGACCGCCGCTTTGCCGTTATTCCGGAACGGAGCAGCTCCCGGCAAAGGACAGGATTGCCGCGTCGGCGATCTCGGCAAAACGGGCGCTTGGACCTTCCGAGCCGCTGCTTTGCTGGTTCAGACGCGCTCCTTCGATCAGGAGCAGCAACGTGTCGCAAAGCAGCTCCGCATTCGCCACGCCTGCTCTGCGGCAAAGCTCAGCGACGCGACCACGCTGCGCATCCTTGAACGTCTTGATTATGGATCGGGCAGGATGATCCTCGTCTGTCAGCTGGACGGCGGCGCTCATCAGTTCGCAATTGCAGTCGTTAGCACCGAGATGATCGCCAATCCGGCGGACCCAATCCCTGAGCTGCGCCAAGCCATCACCGGGATGCGCCTCCTCGAGTTCCCGCCAGTAATTATCCATCTCCATTCCCGCCCGCCGGAGGCATTCGACGATAAGATCGTCCTTGGAGCTGAAATGGCGATAAAGCGTCATCTTGTTGCTGTTGGCGGCGTCGACGATGGCGTCGACGCCAACGCCACGGACGCCATGCTTGCGGAACAAATCGCGGGCAGCATCGACGATGCGATCACGTGGGGAGCGACGTGATTGGCTGCAAAGGTCAGTTGTCATTAGGTTCGGCCGGCCAATCGATAGACGGTTGCCCCTTGACGCTTTGTTACCGTTCTGTAACATGCGCCAATGTTACCGATCTGTAACACCGCGGCAGCGGGAGATCAAGGAGCGGCCGATTTTCTCGAACGCTTCCGAGCGCGACGGTAACCGCAAAAAAATATTTCTAGCACAATGTCGATTGGCACGATCGTCACGCGTCTTATAGCCGGCGATATACATCGCGAATTGCTGCTGGAGCCTTACGATGCACAAGCTGCATGGGCCGACGGCGGGAAAGCTTCTTACTGACCGGATGGTCCGCGTGTCGATGACCGCGGAAAGGGTCGATTTCGGCGCGTTGGGGCCGCCCGCCTCTTCTCTTGCGAATGTCTCTGCTGTGATTGTCCCGGTCGATGACGGTTCGGATCGCAAGGCATTGAATGATGTCCATCAGCCGTTGCCGACCCGCGAGGCTCGAGGTGGCACCCGCGTCGCAGAAGGATCGATCCGGCCATGATCGAGTTCTTTATTCACCGGCCGATTTTCGCCTCGGCAATCGCCATCGTCATGACGCTCGCGGGCGGCATTTGCTATTTCCTGCTTCCGGTCTCGCAATTTCCGGACATTACGCCGCCGCAGATCGTCGTCGCCGCTAACTATCCGGGCGCCAGCGCCCAAGTGGTCGCCGATACGGTGACAACACCGCTCGAACAGCAGATCAATGGCGTGCCGGGCATGCTCTATATGTCCTCGACGAGCTCCAATGACGGCTCGTCGAGGATTATTATCTCCTTCGACGTCGGCTATCCGATCGACGTCGCGGCGCTTGACGTGCAGAACCGCGTTTCGCAAGCGGCGTCCTCGCTTCCCGCCCTTGTCAATCAGAACGGTGTAACGATCGCCAAGCAGATACCGAACTTCACCGTCCTGGTTAGTCTTGATTCGCCTGATGATTCCGTCGATTTCGCTTCCGTCAGCAACTATGCCTATCTGCAGATCCTCGATCCGCTCAAGCGCCTGCCGGGTGTCGGCGATGTCCAGCTCTTCGGTGAACGGCGTTATTCGATGCGCGTCTGGCTCGATCCAGACCGCATGGCCAATCTGGGCATCACCGCCGTCGACGTGCAGAACGTCATCGCCGAGCAGAACGTCCAGGTTGCTGGCGGAAAGATCGGACAATCTCCGGCGCCGCCGGGTACACCCTTCGAAATGCAGATCAATGCGGTCGGTCGCTTGAGCGACCCTCAGCAATTTGCGGATATCGTGCTGCGCGCCGACCCGGCGACCGGCGCGGCGATCAGGCTGCGCGACGTGGCGCGCGTCGAACTCGGCGCCCTGCTCTATTCATCCTCCGTCAGCTTCAACGGCAAGCAGAGCGTCGTCCTGGCGGTGTTCCAGGCGCCCGGTTCGAATGCGCTCGATCTCCAGAGCCGGGTCAAGACGAAGATGGACGAACTATCGCAGCGCTTCCCCAAGGGCATCGCCTATCACATGTTCTACGACACGACCCGCTTCGTGTCCGCGGCGATGAACGATGTCGTGATCACGCTGGTCGAGGCGCTAGCTCTCGTCATTGCCGTCGTCTTCATCTTCCTGCAGAACGTCCGCACCACGATTATCCCGACGATCGCTATTCCGGTGTCGCTGATCGCGACGCTCGTCGTCATGTACCTGCTCGGCTTTTCACTGAACATGCTGAGCCTGCTCGGAATGGTGCTCGCCATCGGTCTTGTGGTCGACGATGCGATCGTCGTCGTCGAGAACGTCGAACGGCAGCTCGAGTCAGGCCTGTCGCCGCTCGCGGCGACGCGCAAGGCGATGCAGGAGGTGACGGGACCGATCATCGCGACGACCGCCGTGCTTCTGGCCGTCTTCGTACCGGTTGCCTTCATTCCGGGCGTGGCCGGCAGCCTTTACAACCAGTTCGCGCTGACGGTCGCGATTTCGGTGGCGTTCTCCGCCTTCAATTCGCTGACGCTCAGCCCCGCGCTCAGCGCCGCTTTCCTGCGTCATCGCGGCACGGCGAAATTCGTGCTCTTTCGCTGGTTCAACACCGGCTTTCACTGGCTCGCGCACAGTTATGCGCGCAGCATTGGCGGGCTCGTTCGGTGGCGTTGGGCTCTCTTCGGGCTCTTCCTGATCGCCATCGGCTCCACCTACGCATTGTGGCAGCGCACTCCCTCGACCTTCCTGCCCGTCGAAGACCAGGGATATTTCTTCGTCGTCATCCAGCTCCCGGACGGCGCATCGGTGGAACGGACCGAAGCCGTCGCGAGGCAGTCGGAGGAAATACTCCGCGGCACGGCCGGCGTGGATTTCGTCGGCTCCGTGGTCGGCTTCAACTTCCTGAGTTTCGCTAGTCAGTCGAATTCCGCAGTTCAGTTCGCGGTCCTGAAGCCGTGGGACGAGCGGCCCCCTGAGCAGGGCGCGTCGGCGCTGCGCGAAGCGGTGCAGCCGCTCCTGTTGCAGATTCCCGACGCTCTCGTGCTCGCCTTCGATCCGCCGTCGATACAGGGGCTCGGGGCGACAGGCGGCTTCGAATTCCAGCTCGAGGACCTGGGCGGCCGCGGCAGCGTGGCGCTGAATGACGCCACGCAAGCCTTGATAGGCGAGGCGCGAAAGCAGCCGGAAATCAATCCGCACCAACTCTTCACGACGTTCAGCACGTCGAGCCCGCAATTCGACTATGATCTCGACCGGGACAAGGCAAAGCAGTTGGGCCTCAACCTGCCGGATATATTCAACACCTTGCAGATCTATTTCGGCTCGCTCTATGTCAACGACTTCAACCTGTTCGGCCGCACTTTCCGCGTCACGCTGCAGGCCGATCAAAGCGCGCGCGCCAGCCCTACCGACATTTCCCGGCTTTACGTGCGCAATTCGGCAGGCGACATGGTGCCGCTCAGCACGCTCGGCTCGCTGAAACCGACCGTCGGCCCCGAGACCATCACCCACTACAACAACTATCCCTCAGCGCTCATAAACGGCGCGGCCGCGCCGGGCTACAGTTCGAGCCAGGCGGTGGCGGCGATGGAGCGCACCGCCGCGGCCACCCTGCCGCGGGACTTCAGCTTCGAATGGACAGGCATCACCTATCAGGAGATCAGGGCGGGATCGATCGCCGCGCTCGTCTTCGCGCTGGCAATCGTCTTTTGTTTCCTGATCCTGGCGGCGCAGTATGAAAGCTGGTCGATGCCCTTCATGGTGCTGCTTTCGGTGCCGCTCGCCCTCCTGGGCGCGCTGCTTGCCCTGTGGCTGCGTGCCATGCAGATCGACGTCTACTCGCAGATCGGCTTTGTGATGTTGGTTGGGCTTGCAGCAAAAAACGCTATTCTGATCGTCGAGTTCGCCAAGCGGCGACGACAGGAAGGCTTGGACATCATCGCCGCTGCCGCGGAGGCGGCCCGCCTGCGGCTCCGGCCGATTTTGATGACTGCATTCGCCTTCATTCTTGGGGTCGTCCCGCTGATGTATGCGACGGGCGCCGGCGCCGCCAGCCGCCAGTCAATCGGCACGACGGTGTTTGGCGGTATGCTCATGGCAACCATCCTGACGCTTATATTCGTGCCGGTTTTCTATGCTGTCATAGAACAATGGCGGGAGGGGCTTTCGGCGAACTCTGTCGAGGAACGACGAAAAACCGAGGCGGCGGAATAAAGACTGGAGCAGGAAATGCGCGGTTTGAAACTTGGCTTTGCCGCAGCAGTCGCGATCGTCGCTCTGGCCGCGGCCTATTCATACACCGGTGGCAGGTTCGACCTCAAAGGCGGCGACGCCGGGGCTGCGGTCGCTTCGGCACCTCCTGCCATGCCCGTTCCCGTGGCTACAGTGGTCAAGAAGACGATCCCCATCTACCTCGAATATTCCGCACGGACGGAGTCGATCCGCAACGTCACGCTCCGGGCCAAGGTCTCTGGCTATATCCAGTCGCAGGAAGTTCCGGACGGCTCCGATGTCAGGCAGGGCGACCTCCTCTATCGGATCGACGCGCGCGACTATGAGGCCGAGCTCGATCAGGCCAAAGCCCAGGTCCAACGCGACGAAGCTTCGCTCGCCTATCTTCGCTCCAACCTCGATCGAGGCAACGAACTCGCCACAACCGGCTACCTGGCAAAAGACACTTTCGACCAGCGCGAAAGCGCCGTGCGCCAGGCGGAGGCAGCTCTCGCCATGTCGCGGGCGGCGGTGCGCACCGCCGAGATCAACCTCGACTACACCGAAATCCGCGCACCCTTTGCAGGGCGGCTCGGGCGAAACCTGGCTCCGGAGGGAACGCTGGTCAACGACACCGCCGGCACACCACTCAACAATCTCGTGCAACTTTCGCCGATCTACGTCGCCTTTAATCCGAGTGAGGCTGAGCTCGCGGATCTCCAGAAGGCGCGGGCAGCTGGGCCGGTTCAGGCCGAAGTGCTTCTGCCGGGTGATACCGAGCCGCGCTACCTTGGCGATCTCACCTTCATCAACAACGCCGTCGAGCGCAGTACCGGCACGGTGGTGGCACGCGCGACGATCGACAATACCGATCTGATCTTACTGCCCGGCCAATACGTCCGCGTGCGCCTGCGCGTCAGGGACGAACCGAATGTGCTTATGGTGCCGGAGACGGCGCTCGGATCGAGTCAGCTCGGCAAATATGTCTACGTCGTCGGCAAGGGCGACGTTGTCGAGCAGCGGCTGGTCTCCCTTGGCCCGAGCAGTGGCGACCTCGTGGCGCTGTCATCCGGTGTCTCGGAAGGCGATCAGGTGATCGCCGGAAACCTGCAGAAGATCTTCCCCGGCGCGCCGGTCAAACCGATGCCGATGAACGAGGTGCAGAAATAGCAGAGGGAGCGCGGCAGATGCTTGTGAAGGCAATACGGCGATTGGTTCGCGGCGCTATGCGAGAGCGGTCGGCTCTAAGGTGAAACGACGAAGTGGGATGGCGCTACATGGGCGACCGGTCCGTGTCGTCGCCAGGAACTTGGATCAGGCCTGCGGACCAGTGGTGCCAAGTACCGCTTGGAGGGCCGGGTCGTGCTGGCGGAGACGTTCCTCGATCCAGCGGATCGTCCATTCATAGGACTCTGAAAACAATTCGGCATGCCGGCTCCAATCCATGAAGCTGATCGTATTCGAAACCTGCGGACAGACTAAGACATCCTCTTCGCCAAGCGCAACTTCATGCGGTCGGTGTACCAACATGCTCGCGGCAATGACCTGAATCATGCTGGGAACCTTCGGCAGGCTGGCGCGACCGAAGGGCATCAGCAGGCGTACCGCCAACTCCGAAGCTCCAGGAATGCGCTCGTAGTCAATGTGGTATTTACGTGGTGCATCCGACCGCAAGCTCACGACGACGTTGGGTCCGGTCTTCAGTTCGTTCATCTGCTCCAGCGGCAGATTGTTCATAATGCCGCCATCCACCAGCATGTCACCTTCAGCCGTGAAGAAGGGCGGCAGAACACCGGGGATCGAGCCGGACGCCCGAACGGCCTGCCACAGCTTTCCACGGCGATGAACATGCGGCTGACGGCTGCTTAGATTGGTCGATAGCGCAAAGAACGGAAGCCAAAGATCCTCGATCAGAACGTCGCTATATTCCGCCTGAAGAGCCCGATCGAATACTTTATGATCCAGAAGCGCGAAATGCGGAAAGGTCGGGCGGCGAAACGCGCGGTTCTTGATGAATATGTTGTGCGTGCCTCGGTCGATCTCATCTGCGCCCAATCCTCTGGCGAAGCCGGCCATCATCGCCGCTCCGGAACTCGTCCCGCCGAGATAGTCGAAGCAAGCACCCGCCTCGATGAAAGCCCTGTAGACGCCGAGATGAGCACAGCCGAGGGACCCGCCCCCCGCCGCCACGAAGCCGGTTGCCTTGCCGCAAATGAAACGAACCAGGCGTTGGATGTCAGACTCGTCCTCCAGTGCAACATGATGATGGTGGCCGACATGAGGACGCTCGTTCAGCCATTTAGCTGTACCGGAGACCGCTGCGGAGCGACTATCGTGAACGAGGACGAGCCGCGCCGTCCATGCCGGATGAACCGACAGCGCCAGTTCCTCGGACACGTTCAGGCGGGGCGAGCAAGACGCGCTGGCGAGTAACAGGACGCTATCCGCCTGGCGAATGCAGACCCGTGTCCATTCATTGGGCTCTTCATCGGCGACATAAACGATGATTTCGGTTTTGGCCTCAAGTTCGTTCAACCAGTTGAGGACCGGCTGATCGTCGATCGGAAAACCGGCGAACCGCGCTTCAATGTCGGGCCGGGCAAGGAACTGAGTGCGCGTGCCCGTGCCGAATGCTTTCCGCAGGTGACGGACGAAAACGGGTGGAATTCGACTCCCGCCGGCGGGAATGATGGCAAGCGTTCGTATCCTGGCAGGCTTCTTGGGCAGCGATGAACTCGGAGACTGCATGGCGAACCGGCGCGCCAGAAACGTCGTGACCGCCTGCCGCAGGCTTGGCAAGGTCACGGCCGCTTTCTCGAAGTGGTTGCCGCGGATTTCAAGGACGATCGAATCGCGTGCCGCAAGAACGGTAGCCATGCGCGGCAGCCCGGCAAAGAAACCAACCTCACCGACGAGTTCACCCTGGCCGATCTCGGCGAACGGGCCGGCCGAATCTTCTTTGTGCACCGTAAAGCGGCCCGATAGCACGATGAAGAACCGGTCCGATGGCTCACCTTCGCGAACCAGAACCTCACCGCGTCGCAGGACCCGACGGTCGGATTCGGCAGCAAGAGCCTCAAGTCCCGCCAAAGACGCTCGATCGAACATCAATGTTGCCGACAGCAATCGCGCCGCAAGGAAATCGACGGAGGACATTTAACCACCCTCGGGACGCGTTCGCCGGCTACTATAATGCTGCGTCCTGCCTATACCCGGATAATCGCACAGCCGCTAAAAAAGTGGCACCGCCCATCGTTCCTGTCGATACATTATGCGATTTTCGAGGCACAGAACGGGAACATCCCCAGTACGCTGCGCCGAGGGCTCGTAAAGGTACGGCTGCTCTCGACCCAATTCGGACGTTAACGCCCTGATGTGCGAGGTCTGCTCTAGGCCCCAAAAGCGGAAAATTACGGCCTTCGGCCGGGAGGGCGCTGGCGCATTCTGTCGCCGGGCGCTTCGAGTTTGGGAACCTGCCCAGCTTCCGGGGTTGCGATCCTGGTAGTGGCGAGCCACGCCTAGCAGGCCGCATCGACGAAGCGAGGCAGGCGATGCAGCGCCTGCCTTGATTCGTCGGCACGCGCTTTGCAGGAGAGGCGCCACTTTGCTACCAAGACGACCTTAGGCTTTGACCCGATCGACCAGAACACTACCGATCTTCGGTCTCAGGTGTCAGTGAAGTGTGCTTCGGTCTTAGACGCTTGCGGACCGACGCATTGCAACGACCTCAACACAACAGCTCGTTATTGCCATGCCGCAAAGCCGCGTGCTCTGGAGAAGTTTCGATCGAGGTGCTAATCACGGACCCACGGTTTGCTTCAGAACTGCGAGGAGGCGGCGCTCCTCGGTCGGCTTGCCGACACGGGGTGCGCCCGCCAGAATCTCTCCGCCGATAAGCTCCGGTCTGCTATAAGCGCTTGCCACGACAAAGGGTACGTTCCGCTCGCACAGCGCCTTCGCCAGCCGTGTTACCGAGCCGTCCCTGAGGGTTACGTCGAGAATTGCCACGGCTGGCAATTCGTCGTCCAACAGTTCGAGGGCTTCCTCTACCGTTGCGGCGGGTCCGAGCACGCACCAGCCGCGGCGCTCGAGCAGCAGCTTCAGATCAATCGCGATCAGGAACTCGTCCTCCACGATAAGCACGGTCTTGCGCATGCGACCAGTCTCGATGTCATGAGACCGATCCTAACGGGGCGACGATCTCGACCACCAAACCCGCCGGTGCATAGTTCAGTTCCACCCGTCCGCCCAATTCGCGGCTGACAGCGAACTCGATGAGCTGCGTCCCGAACCCGGAAGAGGCCGGCGGAGCAACCGGAGGGCCGCCGCCTTCTTGCCGGATCAGCGGTAGATGTGGAGCGCTCGCTTCCTCGACATCCCAGCGGACGCGAACCTGTCCCTCGGGTATCGACAGCGCGCCATATTTAATCGCATTGGTCGCGAGTTCGTGCAGGATCAGGCTCAGCGACATCATTTGCTTCGACGCGAGCGGTACGGCCGGCCCCGGTTCGACGAGAACCCCGGTTGGATGTTCTGAATAGGGCTCAAAGCGTGCGCTCAAGCACCTTCTGAAGGTCAGCCTCGCCCTCTTGTGCGTAAGCCGCATCATGGGCCTGCACGAGCGCATTGAACCGACCGAGGAAAGCGTCGCGGTATTCCTCGCCAGAGCGGCCCGCGGCCGCGGTCTGACGCGCCATTGCCTGAACCAAGCCGAGCAGATTCTTCATTCGATGCCGGAGTTCGCCCAAGAGCACATCCTTCTCGGCCTCACGCTGGCGTCGCTTTGTGGCATCCATGATCGAGAGCAGCAAGGTCCGGCTATTGTTGTCGGGATGGAACAGCCGGTGCGCACTGACGAGCATCGTTCGCCGACCGATGCTTGGAAAGTCGTGCTCCACCTCGTAGTCCACCACCGCCGTGCTCTTCGGGATCACCTCTTCGAGCAGGCGGCGAAGCTCGGGGATGTCCCACTGCCGGTTGCCCAGCTCGTAGAGGTGCTGCCCGATTGTCTCGTCGCGACCGACTTCAAAGGTTGTAAAGAAGGCCCGGCTCGCGGTCCGAACGCACAGGTTCTGGTCAAGCACCAGCAAAGGCTCGGGGACTGTGTCGATTATGCCTTGCGCTTCGACATGGCCATTCCGCAAGAGTCTGTAGAGATCTTCCAGATTCATCACCATTCCCGCACGTTCGACTTTCTCAAAATATTACTACATGCCCCAATGGGCATGTATCCCGATGAAAGGCGACAGAATGGCGTCTCGCCTGCCCGCCGGGGGATACATCAGAAGTCGATCTAAGCGACCAGCCGCTCAGCGGCTGGCGCCGAGACCGTCAAGGCATTACCCGCCGAGCCGCCTTCCGGCCGCACATGCACTTCAATGCCCGTACGGGAAGTCAGGCGTGGTAGATGCTGGCGCAGCTCTCGGAGTGACCCCGACCGTGGGCGTATAGAAGATCGCGCGGGAGCGGGCCACCGCGGCGTAGACCGTGGAGTCGGATTCATCGCGTGGCCCCCATTCGAGCAGCATGGTTTCGCCGATATCCCATCGCGCGTAGTGCCGTGGGGACAGGGTCTCGCCGACGCCGAGCAATGAGGGTGCGGATTTCGGCAACGGTGGGGATGAGCCTCTGTCGACCGGCTTGATCGCAGCGTTTGCCTATCTCGGGCCGAGCGGCTCGGAGGTGCTGTTCATGCGGTGGTTCGGAGCGAAGGTTGAGAGGGAAGGCTGATGCGGGACGAGGCATGATGCGCCGCCCATCGTATGTCACGACTGGTCCTCTCTAAGCCTCTCATGAAGCTCGTGCGAGGAACGAGTCCCGGATTGGTAAAGATAAAAGATCCGGCTTGCGAGGTTCTCCGCGCGGTCGCCTCGCCGTGGCCAACCCCTACGCATAAGTTCGTCGTCAAAGACCCTCCGCAGTTGCACCAGTTGAGCAGGATAAATGGGGGGTCGAGTGTTTGGGAATTGCAGATCAAGCATCGCGCTCTCCCTCACAGGGGCGAAAGCGCGACTGTCTTCCGGCCATCGGCGCCCGTATCACTAGCCGATGATGAACCTAGTTTACGCCTGCGGGAGGCGCGAGTCATTAGATGAGGCCCTGCTATTCGCGGTAATGCCGTCGGGGCGATCAATCGTCGGCGGCGACCCTGGGTGGGAACGGACACAGTGAAGCGGTTGCTGATGCTATCTACAGCGCCGTGCGTCTTTTCAGACGCACAAAGGTCGCTGTAACATCTTGAAGTGCTGCATGTTTTTGTCCTTGAATCGGATCCCGATTAGGGAAACATGCAGTAGGATGAGGAAAAGACACGGATTGTTTCAGACACCCCTCAAATAGTACTGGACAGACGCGGAATATTCGGCAATTGTTACTCGCTAATATTACCAATGTCTCAAATTTTAATATCGATTTAGAGCGGGGCCCGCCAATGAACAGCGGGCTCTCTTTGTGACAAATTGTTTACCAGAAAACGCCGTAGAATGTGGCGGACACTATCAGTCCGAGCGCTATTGCAAGCGATGATCGGATCATGAAGTCAATAAACCTGAACTGATATCCGAAGCTTCCGACATATGATTTCATAATTACTCCCAGTCCTATTTTTTATTACGACGAATTAGTGGGACGTCGATCCTGCTGCGCGCTCCCCAAGAATGAAGGCGAAAGGGCTTGATCCGTTCATGTGCGGGCAAGTGCGTCGCGCGGGGCAAACATACTGCCTCCTTCCTGGGCGAATGTAGCTAGTAGGATTCCAAAACTGGCCGGCAACCGATTGGCGCCAATGCAGCGCGAACAGCTACCCGGTTCCTTCGTTTTCTCCTTGCAGGCGAGAAGCATTGCTCCGCATTTGAGGGATCTGAAGGGGATCGATGATCAATGGGTTTAGCGGGTGGAGCTTCTGCCGAAGCGAAATGCCAAGCTAGCTTAAGAACGATGTTCAATCTGTATCAGGTGATTAAGGTTTTACTAAGCTTTTTAGAGGGCTGACACGCCCGCGCATTAAAAATAGCGTTCGTACGCGGCTATGGAGGCCTATAGCACTATACTTCTTCCGCCTCGATTGGGGTTTAATCAAGGCGCAGTCAAGGTTTTTCCACGAAGTCATATTATGGAGTGCAATATAATATCCGTATATCTCTTAGAACTCATGACGGTCTTGGTCAGAATTATTGACTTATATTTTCAAAACATTTGCACATGTAGAAATAATATTTCTTGGCACTCCTACCAATCGAGTGCCAAAGGTGCTATGTAAGGATTGCAGTCGCCCTATGCGCCGGCCGCAGAAAGAATCTCTATGAAATTCAGTCCACTTCATGACCGCGTAGTCATCCGGCGCGCTGAAGGCGATCGCAAATCCAAGGACGGGATCATCAATTCCGACATTGCCAAGGAAAGGCCGCAGGAAGGCGACGTGATCGCCGTTGTCCGGGCACGGGTAATGAAGGCGGCAAGCTGATTCCGTTCGACGTTGAGGCCGGTGATACGATCCTGTTCGGCAATGGTCCGGCACCGATGTCAAGGTCGACGGCGAGGATCTCTGATCATGAAGGAGGCCGAACTCATGGGCATCCTCGAAAAGACCGTCGCGGTCAAGAAAGCTGTCTGACGGTCGACTCCCGACCCCGCAATCTCAAGACCGAACTGGACGAACATAATGTCTGCCAAGGAAATCAAATTCTCCACTGATGCGCGCGATCGCATGCTGCGCGGTGTCGAGTTGCTCAACAACGCCGTCAAGGTGACGCTGGGTCCCAAGGGCCGCAATGTCGTCATCGACAAGGCCTATGGCGCGCCGCGCATCACCAAGGACGGCGTCGCCGTTGCCAAGGAAATCGAGCTGGCCGACAAGTTCGAAAACATGGGCGCGCAGATGGTGCGCGAGGTGGCCTCTAAGACCAACGACCTCGCCGGTGACGGCACCACGACGGCGACGGTGCTCGCTGCCTCCATCCTGCGCGAAGGCGCCAAGCTCGTCGCCGCCGGCATGAACCCCATGGATCTAAAGCGTGGCATCGACCTTGGTGTCGCTGCTGTCGTCAAGGAAATCCAGGCGCGCGCCAAGGAGGTCAAGTCCTCGGGCGAGATTGCCCAAGTCGGCACCATCGCCGCCAATGGCGACGCGACAGTCGGCGAGATGATCGCCAAGGCGGTGGACAAGGTCGGCAATGAAGGCGCCATCACCGTCGAGGAAGCCAAGACTGCCGAGACCGAACTCGACGTTGTCGAGGGCATGCAATTCGACCGCGGCTATCTCTCGCCCTATTTCGTCACCAATGCCGAGAAGATGCGCGTGGAGCTGGAGGACCCCTACCTCCTCATCCACGAAAAGAAGCTTGGCAGTTTGCAAGCGATGCTGCCGATACTCGAGGCGGTCGTGCAGAGCGGCAAATCGTTGCTGATCCTCTCCGAGGATGTCGAGGGCGAGGTTCTGGCGACGCTGGTCGTAAACAAGTTGCGCGGTGGCCTGAAGGTCGCGGCCGTCAAGGCGCCGGGCTTCGGCGACCGCCGCAGGGCCATACTGGAAGACATTGCCGTGCTCACGGCCGGCCAGATGATCTCCGAGGACCTCGGCATCAAGCTCGAGAACGTCACGCTCGACATGCTCGGCCACGCCAAGCGCGTGCTGATCGAGAAGGACACCACCACGATTATCGACGGCTCCGGCGATAAAGCGACCATCCAGGCGCGCATCCAGCAGATCAAGGCACAGATCGAGGAAACGACCTCCGACTATGACAAGGAAAAACTGCAGGAACGGCTGGCGAAACTCGCGGGCGGGGTCGCGGTAATCCGCGTCGGCGGCGCCACCGAAATCGAGGTCAAGGAAAAGAAGGACCGCATCGACGATGCGCTGAACGCCACGCGCGCCGCGGCGGAGGAAGGCATTGTTCCTGGCGGTGGCGTCGCCCTGTTGCGCGCCCGGTCGGTCCTGGTCGGACTGACCGGAGCGAATGCGGACGTCACGGCGGGCATCTCGATCGTGCTCAGGGCACTTGAAACCCCGATCCGGCAGATCGCCGAGAACGCCGGTGTCGAAGGCTCGATCGTCGTGGGAAAACTCACCGACAGCAGGGATTACAACCAGGGCTTTGACGCGCAGACGGAGACCTATGTCGATATGATCGAAACCGGCATCGTCGACCCGGCGAAGGTCGTGCGGACCGCATTGCAGGACGCCGGCTCAATCGCGGCACTTCTGATCACTGCCGAAGCGATGATCGCCGACATTCCCTCAAGAGAACCCACCCGGCCGGCCGGTAACGGCGGCATGGGCGGCATGGGATACTGAGAACAGTGCCTGAACGGCGTTGTTGCACGGATGACCTTGTTTGAAAGCGATTTGAGGCCCACATATAAGAAACTCGTTGATTTGGCTGCACTAGCCAATTTGGCTTCGGGGCGTCAGAGGACCCGCCATTCACCACGAACTTTGATGCAGCCGATCGGACGCGCAGTGTCGCTTCGTTCGAACCTCGCACGGACACTCGAGCGCTGATCACGGATCGTTCGGTTGGGCAGAGGATGCGAGGCCGCCTCGTGTGCTTCTGCGCGGAGCGCCGTCACGACCAGTCGCACTACGCAGACGCCTCCCATGTGCCGGGCAACGTCTCGGTGCCTTCATCCATATGCCCGCGGGGCATCCAAGGGTCGACGCAATACATGATGCCGACCAATCCGGCTGATCTCGAAGCCGCACTCCAAAAAGGAACTACAAGCAAATATGACCACTACAAACATTCTGCAACGCAATGGCCGTCCGGTCCGCCGCGACGCCGCCCCACATCTCTTTACCGTCGGTCAAGCTGTTCGGCTGAAGCGCGGATATCGTGGATCGGCGTTGCCGGCGGACATCTATCACATCACCGGCACGCTCCCGCCGAGCGGCGGTTCGCCGCAATACCGCATTCGAAACGACGACGCACATCATGAGCGGGTGACGACGCAGGACGGGCTCGAACCGGTGCGCATGTCGTCCGCCGATGAAGGCGCCACTCTCATCGAAAAGACGTTCGGCAACCAGATCAAGCCGGCTGCGAACGGCAGCGCCTCGCTCGACAAGGGCAAGAGCTGACGGTTACGACCTTCTGTCCAAGGGAGGGATGGCGATGAAGATCGTGATTGCGTTCTACCTATCCGGGATGCGGACGACGCACATGCGATCGCCGGCCGCGAAACCGCGGAAGCTGCCGATCTCGACGAGGCCATAGAGATTGCGCTGGAGCTTTTGAGGACGCTCGAAATGCCGCAGCGTCCGGACGCCATGACCATCACCGACGGTGATGGGAGCACGATCCATTCAAGCAGGCTCGACACCATCGAAAATCTTGATGAAAGGCCACCACCATGAACGCCCACCGCAATGAAATTGAAGCCGGGAGACATGCACTTGCGATCAGCATCTGGGAAAATGAAGGTGGGACGTCAGCACCCGAGCTAATGGATCATCAATACGGCCGCCACATTGAAACGGATCGCCCCTGGAGGATCTACCACGTGTCCGTAGGCGAACCGGCGCGTGCCGACGACAACCATCGCAATATAGAGCGGCGGATAAAGCGGATCAGCTTGTCGGTACCAGCGCGGCCCGCGTCCCGCGAAACAGAGGCTCGCTGAGGATGACGCTGTTATTTCCGAATGCGAGCCGCAGCCTTGATGAAAAGCGAAACGCCGTCCGTTTCATCGGCCATGACGGTATGTTCGAGGTGCGGTTCTTCGTCGAGGCCGAGGCGCTGGTGATAGCGGATGCCGAATTGGACAGGTCGGAAATCTCGGAATCGAAGCTCCTTTCTGCTTTCGACGCGTTGCGCCTGTCCATCTACGATGTCGCACGCAAGGCTCCGGTGGCCGCCGCGATTTCTACACACTGACCGCCGCCGATTTCCGCTAGGATGGATTCAGATGCTGATCCGCTACGGCTATGAGATCACGCTGAACTTCCAGCAGCCGGCCGCGTTGGTATGCCTGCTGTCGGTCCACGAGGATCGCGCGGCCGATATCCGGGTTCCTGAAACGACATTCACCGACCTATCGCGATCTCTTCGGCAACCGATGCCGGCGGCTTGTCGCACCGCCGGGTGACCTGACGATATGGGGCGATGCCACAATCGAGGACGACGGCAAACCGGACAAAGTGCTGCCAGCCGCCCAGGAACTCCCAGTGCCGGGTTGCCGGACGATTGCCTCGCCTACCTCATGGGCAGCCGCTATTGCGAGACCGACCGTCTCAGCCAGAGCGCTTGGGACATGTTCGGCGCGGTCACGCCCGGTTGGGGTCGTGTGCAAGCGATCTGCGATTTCGTCCACGAGAATATCCGCTTCGACTACATGCACGCCCGGTCGACACGGACGGCCTACGAGGTCTTTCATGAGCGCGTTGGTGTCTGCCGTGACTTCGCGCATCTTGCGGTCACGCTTTGCCGCTGTCTCAACATTCCCGCACGCTATATCAACGGTCATCTCGGCGACATCGGCGAGTCGACCCGATGGATTTCAGTGCCTGGATCGAGGTCTTCCTGGATGATGGATGGCACACGTTCGATCCGCGCAACAATACGCCGCGTGTCGGCAGGATCGTGGTTGCGCGCGGCCGTGATGCGGCCGATGTCCCCCTCATCAACTCGTTCGGGCCGCACGTCCTGAAGTCCTTGCGGGTGTGGACTTATGAGGTGCCGGCCTTGCAATAGCCGCTGGGAACATTTGCCGATCAAAACGCAGGAGCGGGTTCACGGCATGAATGACGGCCTCTCACGGTTGCCCAGGGAACCCGCAGATCGGCTCACCAAGCCGTTCATGCGGTTTCTCCGCATCGAGGCTACGGCGGGCATTGTCCTGTTGCTCAGCACACTCTTGGCGCTGGGCCTCGCAAACACAGCGTGGTCGTCGTCGTTTCTCGCCTTGTGGGAGATGCCTGCGGGCGCCAGAGTTGGCGACATTGAGATCTCCCGTTCGCTGAAGCACTGGATAAACGACGGTCTGATGACGCTCTTTTTCTTCGTCATCGCCCTTGAGCTGAAGCGCGAGCTGGTGCTGGGGGAGTTACGCAACCCGCGTATGGCCGCTTTACCTGTCGCCGCTGCTTTCGGCGGGATGGCGGTGCCGGCCGGTCTGTTTTCGCTGCTTGTCGGCGGCGGGCCGGGTGCGAGCGGCTGGACCACCGTGATGTCCACCGATACGGCCTTCGTCATCGGGTGCCTTGCCGTGCTCGGTTCGCGCATACCAGGGAGCTTGCGGCTGTTCCTGCTCTCTCTTGCGATCTTCGACGACGTCGGCGCTATCCTGGTCGTGGCGATCGGCTATGGCGAAACCTTGAATTGGCTTGCACTCGGAACCGCCGGTCTCGGCCTTGTCGTCGTAGCTGGAATCGCGCGTCTGGGCATCCGCAGCATTCCCGTCTATTTCGCGATAGGTGGCGGCATTTGGCTGGCGTTCGACGCATCGGGCGTTCACGCGACGCTCACCGGAGTGATTCTTGGATTAATGACGCCGGCGCGCAGCTGGGTAAGCGACACTCGCCTCCATGCGATCCTCGACCGCGTGAGCGCCCATCCGCGCGGCGACCATGGGAGCCGCGACACGGCGGCACGCAGCGACCTCCATCGGGCAGGCGTCGCGACCCGCGAAGCACTGTCGCCGATCGAGCGTCTCGAGATCACTCTCCATCCCTGGGTCGCATTCGTGATCATGCCGCTTTTTGCCCTCTCTAACGCGGGCGTCCCGATAGCGGACGCAAACTTCGACATTCCCCTCACGATCGCAATTGTCGCGGCCTTCGTGGTCGGCAAGCCCGTTGGCATTGTGCTCTTCAGTTTCCTCGCCGTGAACCTGCGCTTCGGGACTCGTCCCAGCGAGCTACCGTGGAGCCTGCTGGTGGCCGGAAGCCTGCTGACCGGGATCGGCTTCACCATGGCTCTGTTCATTGCCGAGCTTGCTTTCGAGCCCGAGCTTCTGAACTCCGTCAAGCTCGGCGTTCTCGGCGCTTCCGTTATCTCAGCAACCCTCGGTTTCCTGGCGCTGACCTGGCTGACGTCTCCTGGCAGACGACAATAAGCGCGGCTCGCTCCATCGGCCGGTTCATAGCGTAGTGGGCCGCCTTGCGCGACACGTCTTACGCTCCGACCCCTCGCACCGCCGTTAGGAGAGGACCAGCACACCGCCAGCAGGATGCCGATCCGCGCTTTATGGTCTGGATCGGCGACGCCCTGCCCTCATCTTACGCGCTAGACGGGCGGCCAAAACAACAGGATCAGAGGCACGCCCAGCAAGACTACAATGAACGAGAGCGGTAGCCCCAACTTCCAATAGTCGCCGAAGCGATAACCGCCGGGACCCAGCACCAAAGTGTTGCACTGGTGTCCAACAGGGGTGAGAAAATCGCAAGCCGCCCCCACCGCGACTGCCATCAGAAAGGCGTCCGGATTGTAGCCAAGGCGCTGAGCAAGGGTTACCGCGATCGGGGCAACTACGAGAACGGTGGCTGCATTGTTCAGAAACGGCGTCGCCGCCATTGCTGCCACCATGATCATTGCAAGGGCGCCGTAGGGGGGCAAGGTGTTGGAAAACTGAGCGAGGCCGCCGGCGATAAGGTCGGCGCCACCGGTCGTACGGATCGAGTCGCTGACGGGAATGAGAGCGCCGAGCATGATCAGGATGGGCCAATCGACAGCCTCGTAAGCTTCCCGAAGCGAAAGTGAACCGAGCAGTACCGTCAGGACAGAAGCCGTAAAGAAAGCCGTGGCAACGGGCAGCAGGTCTAATGCCGTTAGCACCATGGCACCAGCCAGGACCACCACCGGAACCAGGCCCTTTCGCGGATTCCCCAAGCGGATCTCACGCCCGGCCAAGGGAAGAAGACCGAGTTCCATCAGCCTGGTCGGAAGAAGAACCAGATCGCCCTTCAAAACGAGAACGTCGCCTGGTCTTAACGCGATGTCGCGCAAACGCTCGGTGAAGCGCTTGCTGCTCCGGCTTACTGCGAGCAGATTGATATTGAAGCGTTCATGCAGCGCCAAGCGCTTGGCGGTTTGCCCGATCAAGACTGATTTCGGGCCGATCACCACCTCAATTCCGGCAATCTCCTCGTCTACTCCCTTTGCTTCCGTGGGGCGGTCGTGCCCCTCCAGTTCCAGACGCGCGCGCCTGATGCCTCGCTCCAGCGCTTGAGGGTCTCCTTCCAACAGAACGATATCGCCCTGACGAAGGACGACGTCCGGCAGTGGAATCAGGCGCTCGACCCGGTTGCGAACAAGGCCGGTGACAAGGACCTCCTCGTCCAACAAGGTCGACAAATGACTGATCGACTTGCCGAGAACCGTCGACTTCGCAGTGATGCGAGCCTCTGTCATGTAGTCCTTGATGTTCAGCGCCTTCTCCATTGTCGGGACTGCCTCACGTTCCCCCGGAAGCAGCCGATAGCCAAACGCCAGAAAGACTACTCCCGCTGCGGCGAGACCTATGCCGACAGGGGTGAAATCGAACATGTTGAAAGGGCGGCCCGTCAGTTCCTCGCGCATTCGGGACACGACAATATTCGGTGATGTCCCAACGAGGGTAGTGAGCCCGCCAAGCAAGGAACCGAAAGCCATCGGCATGAGAAAGGCCGAAGGGGAAGCTTTCGACCGGCGTGCCATCTGGAACGCGACTGGGATCATCATCGCCAGCGCGCCGATGTTCTTGATGAAGACGGAGAGAACCGAGACGGTCGTCACGAGAATAACAACCTGACCCTGCACGGAGGTCACGCTGGGCGCCACGCGATGGAGGAATACCTCTATGACACCACTGCGCTCAATCGCGGCGCTTACGACAAGCGCGCTGGCTACAATGATGACAATGTCGTCTCCGAAGCCGGAGAACGCTGCCTGGTGCGGCACGATGCCGGTGAAAACTGCGGCAAGCAACGCGAGAACTGCAATGAGGTCGTAGCGGAGCCGTCCCCATATGAAAGCGACCATCAGGCCGATCAGAATGGCGAAGGCGAAAACCTGAGCTTGTGTCATGGATAAAGTCCCGACCAACTCTTCCCGATGCCAGGTCCATTTTACTCGCCTGTAAGAGCTAATGTCGGGATAACTTACCAGGTTCATTCAACGGCGCGGCACCCCGAACGTCCGTCCAGGATGCTTTCCAGCTTCGTAGAGCGGATGCGCGCATGGTCAGACGACTACAGGATGCTTCCGAACAGGACCGAATAGACAATCACGGCAATCGCCAGAGTGAAGGCAAGCGATACGAACAGGCGCGTGAAATCGTAGGTATAGAGGCGGGCGGGAATGAGATTTTTCATAGCGAATTCCTAAGTTTCGTTTGGTCGAGATGCCCACTGCGCGGCGCACGCTGCGCTTCAGGATAGTGAGCGACTGCAGCTCGTGCTGACCTGCCCGAGGACATCCGCTGGAACCTGGATATCGGTCATGATGGTTGCTACCAGTTCGTCGCGCTTCGCACGATTGTCGTAGCCCTTAAGTGCTGCGAGGTCGGTGCTGCTGGCAGTTGCCATTCGCCCTGCCGCACTTGAACAGATGCCCGCAAGCGCATCCACTCTGGCCGTCTCTGCCGCCAGGGTGCTGGCAGTGGTGGTGGTAATCCATCCAGCATTGAAACCGATGGTCGGCGCGGCGATAAACCCAACGACTAAACCAATCGCGTAGGGCTTTGTCCGTTCAAGAATTTGATCGAGTGTCATGATTTCATTCCCTCTAATCAGGTAGATTATCGGGATCGTTGCGGGCCCGCGCTCGGACCAGGAGCCAATGGCAATCCAGATTTTTTACAGTGCGCTCCAAAAGAATTAATGTAAATAACTATTTCAAATTCTTAATCAAAAAAACCTTTTTCAACTGCTGAGCGCATAGAATCTTGGGCTTCAATGAAAAAATCTCAATTTAGTGGCGCTCCTATATTTATAGAGCCCGCACTTTGTTTTCTGAGAAGCCAGATTTTTACTCAATAAATCACAGTAAAGTCGCATTCAAGGCGCACAGAGTTATGATCGTTTTTGAGGCCCGCTTGGCTTTTTGCTTCATCAGAAGCAGTAGACCAAACTCACCAATCTCGATTCCGCACATCCAAGTGCGGGGCCGCCGTTGCGGGCCTGGTCCAATGGGGCTGTAGCGACAATAGCCGTCCGCGCTGCAATTGGCGCCAAGCGGCCCCATCCTGGCTGAATCTTGCGCCCAACGCGCCACAGAAAAGGAGGGCAGCATGTTTGCCCGGACGACACATCGAACAGTCCATTTCGATCTACCATTCTGGATGCCTGACCTCGGTGAGATGGTGGCTCCTGGCGACTACCAGGTCGATGAAGACGAGGAATTGATCGAGGGCATCTCCTGGCTCGCCTATCGCCGTGTGGCGACCTTTATCAAGCTACCTGCCACGGCCGAGAACAATTACCGAATGCGTCTTGTAGTGATCGATCCCGAGGAACTTGAACGCCTCATTGCAGTCGATCGCCACGAAGACACAATCTCCCCGTCACCCTAACCGTAAAGGCAACATTCAATGCGCCTTCATCGATTCCCGATCGGTCTATCAGTGCGCCTTAAAGATCGCGCAAATATTTCACCGCGCGCGGCCGAAACCTATCAGATCACAGCCAAGCTCCCTTTAAGGGACGACTCGCCCCAGTATCGCATGCGCAATGATGAACTCGGCCAGGAGCGCGTGAGCAACGAAGATAATCTGGAGCCGATTGAACGGGGCCTGACGCCCAATAACTGAGAACCGTACTAGTCGTGGCGCAGGCGACCGCCGCAAGGAGGGCTGCAGATGAAAAGCAAACACGAAGAGCACGCATTCGCGATCAGCGCATGGGAATCCGAAGGGGGCGCGCCGAACAGATCCGGACAGCGCGATCAGTATGGCCGCCGTTTCGACGGAGACGGAACCTATACGATCTATCAGCTCATCACGGGAGAGACTGCAGAGATAGGCCCTTGGAAGATGGAAGGGCTCAGCCCCAAAAATGCAGTGCGGGCACTGCGCATTCTCAATACTCCCAAGCTGGCCGGCGATCGCCTCCACCTGTGAAGAAGCGCCCGTAGTGCTTTTTGACGGGAGGCGCCGCGGACGGCGCCTCCCTAACCTACCGTCGACTGAAGCCCAATTATGTCGGGAAATCGGTACTCCATGCTGCAGAGCCCGCTGCGGAGCCGATACGGCCGGTTGCACTCCCAGGCGTTACCGGAACGGTCGAGATGCGCATTCAAAGGAAGCCTGATCTCTGAA
This sequence comes from Sinorhizobium numidicum, assembly GCF_029892045.1. Lineage (NCBI taxonomy): Bacteria > Pseudomonadati > Pseudomonadota > Alphaproteobacteria > Hyphomicrobiales > Rhizobiaceae > Sinorhizobium > Sinorhizobium numidicum. Next base: position 2,138,643 of record NZ_CP120367.1, read on the forward strand.
CACGTCGTTCCGTTCGTTTGAAAACCACGATCACATTTCCATTTCTGACCGTAGGATGAATCCTCGAAGATTGCGTTTTTCGGAACCCGTACGGCAACACAGGCCTGGTCCGTCTTTTCAAAACCGCGATCGCACTTCCATTCGTTCCCGCTGGTCGTCAGAAAAGCGTGCTCAGGAACGGTCAACGCGACGCATTTGCGTTCAACATTCTGGTAACCGCGCTCACATTCCCATCCCTCATTAAAAGTCGAATCCGTCAAAAACGCATTGTCGGGCACCTGATATGCTCACATCCAGTGTCGTTTCGGCGATGCCCGCGCATGCATTGCCAGCGATCGCCATAGTAAGGATCAAGATAGGCATAGGCAGGGACCTGAACGGCAAGGCACCGGTTGGCCTTTTCAGCGAATCCGTAGTGGCATTCCCAGCCCTTGCCATAGGATTCATTCGTCAGGAACGCGTGGTCGGGAGCCACCACCGCGAGGCAGGAAGCGCCCTGCCTTCGGAACCCACGATTGCACTCCCAGCCTGATCCGTAGCGGCTTGCTTCGGCATTAGCGGGCACCGGCGGTGTCGCTTGCCCAAATGCGCTCGGGCTGAATAACAGACTCGCGGATAGAAGGACGCTCGTCTGCAGAGCCAATAGCGGGCAATACGGTTGGGGCATGTCTTTATCTCCGAACGAGCCCTTGGGCCGTTATCTTGAGGCATAGTCCCGTGATTGAAGGTGCTGGTCGATGCCGGGGTGACGCGAAAGGTTGTTGACCAACGGGAGCGAGAAATTTCGGCTTGCCGATTTTCCAGATCTCCGCCATTTTCGGGTCAGGCATAAGCGTCTTCTGGAAAGAGGCCAGGATGACAAGAGCGCGAGGAGCGTCGCTCACCTCGTGAAGCGTTGCAGCTCGAGTGGAAGCCCTTGGATAGCGTAGCGCCCCAACCGCGATCCGGGAGGTTGCCTGTGCTTGCCGGCCTTGCCCAATTGGTATTCGAGCTTCGCCACTAGTTCCGGCCGGGAGTCAACACCTGCAAGGAACAGCTTAGTTACCAGCAATGTGGCCGTCTCAAAGAATATCGGATCATCGACATCCCCGAAGCCAGCTTCGTCTAAGACTGACCGGAGCAATTCCCTATCGGAAGGCGATATATTGTGTAGGGCGGATGACATGGCGCCCTCCTTGATTGGGGCCAGGGTATCCAGCCCTCAAGCAGTAGCGCCCGTGACATTTGCTGCTGAAGGTTGGACACTGCGCCTTTATTACGAGACTAGCAACCCCTGGGGTTTCATTCAGTCCGTCTCAGAGCGCTAAGTTCCCCGCAATAGACGGCGGAAAACGCGGCCTAGCGGTCACAAGCCAGTTCTGGAAGGTGAGTGCAGGGCCGAAACGGCGGTCCGCCGCAAAGCCTTAAGGATCTGCTTGTAGTACAACTAACAAAGGATTTTGGGGCGCTCCACGCCCCAAAAACGCATCCTCTTCCTCCTGTTCGCTTGAGACCTGTCAAGCGTATCGAAGAATTGACCCTTTCGCCGAATTGAGGAACTGACCCCTTCATAGTTGGGCTCGACCCCGAAGTGGGCGTTCCGACGGCCCGTCGTAAGGTCCGGATTGCCCGCCATCGCCCACCTTTCCGGCTCAGAACAAGAACCGCACCGTTCCAGCTTGAGTCTGTAGTCCTTGCCGATCATCTGCGTGAATGGTCTGATCTTGCCAACGGCGTCCATTCGCGCCACTCTCGGCCGCGATTAGCCGGTCATCTTCTGGATGTCGGATGAAGGTCGAAACTCACAACCTGAACGAAGGCTAAGCGATGAACAGCATAAGGGACCGTCAGGAAGGCTTCGAAAAGAAGTTCGCGATGGACGAGGAGTTGAAGTTCAAGGCGATGGCACGGCGCAACAAGCTGCTTGGCCTGTGGGCCGCTGAAAAGCTCGGTAAAACCGGCGCGGACGCCGACGCCTATGCGAAGGAGGTGGTCCGCGCGGACTTCGAAGAAGCAGGGGACATCGATGTTTTCCGCAAGGTGCGCGCCGATTTCGACGCGGCTGGTGTCGCCCAGTCCGATCAACAGATTCGCGTCGTCATGGATGAATTGCTGGCGACCGCTGTCGACCAGATCAGGGACACCTGACTACCACTGAGTTCTGACAGAAAAACCACCGACTGCGATCTCGGACTGGGACGTCCAATCCGCCGGCTTGGTGCTTCTAATAACCGTGGGCCGTGGAGAGGACGCTCGCGAGCGGGCGTTGCAAGCGTATCACCAATCCCGGCAATTCCGGACCTTCGGTGGGATCGCCATAAAGATCGTCGAGGGGGTCGACTCCTCTGTACAGTGGATGTCAGCTTTGAAGCGGCGCCAGGAATGTCCGGAATTTGACGCTGGTTACCCATTCAGTTACCGGGCTCGTACGGCAAAGTTCCACCCAAAGCGGGAGTCTGTGGCGTGTACTAAGCGTCAGATCTTCACCACTAGATCGGTTGCTTCGCACGCCACATGAAAGAAGAGCGCAATGCCGGAGACAAGCGAAACGACAAAGAGGCCGGTTAAAAAAGGGGCCGCGTAACGGTGAAGTATTGTTTTCATATTTATGGGCCTGATTTTAGTCCATGGTGATCGAACGCCACCGTCCGTCGGTGCCGGAAATATAGTTAAATCGCGTAATATTTAAGCCAGCTCGGATTAAAGAAAGCCGCTGGGTTCCGCGGCGTATATTGCCGCCGCTGTGCATCCTTAGCGGAAGTTGACTTTGAATGTCTTTCGCCCGCATATAGTGGCGGGGATTTAGCAGAAAAGTCATATGCGCAAGCTAAAGTGGGGCGTTGCCGCGTTAGCGGCACTGGGGAACGTGTTGCCATCTGCAGCCGAGGTTTTGCCGCGCGCGGCACAACCCGAAGGCTCGGTGATTTCTCGCAAATTCGGCGAGGAAATTCGCTTCATCGAAATAGAAGATTGGCGCAGCGTCGAGGTCAGACAGGATCTGCTCGCCGGCGATACTCTGCGTACGAACGCCTCCGGCAGCCTTGCGCTGCTCTTTTCCGACGACACGCAGATGCGTATGGGGCGCAACACAACCCTCCTCGTCAAGAAGATCGGCCAGGGTTCCGACAGCGAGCTCGAGCTGCAATCCGGTGTCATTTGGGCCCGGGCGAAGCGCGGCGGCAGTGGTCTGACCGTCGATACACCGTCGGCGACCGCTGCTATTCGCGGTACCGACTGGACGCTGCGCGTGAGCGGAAACGGAGACACGACGCTCTCGGTGCTTGAAGGCAGCGTGGAGCTCAAGAATGCGCAAGGGGCGGTGACGGTCAATCAGGGGGAGGGCGCCTTTGCGGCAATTGGACAGGCGCCGCGCAAATACATCCTCGTTGACCTCAAGGAGCGCGAACAGGTCCTGCTTTATTCCGAGTTGCGCAATGTCTTCGTGAGCTTACCGACAAGCGGCATGGGCGGGCGCGAGACACGTGATGAGCGGGGTCGCATTCTGGCGATACCACCGGCTCGGCGAAGCAGCCAGGACTGGCTGGCGCTTGCCGAAGCCGCGCTTTCAAGTGATGGGCGCGCGGCTGCCAAGGACGCGCTTGCACATCTTCACCGCCCCTTAGCCGCCGGCCTGGAGGCGCGGGCGAAGCTCGTTGAAGCGATGATTGCGGGTTTGGAGTTGCGCTATGCCGACGCGAGCCGCCTCTTTGCCGCCGCTCTGCCGGCACTGCCGCAAAATCGAAAGGCTTCAGCGCTCTATGGCCGCTGGTTCGCCGATTCCTTGGCCAATCCTGATCAGGAGATCCCGCGACCGGCAGAGGGCGCCTATGCCGACGATCCGACCGCAGCGATGATGAAGGCTGCAACCGCCTCCCACGTGCTCGGGCCTGCCGAAGCGATCGAGATATTGAGGGCGGCCGAACGCCGCTTTCCCGACGATGCACGCCTGCCGGCGATGCGTGCCGATCTCGCCTATCAGCTCGACCGTCGCGACGAGGTGAAAGAAGCGCTTGCCCGCGCCAGCGCGATCGATCCGGAAGAGCCGGCTTATCTCCTCGTCAGTGCGCGCTTCCGCGCGACTGTTTCCAGCGATCTCGACGGCGCGCTCGGCGACCTGAAACGTGCGGCGAAGATCGCCCCCGGCGACGATGCGGTGTGGAACGAGCTCGGCATCGTTCAGAGCGACCGCAATGCGATCGTCGAGGCTGATGCCGCCCATCGCCGAGCCACTGAGTTGAACCCGGAAAATGCCGTCTTGCACGCAAATTATGCGCGCTTCCTGATGGACAACGATCAGATGGCTGCGGCCAAATCAGAAATCGATAAGGCCGAGGCGCTGGATCCTCATTCTTATGCGGTTCTCGCGGCCAAAGGCCGCTATCTTCTGAGAATCGGCAAAACCGAGGAAGGCGAGAAGACCCTTCTCGAGGCCTCTGCCGCCAACCCGACCTATGGCGACAGTCTTATCGGCCTCGCGATCGGCAGTTATCAACTTGGGGCCGAGGAGGAGGCGGCCCAGGCGCTCGACAACGCCGACAGGTTGGATCCGGATAATCCATCCATTCCGTTAATCCGCTCCGGTATTGCCGTCGACCAATATCGCGCTGACGAGGCGATCATTGAGGCTCGCGAAGCGCTGCGCCGCCGGCAGGCCCGTGGTGGCTACTATTCCGGATATGACGCAAATCGGCAGGTGTCCTCCTTTGTCGGCATCGCCCTCGACAATATCGGACTGAACGAATGGAGCCAGTATTACTCGGACCGTTCCTATGATCCCTTCAGATCGACCACCTATCTGGATGAAGCTGCCGGCGGGCGAGTCAGTCCGTTTGTGGGTTTCTCGCCCTTGGTTTCACCTAGCGAACGCACGCAGGCGGGCAGTTCGACGGCTTCTTCAAACTTGCAGGCCCTTCTGCTTGACCCGCTCGCCGTCGCGTCTCCGACAATTCGAAACCCGCTCGAGCGGACCAAGTTTTTCGAAGCGGCTATTGGTGGCGGCCCCATCTGGCAGGATGGCGAGCTCGGGTGGAAGAGCGATATCCTCGTGCAGGGCACGAGCTACGCGCCGCTGCCTATAAGCTACTATCTGCAGGCGGAAGCGCTGCGACCCGAGAGCCCGCGCACGAACGATCGCGATGACATCACCGGCGCAAATTTTGCTGTCGGCATACATCCGACCATCGAGGACAATGTCTACCTGTTTGGCGACATGGTCGAGCTCGACGCAGGGTTTCCCGGCCAGACGTGGTCCCCGCACCCGTTCGACACGAGAGAAACTCGATTCGCCAACCTTGGGGTCGGCTGGAGCCATACGTTTGGCGACCGCAATCTTCTGCAGGCGTTCGGCGTCATCGGCGACTCCGACGTGGACCAGAGTATCGATTTGTTCGACGAATTCGGCCCATACCGGGTCGAGCAAGAAACGGAAGAGGAAACCGCAACGATCGGCGTCAGCCATCTATACGGAGTCGGGCCCGTCACGCTGCGGTACGGTGCCGAAACCGGCCGCTTCCATACGCGCGACTCCGCGATTTATACGGATCTGTTGACGGGAGGCGTCTTTCGCGTTGATCGATTTTCCGCCAAAGGCAATGCAACGCGCGCCTATGCCGACGCCACCTGGGACATTTCGGAGGATCTCCAGCTCCAGGGTGGCGTTTTTGTGAACTGGCTGGACACCGACGATTGTCCATGCGTCGACCCGCGCATCGGCATTGCCTGGTCGCCGGTGGACAATCATTGGCTGCGCGCCCTCTACCGTGAGGACACACAGTTTTCCTCGAACTACACGCTGGCGCCAGTATCCACCGTCGGCTTGACGCCGCTCGAGCTGCCGTTGTTCATCGGCGGGAACTCAAAAACTGCTGCGTTTCGATGGGAGGCCGAATGGTCGGAGCGGTTTTTCACTTCCGTAGAGTACCAGCATCAGCGGTTTGACGGTCTTTCGCTCGATATCCCAGACCTGCTTGGAAGCTTCGATACGACCACCGGCGAGATCGATCGGGTCAACGTCAGCGGCAATTACTGGATCGGCGAGGGTCTTGGTGCCTTCGGCTCATTCACATGGAACCACAGCGAGGATCTCAGCTTCGGCAGCAACGGAGATTTCGGTGTCCCGCTGGTGCCGGACTATCTTGCCCAGGTCGGGCTGACGTTCGTGCATCCCTCGCGGGTGAAGGCAACCGTAGCGCAGACATTCATCGGAGAACGCGTCGGCGCACAGTTCGGCATCGAGTTGTCGTCATACACGACCACCGATGCCGCCATCAGTTGGGAGTCGCCAAGTGGCCATTTGGAGCTCAGCCTGCAATTGCTGAACGCGTTCGACAATGATTTCGAACTGGCCTTTGGCATCCCAGGTCCGGGCCGCGCCGTCTTGGGCACGGTCAGGGCGAAGTTTTAACAACCTCAAATTGGCTGTTATCGGAGTTCGCGCATTTGAGGCCGGCGGTCCCGGCTCAAAATCTTACGAATAACCGAGGCCGTCAGCCGCGGCGAGCGTCCGGGAAGTTTGCCGGGTCGATGCCGAGGGTGTGGAGGTCGCGTGCGTTCGGGCGGCGGTGGCCTTCGACTGCGGCGGCTGCGGCGGTCGCGGCGCCCAGGACTGCGAAGGCGCGGCCAATGAAGCCCATGCGGTTCTTGCTGGTCATCTCTTGCTCACTTTCGTTTCTATTCGATGAGCAAAAGATGGTCCTGCCGAGGTCGTTTTGCAACGCACAAAACCTCAGCCCAGCCATGCAATGAAAGCAGGCCCGGCGGGATAACCAACCGGGCCTGAGATAGAGACTTGAAGATCGCTCAGTCTTCGCTGGCGGCGAGTTGCGCAAGCACCTGGCCGCGCCCGCGCGCCCTGAGGATCAGCGGCACGACCAAAGCCAGGGCGGCAATCACCAGAAGCACGGCGGCGATCGGCGAGGTGAAGAGCACGGTGATATCACCCTGGCTGATCGAAAGCGCACGGCGCAGCTGCTGTTCGGCAAGCGGCCCAAGGATCAGGCCGACAACGACCGGCGCGATCGGGTAGCCGAAGACACGCATGACATAGCCGAGAAATCCGAAAGCAAGCAACATGCCGAGCTCGAATACCGACGGGTTGGCGCCGATGGTGCCGAGCGTCGCAAACAGGAGAATGCCGGCATAGAGCCATGGCTTCGGGATCGTCAGAAGCTTCACCCAGAGCCCGATCAGCGGCAGGTTCAGGACGAGCAGCATGAAGTTGGCAATCAGCAGGCTGGCGATCAGCCCCCAGACGAGCTGCGGGTTCGTGGCAAAAAGCAGCGGGCCCGGCTGCAGACCATATTGCTGGAAGCCAGCCAGCATGATCGCAGCCGTCGCCGTCGTCGGCAGGCCGAGCGTCAGCAGCGGCACCAGCGTACCGGCGGCGGACGCGTTGTTCGCGGCTTCCGGACCGGCGACGCCTTCGATGGCGCCATTGCCGAATTCCTCCGGATGCTTCGTCAGACGCTTCTCGGTAGCATAGGAGAGGAAGGTGCCGATCTCGGCGCCGCCGGCGGGCATCGCGCCGATCGGAAAACCGATGAATGTGCCGCGCAGCCAGGGCTTCCAGGAGCGCGCCCAGTCGATGCCGCTCATCCAGACCGAACCGCGGACGGCCTCCACCTTGTCCGGCCCCTTGTCGCCCTGGGCGGCGATGAAGAGCGTTTCGCCGATGGCAAACATCGCAACCGCGAGCGTCGTCACTTCGATGCCGTCGAGCAGATCAGGGACGCCGAAAGACAAACGCGCCTGGCCGGTCAGTTGATCGATGCCGATGACGGCCAGCGTAAGACCGATAAAAAGCGAGGTGAGGCCGCGAAGTGTCGAATCCCCGAAGGCTGAGGAGACCGTGACGAAGGCAAGCACCATCAGTGCGAAATATTCGCGTGGCCCGAAGACGAGCGCGAGTCTGACGATGTAGGGGGCAATGAAGGCGAGCGCCAAGGTTGCGATGAGGCCGGCGACGAAGGAGCCGATCGCGGCTGTCGCCAAGGCCGGGCCGCCACGTCCGGCGCGCGCCATCTTGTTGCCTTCGAGCGCGGTGACGATCGAGGAGCTTTCACCCGGAGTGTTGAGCAGGATCGACGTCGTCGAGCCGCCATACATGCCGCCATAATAGATGCCGGCGAACATGATGAGCGAACCGCCCGGATCGAGCTTGTAGGTCACGGGTAAGAGGAGCGCGACCGTCAGAGCCGGGCCGATGCCGGGCAGGACGCCGACTGCGGTGCCGAGCGTCACGCCGATCAGGGCGTAGAGGAGGTTCATCGGCTGGGCAGCGACCAGCAGTCCCTGCAACAGGAAATCGAAAGTAGCCATGGTCGTCGGCCTCTTTTAGAAGAACAGGCGTTCAAGCGGCCCTGCGGGCAGCGACAATTGCAGGAGCTTGGCGAAGATCAGCCAGACGAAGAAACAGATCACGATGCCGACCGGCAGGGAGAGCCAGAGCTTGCGCTTGCCGAAGCCACGTGCCGTCAGGGCAAAGAGAATGCCGGTGGCGATCGAGAAGCCGAGCGTATTGAGCAGCAGCATCTGCGCGGCAAGTCCGGCGACGATCCAGACGACCGGGCCGAATTGCTGCTCCTCGCGCTCGGAAAAATCGCCCCTCACCCCTTCGATGGCGGTCCAAATCGCAAGAACGACGAGACAGCAGGCAATCGCATAAGGCACCGTCATCGGCCCGATCTGCGAGTAGCCAGCAAGTCCGCTCAAGCGCGAAACGTCCCAAAAGATGAGCCCCGCGATTGCAGCCAGCACGGCGGCGATGATGAGCGCCGCCCGATCGGGGCGGCGCGTTTCGGCGGAAGGGTTGGTCCCCTTGGTCATTGTACCAGCCCGATGTCCTTAAGGACGGCTTCCGTCGCGGAAATGTCCTTGGCGAGTTGTTCGTTGAAGGCATCGCCGGCGAGATAGGTATCCTGCCAACCTTTGGTCTTCAGCACTTCCTGCCAGCCGGCGGACTTGGCGAGTTTCTCGACGTCGGCCGTCACCGCCGCCTTCTGCTCTTCGGTGAGGCCGGGCGCGGCCGCGACCATCCGCCAGTTTTCAACGACGACGTCGAGACCGGACTCCTTCAGCGTCGGCGCATCGATACCGGGGAGGCGCTCGGCGCTCGATACCGCAAGAAGGCGGAGCGTGCCGGCCTTGACCTGCGATTCGAATTCGCCATAGCCGGAGATGCCTGCCGTCACCTGGCTGCCGAGAATGGCGGCCAGTGCCTCGCCACCGCCGGAATAGGCGATGTAGTTGATCTTCGTCGGATCGACGCCTGCAGCCTTGGCAATGAGGCCAACCGCGATGTGGTCGGTGCCGCCGGCCGAACCGCCAGCCCAGGAGACCGCACCAGGATCCTTCTTCAGCGCTTCGACGAGGTCACCCATCGTCTTGATCTCGGAAGCGGCCGGAACGACGATTGCCTCGTATTCGCCGGTGAGCCGTGCGATCGGGGTCACGTCGTTAAGGGTCACCGGCGACTTGTTGGTGAGAATGGCGCCGACCATCACGTAGCCGCCGACGAGGAGCGCATTCGGATTACCCTTGTGCTGGCTGGCGAACTGGGCAAGGCCGATCGTGCCGCCGGCGCCCGGGACGTTCTGCACCTGTACGTTGCCGGAAATGCCTTCCTGCTGCATGACGGTCTGCAGCGAACGGGCCGTCTGGTCCCATCCGCCGCCGGGATTTGCCGGCGCGATTATCGTGTAGTCGGCCGCGTATGCCGGCAGTGCCAATGCGCCGGCGAGAATGGATGCCAGAAAAAAGTGCTTCAAGGTCGGTCCTCCGTGGGGCGCGTTTCGTCACGCGCACGTTGATTTTCGTCGCGAACGGGAGAAGCGGGTGGTCGACCTGGAAGAGGCGACTCCGACCGGATTGGTGATTTCCTCCCGATACGCAGCTGGCAATCCGCCTCCACGGGTCACCAGCGACCTTAAGCCACCATAGGAAGCTGACATTAACCTGACATCAAGTCCCCATTGCGAAAAACATGCGTTTTGTCGACGCAGAGCGTGCCTTCGGGGCGGAGTGGAAGGCCGAGCGCTTCATCGAACAGGTTCTTCATGCCGCTTGCCCCTGAGCAAGAAAGCGAATGATCGCCAGACCTGCGAGCAGTCCGGCTAAGGAGAGTACGAGCGAAATCACCACATACGCCGCGGCGTTTCCCCATTCGCCGCGCTCCCACAGGCTGATTGCGTCGAGTGAAAAGGTCGAAAAGGTGGTAAAGCCGCCGAGAATGCCCGTCGTCAGGAACAACCGCATCTCCTGTGAGAACCCGCTACGGAGTGCGAAATACTCGGCCAGAACACCCATGACGAAGGACCCTGCAACGTTCACCGATAATGTTCCGAAGGGGAACGCCACACCGAACAGATGCGCGGCCAGCTGGTTGACGCCGTGGCGCGCGGCGCCACCAATTCCCGCGCCAAGGAACACAATCAAGTAGGCCATTAGCCGTGCCTTTCACTATCGCGCCCGCTCATGCCGCCCCTTTCAGGCATTGCGCGACAGGCTCCGGTTTCAGGGATGTTCATCCGCGCTCGACTATATCCCAATGCTCGACATGCTTGTAAATAACGACCTTGCCACGATGGTTGCGAGCGCTGACGTCATTGCGAGCGACGCGGTGGGAGCTTAAAATCAATTCTCAAATCTGCCGCAAGCCCATGAAGCGGGATATTTTGTGCGGTCTTGCCATAGGAGCGGCATGCAGGAGCGGGCCAATGGCGATGTGAGAAACATCGCGGAAGGAGGTCCGATATTAACAGTGCGTACGGCATTGGCGCAAGTTTGCCTTCGGGCATCGAGTCCGGTGCCATTCTCGGCGAACAGGCGCGCGGTCTCACCGCTCGAGCCGATGTTTTCGCCTTGCTTCCCGATCCTGCGAGCGTCCAGCTTTGCCTTGATGTCGCCGAAGATGCTGCGAACGCAGTCCAGGGTACGATGGCGGCCGCGCATGTTGGCGCCGATCCGGAAGGGATGATTGCTTCGGCTGAAGAAATCGATCTGCAGATGCTCAGGGATGTTGAAGAAGGTTCGCCGCTGCAACGGTTCGAGCGGGTCACGCGTGCCGTCGAGATTTGGAAACAGCGCAAGCCGAGCCGTGAGACCCTTTTTTTGGACGATTGCCGCGGCGATCTGCCCCGTTGCGTGAGATCCGAATGTCACGACGCCGCTCTCGTCGTCGCGCCGCGCCTGCTGATCGGCGCTTTCAAACACGGATATCTCCTGGAACTGCTCCTCGGCCGCGTCACCTATCATCTGTTGTCGCATTGCACGGTTCCCTTGATAATGAAGCATTAGAGAGGGATGCGGGCGGCAGCATACACTTTTCATAACATTCCAAAATCAGTGGAGTCTCAACACCTCGTTCCAGCGGGCAATCAGGCGCGCGCGCTTCACCTGGTCGAGATAGACCATCAGTCCAGGACTGACCGGCACGGGCCGGAGCTGCCCACCGAGCATTTCCTGCATGGTGTTGGCGGTGTTCTCGCCCGCGACATCCGGACTGACCGCCGGGATTTGCAGTTCGCGCGCGAGGATCGTCTGGCCTTCCCTCGACATGAAGAATTCGAGGTACCGGCGGCCGAGATCGGGGGAGGCGGCAGCCTGCGGGACCAGCCCGATGCGCGACATAACCACGGTATAATCTTTCGGCAGCACGATGCCGACGTCGGGATGCCGCGAGGCCCAGTCGGCAGCGTAGGAGCCGAGTATGTTGTAGCCGAGGACGAATCGGCCGTCCGCCACTCGCTCCAGAATGGCCTGGCTGGTCGAATAGAGTTTCACGCCCGCCGCGCCCATCGCCTGGATCACCGTCCAGATATCGCCGAACTGCTCCTGGTCGCGCGACATGAAGAGGAAGCCGACGCCGGAGCGTTCGATGTCATAGGTGCCGATGCGGCCGAAGACGGCGCTTGCCCGCCGCTTCAGGTAATCGACGAATTCCGCGCGCGTCGCCGGCGGCCGCTCGTTCCTAAAGCTCGGCTTGTGATAGACGAAAACTGCCGGTTCGAAAGTGAGCGCATAGGCGGTGTTGCGCCAATTCGCCCAGGCCGGCCAGCGGCCGCTCATCGGCAGGTCGCTCCGCTGGGCATAGCCGTCATTGCTGAGCTTGACCTGAAGATCCATTGCCGAGGAAAAGGCGAAATCGGCCGTCTTCTCACCGGCGTCGGTTTCCCTGACGATCCGGTCGTAGATCTCGCCGGTCAGCATGTCTTCGTAGCGCACGGCGACGTCCGGATTGGCGTGCTGAAAGCCGACGATCATCGGTCGCGCCAAGGGCTCGTCGAGTGAGGAATAGACGGTGAGAACCGGCGCTGCCGCGTCGCCGGAAAGAGCAGGAAAGAATACCGGCGCCGCGCGCGTCAGCCCGGGACAAAGCAGCAGAAAAAGCAAAGAAATCAGGAAGCGCATAAATCCACAATGCCCGAGCCGCCTGCCGTTCACAAGCAAGCTTGCGGCCGATAAGGTGAACCGGGGAGAAGCGACATTTGCGAATCTTGCTCGTTGAAGACAATCGGGCCCTGGCGGAGGGTCTTTCAGCGCTGTTGCGCGGCAGCGGCTATGCCGTCGACGTGGTGAGCGATGGCGCGTCGGCCCATGCCGTCGCCGCGGCCGAGAGCTTCGATCTGGTGATCCTCGATCTCAACCTGCCGGAAATGGACGGGCTCGATGTCCTGCGTTCCATGCGGGCCCGGCAGAACCGTGCCGCCGTTTTGATCCTGACGGCGCGCGGCACGCCGGAGGAGCGGATCAAGGGTCTCGATCTTGGGGCCGACGACTACCTGATCAAGCCTTTCGATATCGGCGAGTTCGAGGCGCGCGTGCGCGTGCTCTTGCGTCGCCAGGCCGGATTGCGGACCTCGGTTGTCAGTTATGGCAACGTCTCGCTGGATCTGACTTCCCGTAGCTTTTCCTCCGGCGGCGTGCCGATCGAAATTCCCGCCCGCGAACTCGGCCTGCTGGAACTTTTGTTCATGCGGGCCGGCAAAGTGGTCGCCAAGGACGCTATCGTCCAGTCGCTCACCGGTTTTGACGACGATTTGAGCGCCAACGCCATCGAGCAATATGTAAGCCGCTTGAGGAAACGGCTCGCCCCTTACGGACTGACCGTCCGCACCGCGCGCGGCATCGGCTACTATCTCGACAAGACGGCCGGTGCCGAATGAAGACGGCGGTCTATTCGCTCAGGCGCAGGCTGCTCGGCTGGTTGCTGATCTCGACCGCCGTGATCGGCGTCATCGCGCTCATGGATACCTATCGGGAGGCAGTCAAGACTGCGAACGTCGTCTCCGACCGTGTGCTCGCCGGCTCGGCGCTGGCAATCGCTGAACGGGTGGTCGTCGCCGAAGACGGCTCGCTCCAGGTCGACATTCCCTATGTTGCGCTGGAGATGTTGACGTCAGCCGCGCAGGATCGCGTCTTCTACCGCGTGGACGGCCCGCCCGGCCAATTCATCACCGGCTACAAGACCTTGCCTTCGCTTGCGGGCGGCGTTGGTCAAGCGACCGCTTTTGCCGATGAGGTCTTTCGCGGAGAACCGATCCGGGTGGCGGCACTCCGGCGCTCCGCTTCCACTGGAGTGAATTCGGTTCCGTTCGTCGTCACTGTCGCCGAGACGACGATCGCAAGGCGGCAATTGGCGCAGACGATTCTGCTCCGTTCGGCCCTGCGTCTCAGCCTGATGATTGTGGGCGCGGCGATGATCGTCTGGGTGGCGGTCAGTTTCTCCCTGCGGCCGCTCTATCGGCTTGGCGATGCCATCGCCGAACGCAGTCCCGACGATCTGCATCCGATCCGCGAGCGTGTTCCGACCGAGGTTCAGGGTCTCGTCGATACGGTCAACTCCTTCATGGTGCGGCTGCAATCGGCGCTCGATGCCCTTCGCCACTTTACCGGCAATGCCAGCCACCAACTGAGGACGCCGCTCGCCATCATCCGCACGCAGCTCGCCCTTGCCCAAAGGGCGGCGACGATCGAGGAAACGCGGGCGGCCGCCCTGAAAGCGGATGAGGCCGTCGCCAATGCCGAGCGCATTCTCGCCCAATTGCTGCTGATGGCAAAGATCGATGTGGCAGGCAAGGAGGAGGCGCGGGGCTCCGAGCGGATCGAACTCGTGGGGCTCGCGCGCGCCATTACCGCCGATCACGTGCCGGCAGCGGGCGAAGCCGGCATAGATCTCGGTTTTGCCGGCGAGGGCGAGGATTTTATCCGGGCGGAACCCCTCCTTGTCGGCGAGCTTTTGAAGAACCTCATCGGCAATGCGCTTCTTTATGCTGGACGCGGCTCCGAAGTGACGGTGCGTGTCGAGCGGCGCGATGAAGCGGTCGCGCTGGAAGTCGAAGACAACGGTCCAGGTATCAAGCCGGAGCAGCACCGGTCGGTGCTCCAGCGTTTCCGGCGCGGCGGCGACGAAGCGCCGGGCACCGGGCTCGGCCTGCCGATTGTCGAGGAAATCGCCACGCTCTACGGCGGAACTATGCGCCTGGAGGAAGGCGACGGAGGTCGGGGGCTGAAGGTGGTGGTGGCCTTTCCGCCGGCATAGAAGCGGCGCTGTAGTAAGGCAGTGACCATTCGAGGACGGCAAAAAGGCGCCCAAGCGCATATAAAAAAGAAGCCGGGATGAATTTCTCATCCCGGCCGGTCAGTCACTGGGAGAACAGTTCTTTTGCTTTGATGGTCACGCCTTCTTCCGGCCTTTCTGGCGATAGACGTCGACGACGACGGCAGCGACAATGATCAGGCCCTTGACGATCTCCTGGTAATAGGCGTCCACCCTCAGGAAGGTGAAGCCGGAGGTCATCACGCCGAGGATGATCGTACCGATCACCGTGCCCGTGATGCGGCCGACACCGCCTGTCAGCGAGGTGCCGCCGATGACGGTCGCCGCGATCGCATCGAGTTCATACATCACGCCCATGCCGGCCTGCGCCGTCTGCGCACGCGCCGCGGTGACAACGCCCGCAAGCCCCGCCAGCATGCCGGCAATCGCATAGACCTTGATCAGATGCGCTTCGACATTGATGCCCGAGACGCGTGCCGCCTGGACGTTGGCGCCGATCGCATAGGTAAACTTGCCATAGCGTGTGTAACGGAGCGCAATGTGGAAGATCAGCGCGACGACCAGGAAGACGATCACCGGCCAGATGCCCGTACCGATGAAATTGAACTGCTCGGTGAGGCCGGAGACCGGTTGGCCCTTCGTGTACCACTTGGAGATCCCACGCGCCGAGACCATCATGCCGAGAGTGGCTATGAAGGGCGGAATCTTCGTGCGGGCGATCAATTGTCCGTTGATGAAGCCAGCGAGCATGCCTATGCCGACGCCAAGACCGATCGGTACGATCGCCGGGAGGTCGGTCAAGGACGGATAGAGAGCGCGCGGCCAGGTGGACGCCTGCGCCACGCTCGCCGAGATCATGGCCGTCATGCCGACCACCGAGCCCGACGAAAGATCGATGCCGCCGGTGATGATGACCTGGGTCACGCCGACGGCGATAATGCCGATGACTGAGACCTGCAGGATCATGATCGTCAGGCGCTGGGAATTCATCAGGAAGCTCTGGCCGACGAAGAGCCAGCCGAGAACTTCATAGACGAGGGCTATACCGATCAGCACCAGAAAAATGTTGAACTCGGGCGGCAAACGCCGTCTCGACCTCATGAGGGGCGAACTCGTGCCATGTGCAGCGACATTGGTATCCATTTTCTTTCCTCCCTGCGGTCGGCGCGGCGCGCCTAACGCGCGGCAAGTTCCATGACCTTGATTTGGGTGGCTTCCGCCCTGTCGAGAAAGCCAGTGACCCGGCCTTCATGCATCACCATGATCCGGTCGCTCATGCCGAGCACCTCGGGCATTTCCGACGAGATCATGATCACCGCGACCCCGTTGCGGGCGAGTTCTGTGACCAGGCGGTGGATTTCCGCCTTGGCGCCAACATCGATGCCGCGCGTCGGCTCGTCGAGAATGAGAATGCGCGGATTGGTGAGGAGCCAGCGGCCGATCAGCACCTTCTGCTGATTGCCGCCCGACAAGTTCTCGATGCGCTCCTGCAGGTTGGGCGTCTTGACGCGCAGCTTGCGGCTCATCTCCTCGCAGGCGGCGGTAACATCCTTTTCGCTGACGAAACCGCCCTTGACGAACTTGTCCTGCAGCACGGCGATCTGCATGTTCTCGAGCACGTCGAGGATAAGCAGACAGCCGGTATCCTTGCGGTCTTCGGTCAGGAACGCCATCCGGTTGCGGATCGCCGTGTTGGGGTTGTCGATCGCGACCTCCTTACCGTTGATCGCGATCGTGCCCGAGCTTGCGGGCGTCACGCCGAACAGCGTTTCGGCGACGTTCGAGCGGCCGGAACCGACAAGCCCCGCAACGCCGAGGATTTCGCCGGCGCGCACGTCGAAGGAGACGTCGTGAAAGACGCCGTCGAGCGTCAGATTCTTGACCGATAGCACGACCTCGCCGATCGGCACCTCTTCCTTCGGGAACATCTGAGTGATCTCGCGGCCGACCATCATGCGGATGATGTCGTCGCGGGTGACGTCGCTCGAAGCATGCGTGCCGATGAATTTGCCGTCGCGGAAAACCGAGAACTCATCGGCGATCTCGAACAGCTCATTCATCTTGTGTGTGATGTAGACGATGCCGATGCCTTGGGAGCGCAGGTCCCGGATGATCTCGAAGAGGTGTGCCACCTCACGCTCTGTCAGTGCCGAGGTCGGTTCGTCCATGATCAGGACGTCGGATTCGTAGGAAACCGCCTTGGCGATTTCGACCATCTGACGGTTGGCGACGGAGAGGTGGCGCACCTCGATTTCCGGGTCGAGGTCGATCTTCAGCCGCTCGAAGAGCTTCGCCGTCATGCGCCGCATTTCGCCATGGTCGACGAAGCCGAACCGGTTCTTGGGTTCGCGGCGGATCCAGATGTTTTCGGCAACCGTCATGAAAGGCATCAGGTTCAGTTCCTGATGGATCATGGCGATACCGTTTTCGAGTGCGTCGAGCGGCGACTTCAGCCGGATGTCTACGCCCCTGAGCTTCACCTCGCCCTGGTCCGGGTGGTAGATGCCGGCGAGAATCTTCATCAGGGTCGATTTGCCGGCGCCGTTCTCGCCCATCAGCGCATGCACGGTGCCGCGCTTCAGCTTGAACTCAACGTCGTCCAGCGCCACGACGCCCGGGAACTCCTTGCGCACGCCTTCCGCAGAGAGAAGATATTCGGCCTTGGGTACGGCGCCGCTGGCGCGCACGGCTGCCATCGTTGTGGGACTGAGCGTCATTCTCATTGCCTCCCCATTTTCCGGCATCGGCCGGAACGTCCACGCGGCGGGCGGAACATGCCTTCTAGTGAGACCGAAAGGCCCAGGCGGGACGTGTTTTCCGGATGGGGAGCGCGGACCTGACCGCGCTCCCGGGAGCAGGCGGTCAGTTCTTCGCCTGATAGTTGGCCAGGTTTTCCTTCGTTACGAGTTCGAAGGGAATGTAGACCTTCTTTTCGACCGGTTCGCCTTTGGCGAGCTTGAGGGCGGCATCGACCGAACCCTTGCCCTGACCGGCGGCGTTCTGGAAGACCGTCACGTCGAGGTCACCGGCTGCCATCGCTGCGAGCGCATCCTGGGTGGCATCGATGCCGCCGATGACGACGGAGTCCATCGAGCGTCCCGCTGCCTTCAGCGCCTGGATGGCGCCGATCGCCATTTCGTCGTTGTTCGAAATGACGGCGTCGAACTCGAGGCCGGCGGAAAGCCAGTTTGTCAAGAGATCGGCGCCCTGGGTGCGCGACCAGTTCGCGGTCTGCTCTTCGACGATCTCGATGCCCTTGCACTCGTCGGTCGCAAGCACGTCGTGAATGTCTTTCGTGCGCATACGCGCAGCCTGGTTGGAGAGTTCGCCCATCATCACGACGGCTTTGCCTTTGCCGCCGAGCATCTTGCAGATTTCCTTGGTTTCCAGCGTGCCGGATTCCACTTCGTTCGAAGCCACGAAAGCCTGCTTTTCCGGAAGTGTGTCGACGTTCACCGGCTCGCGGTTGACATAGACGAGCGGAATGCCGGCATCCGCGGCAATCTTCGACATGGCGGCTGTCGCGTCCGTGTCGACCGGATTGACGATAATCGCGTCGACACCGGCTGCGATGAAGTTCTGGATCTGGCTCTGCTGCTTGGAAACGTCGTTCTGCGCGTCTTCAATCTGCAATTCCACGCCGTCAAGCGTCTTGGCGTAATCGGACATGCCGTTGCGCAGGACGGTCAGGAAGTTGTCATCGAAGAGCGCCATCGAAACGCCGATGGTCTCGGCATGCGCGGCCGTGGACATCATGACAGCCATCGCTGTGCCCAGCATAAATTTCTTCATATTGCTTCTCCTCCACAATTGGTGCCCGGCGACACCTTCTCCAGCCGGGGACGCGGCCTTTCGGGGGCCGCGTCGTTCCAGACCGAAGGCGACACTCCCGCTACACCTTCGGTCAAAACGGAATAAACAAACCAGCAGTTTGTTATTACGGAATATGTATTCCATTTTATCCCTGTGCCGTCAAGTGTTGTCTTGCGGCGCCCAGGCGGATTTCCGCTCTTTCGTGCGCGGAAACGATCAAGTGCGGGACTGAAGATATTCCATGCTCTCGCGGAGTGCCTTCGCTGGATCGCCGAGACCATGCACGGAAGGCGCGAACGGTTCGAAGGAAAAGGGGCCTTTGTAGCCTTCTGCGCGAAGGCGACGGATCTGACCAGCATTGTCCAGCCTGTCTTCGGCATCGACCAGGACGCGGTGCGGATCGCGCATGTCGGCAACGGTCACGGCCTTGTCGCTGACGCCGGAAATGTGCACGAGACCGGTGAGGTCGGGGAAGATCGCATCCTCGCCGGCGAGGTGGTGGTGGAACGTATCGTGCACCAGACGGAAGGTCGTTCCGCCGATCTCGCGGATCGCCTCGGCGGCTTCCGTTTTCGAACGCAGAGAGCAGATTTCAAAGCCGAGTGGCTCTACGAGGCCGAGGATACCCGCTGACTCGAGCATCGGCTTCAGCGCCTTTAGCGCCGTCCTGAGATTCGCCTGGCGCTCGCCTTCCTTCTGGCCGCTGCCGTCGTTGACCGGCACTAAAACCAGAGCTTTCGCGCCGCAATCACGCGCATAAGAAATAAGTTCGCGTGCTTCCGCTTCACGTGCCGCATTCCATTCGTTGAAACGCTGTAAGGCGTTGATGGAAATGATCGTCACAGCGTGCCTTTGAGCCAGCGCCTTAACATCCTCCGGCCTCGTCCCGTCAATGATCGCGTTGCCGGAAAGGTCGTTGCGAATTTCCACGGCGGAAATGCCGAGCGATTTGGCGAGCGCGAAGAACGCCTCAAGCGATAGGCCGGGCGTGGCCATGTGGTTGAGCGCGAAAGGAAGGGCGGTCATGACGGATGTGTCCTCCAGGAACGTTTGGAATGTCTGTCGTGGCATCGGAACGTTTGTTCCATTCCACAGACATATTCACCGGTCATGAAGGTTCAGTCAAAACCGTAGGCGCCGGGCGGCCTTGCATTCCTGCAAGATTGCGTGCCGGCAATGAGGGAATTCTGTCATGAACGCCGGGATCTTCGTACCGGAAGTGTTCCGTCAGCCTACTGCATGGTTCCTTAAATCGGAACCGATTTAAGGATAAAACCATGCAGCAATTCAAAGAGTTACCGCGACCTTAGTGCGTCTGAAAAGACGCACGGCGCGGTAATGGCGGGATCCCGTTCGCCTCGGCAATGAAATCCGACAACATCGGCACATAGTCCTCGCCGCGTCCAGCGCCGACCGCTTGAGCGAAGGAATTTCGGACCGCCGCCCCGATTGGATTGGCGGCGCCCGAGGCGTTGGCGAAGCCTGCCAGATAGCTCATGTCCTTGAAGCCATTGCGGATGGCAAATTTGTGCGCGTTCGGATCGCGCTCCAGCACCCAGCGGAAGAAGGTCTGGTAGAACGGGCAATCCATTCGTCCGCCGCGAATGACACTGTCGAAGACTTCCGGCGTGAGCCCTGCCTTGCGCCCGAGCATGAGCGCCTCTGAATAGAGCGCGGCGTAGCCCATCGACAGGAAGTTATTGAGCAGCTTCATCGTGTGCCCGGCCCCGGTTGGCCCGGTATGGACGATACGGCCTGCGAAACATTCGAGCACCGGCCAGACGCGGCGGACATCGGTTTCGGAACCGCCGACCATGACATCGAGTGTGCCGGCGGCTGCATCGGCCGGCGTGCGGCTGAGCGGCGCATCGATGAGCGTGATGCCCTTTTTGGCGAGGCTCTCGGCAAGTTTCGTTGTGACGGACGGATCAGAGGTCGAACAATCGACGATCGTGACCGGCTTGCCGGCGGACGCGATGCCGTCTGCGCCCTCGATGACCGAGAGGACTTCCGGCGAGCCGGTCACGCAAAGGACAATGATGTCGCATTGCTCTGCCATCGCACGCGGCGTTTTCGCTTCCGTCGCGCCGTCGGCGACAAGAGCCTCGACCGGCGCGCGGTTGCGGTGTGCCATGACCGAAAGTGGCCAGCCCTTCTTCAGGATGTTCGCCGCCATGCCCTGGCCCATCAGCCCAAGCCCGATGAAACCTACATTCGATTTTGTCATGAATGCCTCCCTGAAGTTGACCGGTGTCTCTCGTATCCTGCACGAATGATGGTGGATCACCACCAGAATTCCAAGCGTCGCTAGGCTGCAAGCGATCTGGGCCTCGTCTAATCCCGGAGCACGATCCACACCGGCGCATGGTCGCTCGCCCCCTCCCGGCCGCGAACGTCCCTGTCAATACCCGCGTCTTTCAGCCGGCGCGCCAGCTTCCGGCTCATGAGAATATGATCGAGGCGCAGGCCGGCATTTCGCTGCCACCGGTTGCGGCGGTAGTCCCAGAACGTAAAGAGCTCTTCTTTCGGATAGACCTTCCGCAGGGCGTCGATCCAGCCCTGATCGAGGAGTTGCCGGAAAGCGGCTCGGCTTTCGGGCTGGACTAGGGCGTTATCGTCATAGGAGCGGGTCGGATAGATGTCCCGCGGTTCCGGAACCACGTTGTAATCGCCGGCAAGCACCACGGGCAGGCCAGTCTCAAATAGCGCCGCGGCATGGAGGCTGAGACGCGCGTGCCAGGCAAGCTTATAGGCGAATTTCGGGCCGGGCTGAGGATTCCCGTTGGGGGCATAAAGCGAGCTGACCAGGATGCCGTTTACCGCGGCCTCGATGTATCGGCTCTGCGTGTCGGACGGATCGCCGGGCAGTTCGGTGCGAGTGACGACCGGTTCGCTGTCGCGGGCCAGGATGGCCACTCCGTTCCAGGCCGCCTGTCCGCGCCAGACGGCGCCGTAGCCTGCCGTCTCGATTGCCGCCTTTGGAAATTGCCCGTCGGTTGCCTTGAGTTCCTGAAGGCAGACGACATCCGGTTTGGACATCGTGAGCCAGGCAATCAGGTTGCCGAGCCGCCGATTCACGCCGTTGATGTTGAAGGTGGCGATCTTCATAAGGACCGCCCGATCACCGTATCAGGCCGTCCGCCCATCTCGTCACCTTCTCGGCCACCGTCTTCAGGTGATCGGCGGTCGAAAAGCCGGATATGCTCTTGCGGGGTTTAAGGTCATGGTCGCCGTCCTCGAGCCAGAGAATTTCGATCTTGTCCGACAGCGCATAGCTCGAAACTTCCTCGCGGGTGCCAAATTCGTCGCGAGTGCCCTGGCAGATGAGAGTCGGCGTCTTCAGGCCGGCTAAATGTTTGGTGCGAAGCTGTTCCGGTTTGCCCGGCGGATGAAACGGATAGCCGAGACAAAGAAGCCCGATGATTTTGCCGGCCGTATAGAGGTCGTCGGCAATCATGCTCGCGACGCGGCCGCCCATGGATTTTCCGCCGATGACAAGTGGGCCTCTTGCGGCGAGCGCGGTGACGGCCTCCTCGTATTCCGGATTGAGGGTTTCGGCGCGGGGAGGCGGCTTGCGGCCGTCTGTGCCGCGCCGGGCCGCCATGTAAGCGAACTCGAAACGGGCGACACGGAATTTTCCAGCAGCGAGAGCCTTGGCGGTCGCCGCCATCGAGGCCGAATCCATCGGCGCCCCGGCGCCATGCGCAAGAAGAATGGTGACGGACGCATCTTCCGGTCCGTCGAACAAGAATTTTTCGCCCATCTTAGTCCGCTGTTCTCGGGAGGAGGTGAATATCGGCGAACTGCACACCGCGCTCGGCCGCCCGCGCCCATTCGGAATTTTTGTCAAGCTCGAGATAGCGGATCCACCAACGGCGCGCCTCGCCGAGATTGCCGATATCGAATTCGAGCTTCGCCAGATTGAAGATGGCGTCCGCGTAATCACCGTCGAGTTCGATTGCCTTCTTGAGGTGTCTGCGGGCGGCGTCGACCCGTCCGCATTCGCTCATCAGTCCGGCGAGATTGAACCAGGCCTCGAGGAAGGACGGGTCAAGCTTGATTGCGCGTGCGTAGTCATGCGCCGCTTCCATGTCGCGGCCTGCGGCCCTGAGGCAATTGGCACGGTTGAACGCGGCGACTGAGTCGGTGCGGTCAATGCCGAGGTAACGCTGATAAAATGCCGCCGCCTCGTCGTAATCGCCCGCCTCCTCGGCTGCCTCGGCCTGTGCGAAAAGATCGTCAAGCTCGGCATCATCGGTAGTGCCGAGATCGAACAACAGCTGCCCGTCGAGCTCACTCAAGCCCTCGGGGCGGCGCGCATAGATCGTATCGGTGCCGCCGTGATGGAGCGACAGCGCCGTCAGCGAGGCCACGTGTCCGGAGCGATGAACGGAACGCGCAATGGCGCTCCAACTGGCGCCGCTGGCGATCAGCCCGGCATATTTGCGGGCAAGGATCAGGTCGCGAAAGGAATAGGGTTCGCTCGCGTGCTCGAAGGCGTCGAACAGCGAAAGAAGGTCGAAGACGCGGGGAGGAAGCTGAGATTGGTCGATCACCGACTGGCGTGTGAGCGCCGATGTCGCGGGCGATGCCGCTAAACCCAGCAGTCTAAGAAAACCGTTTTCGCTGAGGGCGCGCCTATTTCGGTCGGTCTCCGCGTCATATCGCGCTTCGATCTCTGCCTCGCTGGCCTTTGCAAGCAGCCCGCGGCCGAACACCACGTACGAGCTCTGACGCGTGACGCCGCGCCTTAAATGCCCGTGTTGGCGTTCGACCTCGCGTGCCGCAAGACGCAACGGAAACGCGGCGAGCGCGCCGATGATGCCAAATATCTCGCCCGCTACCGCCATCAGACTTTTTTCTTGGTGGCGGATTTGGCGGTAGTCTGCTTGGCTGTCGCAGCTTTTGCAGCCGGTGTTGCAGCCGGCTCCGACTTGCTCTTGCTCTTGGCCGGTGGCTTCGACTGGGAGAGGCTTGCTTTCAGCGCGTCCATAAGGTTGATGACGTTGCCGCGTTCGGGAGCCGCTGCGATGATTGGCTTGTGACCCTTGAGCTTCTCGCGGATCATCTGCATCAACGCGATCTCGTAACGGTCCTCGTAGTTCCTGGGATCGAAGGTCGTAAGCTTCTGCTCGATGAGCGCTTCGGCGAGCTGGAGCATCTCGGGGTCGAGATTTCCAACCGGAATGTTGCCGAAATACTCCGCCGTGCCGCGCACTTCGTTGGGGTTCCTCAAGGTGCAGACGAACATGCCGGTCTCGCGCGGTCCTATTGTCACCACCCGTTCCCGACTGGACAGCACCAATCGTGCGATCGCCAGCTTGCCGGTTCTGCGCAAAGCTTCGCGCAGTACGACGAAGGTTTCCTCGGCCATCGCCCCGTCGGGCGCAAGATAATAGGGGGCATCCTGGTAGATGACGTCCACCGATCCCTCGTCGACGAAAGCTTCGATGTTCATCGTGTGGTTGGATTCGATCTTGACGCTCTCAAGATCGGCATCTTCGATGATGATGTACTTCTTGTCTTCGTATTCATAGCCCTTCACGAGATCAGAGCGCTCGACAAGGCCGAGCTCCGGATCGACCGGCTTCATGTTGATCCGGTTATGGGTATCCTTGTGGAGCTGATTGAAGGTGATCCGCTCGCTTGAACTGGTGGCGGGGTAGAGCCTTACCGGACAGCTCACGAGGCTGAGTCTCAGATAACCCTTCCAACTTGCCCTGGGTGCCATGATCGTCTCCTACGCGGCAACACGATTACTTTCCCGCCCTAGATCACGATGATTTCAGGTTAGTCGACCCAAAATCATAAACGTGATCGATTCCAACAAGTTAGAGCGGCATGCGGGCAGAAAACCGTACACTTTTTCTCATCCCGCTCTAGACAACAGCGGCAAATCCCTGGCGAATTCGCCCATATCGGACCAGGGATCGCCGGACGTGGCCAGGAGGCCTGGCAGCGAAGAATAGTTCAAATCCTCCGGAGCGTCGATAGTTTCGAGATCGGCCCAGCTCACAGGGGTGGAGGCCGGTAGATTGGTGCGCGCACGAAGCGAATAGGGTGCCGCCGACGTGTGTCCGCGGGCGTTGCGGTGGAAATCGATGAAAATCCGGCCTATGCGGTTCTCCTTGCCCATCGTCGTCGTGAAGCTGTCAGGGGCGCTCGCCGCCAGGCGGGTGGCAATATCGCTTGTCGCCCGATGCAGCTTCTTCCAGTCGAGCTTCGGCTTGATCGGCACGACGACATGAATGCCCTTGCCGCCCGACGTCTTGACGAAGGGAACGAGGCCCAGCGCTTCGAGCTCGGCCCTGATGTGAACCGCTGCCTCGACCACCTCCCGCCAGCCGACCCGCTCGCCGGGATCGAGATCGAAGACGATGCGATCGGGTTTTTCAAGCTGCTTTCGCGTCGTCCCCCAGGTATGAAATTCGACAACTCCGAACTGTGCCAGTGCCAGATATCCCTTTGCGCCTTCTACGGAGAGATAGGACTTCGTCTCTCCTTCTGAGTTGGTAGATTGGAAGGTTTCCACCGAAGAGGGCATGCCAGTAAAGGGGTGACGCTGGAAGAAGCAATCCTGAGGCCTTCCCGTCGGGCAACGCACCAGCGAGACCGGGCGGCCGAGAATATGCGGCAGCATGAAGTCGCCGACGAGGGCATAGTAGACTGCGATGTCGAGCTTGGTCGGTCCGGACTTGCCGAATAGCCGGCGCGTCGGATTGGTGATCGAGATTCCGGCAAGGTCCGCGTCCGAGATCAATCGCTTCCGCTGGCTTGAGACCGGCGTGGAGAGTTCGACATCGCGAAGCCCCTTGAATACGGCGTGGCGCAACATATTGTCGGCGGTGCGGTTGGCGTAGTGAATATGCGCCGTCAGCACCGGCCGGACCCAGATGATCTCCTTCGGAGCACCTTCGAGCTTGGCTGCCCCGGCGCGCAGAGGCTCCAGCCGGGCGAGCAATTCCTTGAGCATTGCGGCATCGAAGCCCGTTCCGACTTTGCCGCGATAATGCAGTTCGCCGTCAACCCATTCGCCGAGCGCAAGTGCCGCAAGTCCTCCCGCTGCCTCGGACGTGGTATAACCGGCGATCACGAAATCACCCGGCAGCAACGCCTTGGTCTTGGTCCAGGTCTTCGAACGGCCGCTGCGGTACGGGGCCGAAGCGCGCTTCGAGACGATCCCCTCAAGCCCCATTTCCGAAGCGCGTTCGTAGAGTCCGCGTCCGTCGCCAGGGACATGATCACTGAACTGGATGGCGGAGCGCGCGGATGTGTATCCTGCCAGCAGTTGCGCGAGCAGCGACTTACGCTTTTCGAGCGGGACGTCCATAAGGCTCCAGCCGTCGAGATGCAGGAGATCGAAGGCATAGAACACCAGCTTGTTGCCAGCACCCTCGGCAAGCGCGTCCTGCAGCAGGGAAAACCGGCTGATTCCCCTGTCGTCTGGAACGACGATCTCGCCATCGATGATGGCATCGCGGCTCGTCAGCCGCCGGAAGGCCGCAGGCAGGTCGCCGTAACGCTTCGTCCAGTCCAAGCCGCCGCGGGTGATGAGGCGCACCTCATCGCCAGATATATGCGCCATGGTGCGGTAGCCGTCGAACTTGATTTCGTGCAGCCAGACCTCGCCTGTTGCGGTGCCGCCGGGCGGAATATCCGTCTGGGATGCGAGCTGCGGCTCGATGCGGGCCGGCGCCGGCGCTCTCACGGCGCCCGGCAGCGCACCGGGATTGAGCTTGACCGGCTTGGCAGGCGGTTTCGGCTTTTCGACAAGCTCCTCGATCCGTCGACCGGATTTGACACTTTCCGGACGCTCGGCGAGGATGTCGATGGTCGCGTCGGCGGCAAGATCGCGTTCCTTGAACAGCAGCCAGTTGCGCTGATCCTCCTCGCCGGGCCTGGCCTTCAGCCGTGCCAGCATCCAACCGCCGTTGAGCTTCTCGCCGGCCAGGCGAAACTTGAAGGCGCCTTTCCTGAGGCTCTCTTCGACATCGTCCATCGGCGCCCAGACGCCGGTGTCCCAGACGATCATCGGCCCGCCGCCATATTCGCCCTCGGGAATGACGCCTTCGAAGTCGATATATTCGAGCGGATGGTCCTCGGTCTGCACCGCCAGTCGTTTGTCAGCGGGGTTGAGAGACGGCCCTCTTGGCACGGCCCAGCTTTTCAAGACGCCGCCGACCTGCAATCTCAGATCATAATGGTCCGCCGTCGCATGATGCTTGTGCACGACAAAGCGATTGCCGTCACCGGCAAGGTTTCCGGCCGGCTCGGGCGTCTTCGAAAAGTCGCGTTTCTTGCGATAGTCCTGCAGCTTCGATGTCGCCATGCATTCAAAGCTATGGCCTATCCACGCAACCCGCAATACGGCGTTGTGCAAGCCGGGCTGATACTGCCCGGCTGGAAAGGATATCGCGCGAGCCGCCTCACGCGAACCGGCCCGATCCGCCGAGGGCCATGTGGCGGTTGACGTCCTTGTAGAGAAGATAGCGGAACTTGCCCGGACCGCCGGCATAGCAGGCCTGCGGACAGAAGGCGCGCAGCCACATATAGTCGCCGGCTTCGACCTCAACCCAATCCGCGTTGAGGCGATACACCGCCTTACCTTCGAGGACGTAAAGGCCATGCTCCATCACGTGGGTTTCCATGAAAGGAATAACGGCGCCCGGTTCGAATGTGACGATCGTTACATGCATGTCGTGGCGCATATCGAGAGGGTCGACGAAACGGGTCGTCAGCCACCGCCCATCCGTTTCCGGCATTGGCGTAGGCGCTATCTCTCGTTCGTTCGTGATGATCGGCTCGGGGACGGGAATCCCGTCGACCTTCTCATAGGCCTTGCGGAACCAGTGAAACCGCGTCGGCATCGATGCATCGTTGCGGAGGCTCCATTCGGCGCCGGGCGGAATGAAGGCGTATCCTCCGGGCTGCATCAGATGCGATTTCCCGCCGATCGTCAGGTGAAACTCGCCGTCGACCACGAACAGCACGGCCTCGGCGCCCGGATCGGTCTCTGGCCGCTCGCTTCCTCCTGAAGGTCCCACCTCCATGATGTACTGCGAGAATGTTTCGGCGAAGCCCGACAGCGGCCGCGACAGGACCCAGAGCCGCGTGTTCGTCCAATGCGGCAGGTAACTCGTGACGATATCGCGCATCACGCCTTTGGGAAGGATCGCATAGGCCTCGGTGAAGATCGCCCGGTCCGTCAAGAGGTTCGATTGTGGCGGATGGCCGCCTTTCGGAAAATAGTAGTTGCTCTGCATCTCTCGTTACCTAGTGAAGTGTCTGTTCGAAGCCGGTTTTCCGTTCTTACGGCGTGCTGATGGGATGCGCGACGGCGGAAGCCGGCACGGCGACATCGCCGATGTCCGTTGCAGGTGCGTGGAACACCGGCGAGGGCTCGCCGCGTGCGTCGCCGTTAAGCACACGGTGCGCCTGCTCTCGATCGATATCGTCCTCCCACACTGCGATGACCACTGCGGCCACACAATTGCCTATCAGGTTCCCGAGTGCGCGGGCAATGCCGATGAACCAGTCGACCGACAGCACCAGCACAAGTCCGATTGCCGGAATGACCGGAATGGCCGAGAGCGTTGCCGCAAGCACGACGATCGCCGAACCCGGAATACCATGCGCGCCTTTCGAGGTGAGCAATGCCACACCGAGGATCAACAACAGGTCGCCCGATGCGAGCGGCGTATTGGTTGCCTGGGCAATAAATACGGCAGCGAGGGTCAGGTAGATGGAGAAGGCGTCGAGATTGAACGAATAGCCGGTGGGGATGACGAGGCCGACCGTCGAATCCTTGATGCCGAGGCGTTCGAGCTTGCGCATGACTTGCGGAAGGACGCTGTCCGAGGAGGCCGTCGCGAGCACGATCATCAATTCTTCGCGCAAGTAGCCAAGAAACTTGAAGATGCTGAACCCGGCGATCCTCATGATAAGGCCAAGGACGCCGAACACGAAAACGATGATCGTCGCGTAGAGCAGAACGACCAGATAGCCGAGCTGCTGCAGCGAGCCGATGCCGTATTTTCCGACGGTGTAGGCAATCGCGCCGAAGACGCCGATCGGTGCCAGCCGGACGATGAAGCCGATCACCTTGAACAGCACCTGCGTCGTCTCATCGATCACACCGGCGACCTGCCTGCCGCGCTCACCGATGAGGGCAAGGCCCGATCCGAACAGGACCGCGAACAGCAGCACTTGCAAAACATCGCCCTTGGCGAAAGCATCTACGATCGTCGTCGGAATGATGCGCATCAGGAAGTCGACCGTGCTCGTAACCTGGGGAACCTTTTCCGTGTAGGAACTCAACGCGTTTGCATCGAGCGTCGCCGGATCGACGTTCATCCCGTGTCCGGGGCCGAACATGTAGGCGGCAACGAGCCCGAGCAGGAGCGCCAGGGTCGTTACGGCCTCGAAGTAGATGAGCGATTTCAGGCCGACCCGCCCGACCTTTTTCAAGTCTCCGGCGCCGACTATGCCGTGGACGACCACGCCGAAGACGAGAGGCGCAATCACCATTTTGATCAATTTGATGAAGCCGTCGCCGAGCGGTTTCAACTGTGCTGCAAACTGGGGCCAGAAAACTCCGACGAGGATACCGAGGACGAGCGCGATGATGACTTGTCCGAACAAGGATCTGCTAAACTTCGACATGTGCTTCCTCCCAGAAACGCTGTTAGCCCCCGGCGCCGCGACTTAGCAACGGCTAGCGCTGAAGCTCGTGTGCGGCTTGCGCCGCCTCCCGCTCATGGATTGGGCCGTCCAACCCGGTGCACCTCCTCGTGCGCCGCCTGGCCCAGCCATACGCGATGGGAACAAAAGGCGCGCCATATGTCCAATATATTGTTTGACTTGATCAAGACGTATGTCATATCGATCCTTGTTCCTGGAGAGGTCGCAATGGAGCTACGGCATCTGCGATATTTTATCGCTGTCGCTGAGGCGGCGAGTTTTACGGCTGCGGCAAGAAGCTTGAACATTTCGCAACCGCCTTTGAGCCAGCAGATCAAGGATCTGGAGGAAGAGGTTGGCACGCGTCTGTTTGAGCGCTCGAGCCGGCATGTCGAGCTCACCGAGGCCGGCGCCAATTTTCTCGACCAGGCCCGGATGATCCTCGGGCAGGTGGATCACGCCACCAATCAGGCCCGCGCCATCGGGTCCGGCCAGGTCGGCATGCTCAACATCGGGACGACCGGATCGGTTCTCCTCGGGCAATTGTCGACGCTGATCGCGCGGTTCAGAGATCGTTGGCCGGCGGTTTTCGTCCGCATCCACGAAATGGACCCGCAGGCACAGGAGATGGCGCTGCTCACGCACCGCACCGACCTAAGCTTCGTGCGCAAGCCCCGCCACAATGCCGAGCTTGTCGGCAGGATTGCCTGGCATGAAAAAGTCGGCGTCGCTTTGCCCGAGCATCATCCAATGGCACGCTTGGAAACAGTTGAGCTCGGTGCTCTGCGACAAGAAAGCTTCGTCTTTCTCAGATTGGCCGACTCCCGGTTTGCGCGCTATCTGCACGATTGCTGCGTTGGGGCAGGCTTCGTCCCGAACATCACTAACGAGGTGGTGGAGTCCTATTCCCTGACCAGCCTGGTGGCGGCGGGTCTCGGCGTGGCGCTCGTTCCGGAATGCATCCGGAACCTCTCGCGTCCGGGCGTCATCTATCGCCCGCTCGCCGACCCTGCCCCGGAGGCCGATGTCTACGTCATCCATCGGCCGAACCCCGGCCCCGTTGTCGCGAGCTTTCTCGAGGCCACGCAAAGCGCGTTCAAATGATTGCCGCGCGTGACGCCCCGTAGCCTGCTTGAAAGCAGAAACTCCTGGTTCTCCAATGTATTTATTAAATCATAACTAATACAATTCTTGAAATAAATCACAGATAATATCTAAATTATTCATGGGTTGCCCCTCACATCTGGTATGTGTACGTTCACAATAACGATAAAGTCTTAGTGGAAATATAGAAAGACTATTGGTGTCCCAAGCCGACTGCGGAGGATGGCAACATGGCGACGATCGTAGGTTGGTATGGTAATGATACGTTGCGAGGCTCCGAGGAAACCGACTACATCTGGGGCCTTCCCGGTGGCGACAACATCGACGCGGGTGGCGGCGACGATTTCGTGGACGGCGGCGCCGAAAGCGACATCCTCACGAGTTCGAGCGGCTACGACCGTCTCGATGGGGGCGCAGGTGACGACCAGATCTTTCTTATCGGCACCGGCGGTGCCATCACCGGAGGTGTCGGCTACGATGGGCTGATCATCGATCTCTCCATGACGTCCGGTCGGCTGGTGTTCAACGGGGAAAGCGGTCACGGCATCATCGGATATCAGAGCGCGAACGAGCGGCACATCTTCTTCCACGATATAGAATGGCTGAGGCTCGTGGCGGGAAGCGGCGATGACCGCATCACGGGAACCGCGGCGAGCGACAGGATCTCGACCGGAGCCGGCGATGACGTAGTCGAAGCGGGAGCCGGGCAGGATATCATCACGAATACGGGCGGCCACGACCGTCTCGACGGCGGCGAGGGAAACGACCGTTTCGTCCTCGTCGGTACGGGCAGCACCGTTCTCGGCGGCAGCGGAGACGATACGCTGGTCATCGATCTCTCCGCGGCTTCGGATCAGGTGGTGTTCAACGGCGAGAACGGTCACGGCATCCTCGGATACCAGACGCCCGACGAGCGGCATCTTTTCTTCCGGCACTACGATATCGAGCGGGTCGTATTGACGACGGGAAGCGGAAACGACCGTATCCAGGGAAGCATCCTTGCCGACGTCATCCGGACGGAAGTCGGCAACGACGTCGTCGATGCCGCGGCGGGGGACGACATGATCGTCGACGGGCGCGGCGCCAACCGCCTTTTCGGCGGCGCCGGCAACGACAGCATCACGACGACGCTCTATTCCGCCGAGATCGACGGCGGGCTTGGCCAGGATTGGTTGCGGATCGAGGAAAGGGTGCGCACGAGCGACGCCACCATCGATTTTTCTGCCGGAACCGCATCCACAGGCACGGTCTTCCGCGGCATCGAGCAGGCGAGCGTCGCGCTCGGCGGCGGCAACGACACGGTGATCGCCGGCAATCTCACCTATGCTGTGGTGTACGCCGGCGCTGGCGACGACCGCCTCGTAGGCGGAGCCGGCCGCGACTCCCTCCATGGAGAAGGCGGTAACGACCGCATCGATGGCGGCGGAGGAAACGACACGATAACGACCGGCGTCGGCAACGACGTGGCCTTTGGCGGTGACGGCATGGACACGCTCGCCAACAATGGCGGCAGGGACGTCCTCGAGGGCGGCGCTGGCGACGACTGGTTCAGGGATGCCACTCCCGGCGGTGGCAGTCTGGGCGAAGGATCGCTTATGCTTGGTGGCGCCGGCAACGACACGTTTAACGCCTACTTCAGGGGAGAAGTCGATGGCGGCGAAGGGCGCGACCTGCTCCAGTTGAGCCTTGGCGCGCTTCCGGATGCGACCGATTTCGACGCGATGCGCGGAGCGACCGGGACCGGATTGACCTTTGCCGACATCGAGGACTTCAGAGTCACGACCGGGATTCAGAACGATGTGTTGCGGGGTGCCGACGGCGACGATGCCTTCTATGCGCTCAGCGGCAACGATCTTCTCGAAGGTCGTGGCGGAAACGATGAGCTACGGGGCTATTCGGACGATGACCGGCTGTTCGGCGGCGATGGCGAGGATTTTCTCGACGGCGGCCCGCAGGATGACCTGTTGAGCGGCGGCAATGGTGTCGACATCTTGGTCGGCGGCAGCGGCAAGGACACGTTTCTCTGGTCCACTGAAAGCCCCGATCAACAGGGCATCGACCGCATCCTCGACTTCGACACCGGGAGCGGCGACGTGATCGCGTTCTCTTCCGCCGCTGAGAACAATACCGGCATTCACGATTACGCCGGTTTTCTTGCAGCCTCGACCGAAACGGCGGCCGGCGTTTACGTCGCCTTCAACGGCTCCGACACGTACGGCCTACTGATAGAAGGTGTTTCGCTTGCGGCTGTCTCGGCCAACGACGTGGTCTTCGACATTGCCTGAATCCGGCGGGCGCTATCTGCTGAGCGGCTTTGCGCGGACCGGATCGCCGGGCCTCGCCTAGTTCTCCCCCGGCCTGTGGCCGCCGATCGCGCGTGTCAGCTCGTCCGCGGTTCGGCGGACGAGAGGGCCGAGTGTTTTCAACCTCTCGTCGTCGATGCGGACCGTCGGGCCGGAGATCGAGATGCCGCCGATCGCCTCGCCATATTCGTTGAACAACGGAGCGGCAACGCAGCGCATGCCGAGCGTGTGCTCCTCGTCGTCGATTGACCAGCCGCGATAGCGCGTCTCCTGGATATTCTTGATCAGCGCCGGCAGCATATCGAGCGTGCGGCCGGTGAAGCGCGTCAACGTCTTGCCGCCGAGCATCTTGGCGATCTCCGTATCCGACCAGGTCGAAAGGATCGCCTTGCCGATGCCGGAGGCGTGGATCGGGCCGCGGCGTCCCGGACGGAAGAATGCCCGCATCGGCGCATGGCTTTCGACCTGCGAGATGAACACGACGTCGCCATCATCCTCGATGCCGATATTGGCGGTCTCGCCGCTTTCATCCATCAGCCGCTTCAGGAAGGGCCGGCTGATCGTGCCGAGCTTGCGAAAGCGCAGGAAGGCATTGCCGATCTCGAATGCTTTGACCCCGATGGTCCATTCGCCCGTGTCGGGATCATGCGCGACCATGCCGTGGCTGGAAAGCGAGTTCAAAAGACGGTGGATGGTCGAAGGCGCAAGCCCGGTCTGATCCGCCAGGTCCGTCAATGTCGACCCGTCTCGCTCCGCCACCAGGCTGAAGAGCGACAGGCTGCGGTCGAGCACCTGGACGGACGAAGGCGTCGAATTGGTTCCCGCCTTGCGGCCTCTCTTGCCCTTTGTCTGCTCCACGATCGCCCAACCTCTCGATTTCTCTGGCTATGCCATAGCCGCGACGCGCGGCTTTGACCAGTGGCACATACCAAGGCTGGCGCCAGAATTTCCATATAATGATAATTAATTCCATTTTTTTGTTGACGGGGGAGAATAATGGATTACGTTTCCAATAAATAGGAGGAGCTTCCATGGCCAAGATGCGTGCTGTCGATGCAGCGGTTCATGTTCTGGAGAGGGAAGGGGTCGATTGCGCCTTCGGCGTGCCGGGAGCTGCGATCAATCCGCTCTATTCGGCGCTCAGGGCGCGCGGATCGGTCCGCCACATTCTGGCGCGCCACGTTGAAGGCGCCTCGCACATGGCGGAAGGCTACACACGGGCGAAGCACGGCAATGTCGGCGTCTGCATAGGTACGTCGGGTCCGGCCGGCACGGACATGATCACCGGCCTCTACTCGGCTTCGGCCGATTCGATCCCGATCCTCTGCATCACTGGCCAGGCGCCGAGGGCGCGCCTCGACAAGGAGGATTTCCAGGCAGTCGACATCGCCGCCATTGCCGCGCCTGTCACCAAATGGGCGGTCACCGTCATGGAGCCGGCGCTCGTTCCCTTCGTCTTTCAGAAGGCCTTCCATCTGATGCGCTCGGGCCGGCCCGGCCCCGTTCTCATCGATCTGCCGGTCGATGTTCAGCTTGCCGAGATCGAGTTCGATCCGGACATCTATATGCCGCTTGACCCCTACAAGCCCGCCGCAACCCGCGCTCAAGCCGAGAAGGCGATCGCGATGCTGAATGCGGCGGAACGGCCGCTGATCGTCGCGGGCGGCGGCATCATCAATGCGGATGCCTCGGACCTTCTGGTCGAGTTCGCCGAGATCACTGGCGTTCCGGTCATCCCGACCCTGATGGGCTGGGGCACGATCCCGGACGACCACCCGCTGATGGCCGGCATGTGCGGGCTGCAGACCTCACAGCGCTACGGCAATGCAACGATGCTCGCCTCCGATTTCGTCTTCGGCATTGGCAACCGCTGGGCCAACCGCCACACCGGCAATATTCCGACCTATACGGAAGGCCGCAAATTCATCCATGTCGACATCGAACCGACGCAGATCGGCCGCGTTTTCGCACCGGATTTCGGCATAGTCTCGGACGCCGGCGCCGCGCTCAAACTCTTCCTCGATGTCGCGACCGAGTGGAAGACCGCCGGCAAGCTGCGCGACTGGTCTGCTTGGGCGGAGGAGTGCCGCGAGCGCAAACGCACCATGCTGCGCAAGACCCATTTCGAGCAGACGCCGCTCAAACCGCAACGCGTCTACGAGGAGATGAACAAGGCCTTCGGCCGTGACACTTGCTACGTCTCGACCATCGGCCTCAGCCAGATCGCCGGCGCGCAGTTCCTGCACGTCTATAAGCCGCGCAACTGGATCAATTGCGGCCAGGCCGGCCCGCTCGGCTGGACGCTGCCGGCAGCGCTCGGCGTCCGTGCGGCCGATCCCAGCCGGCCGATCGTCGCGCTTTCCGGTGACTACGACTTCCAGTTCCTGATCGAGGAACTTGCCGTCGGAGCGCAGCACAAGCTGCCTTACCTGCATGTCGTCGTGAACAATTCCTACCTCGGCCTTATTCGCCAGGCGCAGCGCGGCTTCGACATGGACTTCGAGGTGAGCCTCGCCTTCGACAACATCAATGCGAGTGGCGACGCGGAAAAGGGCTACGGCGTCGATCACGTCGCCGTTGCGGAGGGGCTCGGCTGCAAGGCGATCCGGGTGAAGAGCCCAAACGAGTTCGCCGGTGCCTTCGAGCGGGCGCAGGCTTTGATGGATGAACACCACGTGCCGGTCGTCATCGAGTTCATTCTGGAGCGCGTCACCAACGTCGCCATGGGCGCTGACATCAACGCCGTCGTCGAGTTCGAGGAACTCGCCGAACGCGGCGAGGACGCACCGACCTCGATTGCCGCCCTGCTCGACTGAAAACCATCAGAGCGGGGTGAGGAAAACTGTACGCGGTTTTCCGCCCGCATCCGCTCCAATTTCTAAGAGGAGTAGCCCGCATGCCGAAATTTGCGGCCAACCTGACCATGCTGTTCAACGAGGCGCCGTTCCTCGATCGCTTTTCGCTCGCCGCCAATGCCGGTTTCGAAGGAGTGGAGTATCTCTTTCCCTATGAATTCGAGAAAATGGCGCTGCGCGCCGCACTCGATCGCAACGGTCTCGTCCAGGTGCTGCACAATCTGCCTGCCGGCGACTGGGCGCGCGGCGAACGGGGCATCGCCATCCTGCCGGACCGGATCGATGAATTCCGAAAGGGGGTGGCGAGCGCCATCGACTACGCGACCGCGCTCGAATGCAAGCAGGTCAACTGCCTCGTCGGTATCGCCCCGGACGGCGTCTCCGACAGCGTGCTGCGCACGACGCTGGTCGCCAATCTGAAGCTCGCCGCCGCCGAACTCGGCAAGCAAGGCATTCGCCTGCTGGTCGAGCCGATCAACCGCTTCGATATTCCCGGTTTCTACCTCAACACCGTTGAGCAGGCGGCCGCGATCATCGAGGAGGTCGGCAGCGACAACCTGTTCATCCAGTACGACCTCTACCACCAGCAGCGCACGCGGGGAGAACTGATCGGCACCTATCAGCGCTACCGCACGCAAATCGCCCACGTGCAGCTTGCCGACAATCCCGGCCGCAACGAGCCGGGCACTGGCGAGATCAACTATCCCTTCGTCTTCGACGCACTGGAAGCCGCCGGCTACGACGGCTGGATCGGTTGCGAATACAAGCCGCGCACGACCACGGCAGAGGGGCTTGGCTGGCTAGAGCGGGATGAGGAAAAGTGTGCTCGGTTTTCGGCCCGCATCCCGCTCTAACTTTTTAGAATCGATCACGTTTCACGATTTGGGTCGATCCGACCCAAATCATCGTGATCGAGGGCCGAAAACAAGCGCCGGCAACCCGCAGATGTCATTAAAATCAGGAGCTAAAGACGATGGCAACAATCGGTTTCATTGGACTGGGCATCATGGGCACGCCGATGGCGCGCCATCTGCAGGATGCCGGCCACACGGTCATCACCTCGAAATTCGTTCATCCTCCGCGCCAGGAACTTGTCGATAACGGCCTGGAAATCGTCGAGACGCCGAAGGCGCTCGCCGAGACCGTTGACACGATCATCCTGATGCTGCCGGACACGCCGGAGGTGAAGGATGTCCTCTTTGGCGAAAACGGCGTCTTCTACGGTCTCGGCACGGGCAAGCTCGTCATCGACATGAGTTCGATCTCGCCGATCGAGACGAAGGAATTTGCCAAGAAGGTCCGCGAAACCGGCGCCGAATATATGGACGCGCCTGTCTCCGGCGGCGAAGTCGGCGCCAAGAACGCCTCACTCAGCATCATGGCCGGCGGCACGCAGGAATCCTTCGAGCGCGCCCTGCCGCTCTTCAAGTTGATGGGCAAGAACATCACGCTCGTCGGCGTTTGCGGCGACGGGCAGGTAACCAAGGTCGCCAACCAGATCATCGTGGCACTGACGATCGAGGCGGTTTCCGAGGCGCTGGTGTTCGCGTCGAAGGCGGGGGCCGATCCCGCGCGGGTTCGCGAGGCGCTGATGGGCGGCTTTGCTTCCTCGCGCATTCTCGAAGTGCATGGCGAGCGCATGATAAAGCGGACCTTCGAGCCGGGCTTCCGTATTTCGCTGCACCAGAAGGATCTCAATCTAGCGCTGCAGGCAGCAAAAAGCCTCGGCATCTCGTTGCCGAACACGGCGGCTACCCAGGAGCTCTTCAACAATTGCGCCGCCAATGGCGACGCCGGCCTCGATCATTCCGGTCTCGTTCGTGCACTCGAGCGGATGGCGAACCACCAGGTGGCATGAGCATCCAGAGCATACGCTTTCCGATCGAAAGTGGATGCCGGCGGGCGGCGGGGAGGAGCCGCCGCCCGATACTTAAGCGGCGAGGGGAAGAGGTGCGGCAAGTGCAGCCCTTCAATCGCCCGCATTTCCGATCCAGGGGAGGAGCCCCAACATGGCAGTGATTGCCGAGCCGCGCGCCTTTCTCGAAACGCTATTCAATTCGGCGGTCGCGGCGGCAGATCCCGCGCGCGCCATCGCCTCCAATCTGCCTGAAAAGCCGAAGGGACGCACCGTCGTCGTCGGCGCGGGCAAGGGGGCAGCGCAGATGGCGCGCGCTTTCGAAAAGCTGTGGCCGGGGCCGCTCAGCGGTGCCGTCGTCACCCGCTACAGCTTTGGCGTCCGGTGCGAGCGTATCGAGGTACTCGAAGCCTCGCATCCACTGCCCGACGAGAGCGGATTGCGGGCTTCGAGGCGTCTTCTCGCTGAAGTCAGCGGTTTGACAGCGGATGATCTCGTCATCGCGCTTATCTGCGGCGGTGGCTCGGCGCTTCTGCCCGCGCCACCACCGGGCCTGTTGCTCGATGATGAGATCGCCGTCAACCGCGCCCTGCTTGCGTCGGGCGCGCCGATCCGCGCGATGAATGCTGTGCGTAAACACGTCTCGACCATCAAGGGCGGACGCTTGGCCGCCGCGGCCCATCCAGCAAAAGTCGTCTCCTTCATCGTCTCGGACATTCCCGGCGACGATCCGGCGCTAGTCGCCTCCGGCCCGACGATTGCCGATACGATGAACCGCGAGGACGCCTTGAAGATCATCGAGCGCTACCGGCTGACACTGCCGGAAAATGTTGTCCAGTGGCTGGAAACGGATGCGGCGAACGCGCCAAAGCCTTCCGACCCCCGCTTTGCCCAAAACGAAGTGCGGCTGATCGCATCGGCACGCGTTTCTCTGGAGGCTGCCGCCGCCAAGGTTCGTCAGGCCGGAATCGAAGCGATCATTCTCTCGGATGCGATCGAAGGGGAGGCGCGCGATGTCGGGCTGGTCCATGCCGCGATCGCCCGCGAGGTGGCCATGCATAGCCGACCATTCAAGAAACCGGTCGTCGTGCTTTCGGGCGGGGAGACCACTGTGACAGTTAGGGGCCAGGGTCGCGGCGGCCGCAACAGCGAGTTCCTGCTGTCGCTCGCGCTCGGCATAGACGGGGTCGGCGGGATTTCCGCGCTTGCCGCCGATACAGACGGGATCGACGGCTCTGAAGACAATGCCGGCGCCTTCGCGGACGAGACGACGATCGCCCGCCTTCTTCAACGGCGGCTGGACGCCGCAAGGCTGCTTGAGCGCAACGATAGCTGGGCGGCGTTCGATGCGCTCGGCGATCTCTTCAAGCCCGGACCGACCGGCACCAACGTCAATGACTTCCGGGCGATGCTGATCCAATGAACAAGCCCATACCGCCGAAGCAGAAGATGAGAGTAGAGCTGACTAAGAAAGCAGAAGCGATGAAGCCCCTATCGATCCGACCCCTTTCGCGCACCGATTTTTCGCCCTTTGGCGATGTCATCGAACTGGACGAGGCAAAGAGCTTCGCGATCAACGGTGGCAAATGCATCCGCTATCACGATCTGGCGAAGGTGGAGACCAGCGGGCCGGAAGCGCGCACTCTTGTCAGCCTGCTTCGCGGCGAGCCCTATGAGATTCCGCTGAAGTTGACGATGGTCGAGCGTCACCCCTTCGGCAGCCAGGCTTTCATACCGTTGACTGAAAACTCATTTCTCGTCGTTGTCGCACCGGACGAAGGTGGCAGGCCGGGAGAACCGATCGCCCTCGAAACAGCGCCGGGCCAAGGCGTGAACATCGCGCGAAACGTCTGGCACGGGATCCTCACGCCCCTTCATTCCGTTTCCGATTTTGTGGTTATCGATCGCGGTGGCAGCGGATCAAACCTAGAGGAATACTTCTTCAATATGCCGTATCTGGTCAGCTACGCGTGATTGCAATATTCGCATCGGTACTTGTGGCGAGCCGCTCAAGCTCTTAGGTTCCGCCCATGCGGTCCGACATCTTTTGAGCAATGCAACTATTCGCCAGAGAGCTATGGGGGGAAACCCGGTGGGGCCTGCCAACGTCGGTTGCCCTGCATCTCGCGATCGCATTCCTGTTGCTGTTTCGGTTGCCCGAAGAACCCCCTAGACCGCCGGAAGAGCGAAATATCAACGTCGAGCTCGTGCCGCCGCCGAAGCCAGAGGAGCGGCCACCGCAAAAGCGGGACAAATCAACGGCCGAGCGGCCTCGCTCCCAGCCGCAGGCGCTCGAATCCGCCTCTGCCAAGCCCAACAGGGAAAAGCCCGCGCCGCAATTGCCCCCGGCCGCGCCGAAGGGAATTGAAGGCGCGCGGCCCTCTGAGACTTCGCCTCCGCAGCCGTCGCAGACGGCCGGTGATGCAAGACCGGCACTCGCGGAACTGCGCGCGGACACGGAGCAAACAGACAAGGCGCCATCAGTCGAGAAATCCTCCGATGCGGCGTCAGCGTTGCGAGAAGCAAGCGCCGGCGACAAAAAGCCGCTCCCTAAGGTGGAGAAGATGGACAACGCGCCGGAACCTGCCGGCGTCAAACTCGAGCGGCAATCGAGCGAACTCGTGGCTGCGCGAGAGCTCTATTCAGAAGACAGCTTGTCCGATCCGCATGTGAGGCAGGCAATCGGCCAGCTTCCGCCTAAAAAGCGCATCCTTCAGTTGTGCAGCATCGAGGCGCTGGAGCAGGTTCGCCGCCAAAGACCCGGTGCCTATCCGGACATGCTTGTCCCCTACGGTCCCTCGGGCGGGTTCATCTCGAAGTCCGCGCTCAAGGCCAACGGCGGTGCGTTCCGCAGCCAGGCGAAATGGTACGACATCGACTTCAGATGCGAAGTCGATACCGACAAGCTATCGGTCGTATCCTTCAGCTTCGCAATCGGCAACCTCGTGCCGAGCGACCAGTGGAACGCGCGGCGATTACCGACCAACTAGCGCGGCCAGACCATAAATTGCCTATACATCAGAGCGGAGGATGGAATGGAAGTAGAGCATCGTTGGCTGAACGAACCGGCAAGCTGGCGGGGCGATCGAAGCGCCTTGTCGCTGAAGACCGATCGCAATACCGATTTCTGGCGAGAAACCTTCTACGGCTTCGTCCGCGACAGCGGCCACGCCTATCTTCAACCGGTCTCCGGAGATTTCACCGCCTCGGCGACAGTTACCGGTGCCTATGAAGAGCTCTATGATCAGGCCGGATTGATGCTGCGGCTTGATGAGCGCAACTGGATCAAGTGCGGCATCGAATATACCGACGGGCTGATGCACTTCAGCGTGGTCGTTACGCGCGGCCTTTCGGATTGGTCGGTCATCCCGCTTCCCGACGCTCGTGCCGCCGATCCCCTTCAGGTGCGTCTGACGCGGCATGGCGATGCGGTGCGGGTCCAGTTCCGATTCGGAGAGGGCCGGTGGCAGATGGCGCGTCTCTGCCCGTTTTCCGCAGCCGATGCCGAAGTCGGCGTCATGGCGTGCTCGCCGGAGCGCGCGGGGTTCGAAGCGAGCTTCCACGATATCACGGT
The DNA here is from genome assembly GCF_029892045.1 of Sinorhizobium numidicum. NCBI lineage: Bacteria > Pseudomonadati > Pseudomonadota > Alphaproteobacteria > Hyphomicrobiales > Rhizobiaceae > Sinorhizobium > Sinorhizobium numidicum. The sequence continues at coordinate 2,179,360 of NZ_CP120367.1, forward strand.
CGGTCCGCCGATTGCCCGTGCGCTGCACGAAGATTGAGCGCCACCACGTCCGTCTGGGACAGGGTCATGAACGCACGAACCGCCGGACATGATGCGGCGGTGCAGATGATCGATACGTCCATTGTCAGGGCGCGTCAGCTTGCATCAATCCGGCTGCGGCTACGCATTAATGAGCCCGCGCCCTAGGCGATTGCGCGCGGCGTGAGGCTTATAGGTCGGCAGGACTCCCGGATCATCAGGCGTCCCTGGAGCACGAGCTTGCGTGGTGCCTCGGAGCTTCTTCCCGAAAGGCGGTCGAGGATGAGTTGCGCTGCCTGCTCACCGATCGCCTGGACCGGCTGGGCGATCGTCGTCAGGTGCGGCTGAAAGACATCGGCCCAAGGGAAGTCATCGAAGCTCGCGACGGATACGTCGTCGGGGCAGCGCAGGCCGATATCGCGGATCGCCTTCATCACGCCGATGACCATCAGATTGTTGGCGGAGAAAATCGCGGTCGGCCGTTTCGCGCTGGTGAGCAGTTGCATCGTCGCCGTGTAGGCGTCCTTCTCGCGGAAATTGCCGATCCGCACTAGATCTTCCTCGTAAGGCAATCCTGTCGCTTCGAGGGCCGCCCTGTAGCCGGAAAGACGCTCACGTCCGGTCGAGGTATCGAGCGATCCGGAAATATAGCCGATGCGCCGATGTCCTAGGCCAAGCATATAAACCGTCGCGTCCAAAACGGCGCGGCGGTTGTCGAGCACGACCGCATCGGTGTGGATACCGTCACAGAGCCTATCGATCAGCACCGTCGGCAGATTGGCACTGGCAAGTATTCGCTTCAGCGTTTCGTCATCGCCTGCGGGCGCGACGATCAGCCCGTCCACGCTTCGATCGATCAGAAGCGCGATCTGCTCGTCCTGCATGGCAACGTCTTCGTCATTGCAGCAGAGCATCACCGCGTAGCCGGCGCGGTGGAGTACGTCCTGAATTACCGCCACAACATCGGTGAAAAAGGGGTTGGTAATGTCGGCGACCATCAGGCCTACCGTGCGCGTGGTGCCGAGTTTGAGACTGCGGGCGATCGCATTGCGTTTGTAGCCAATCAGTTGGATCGCCTGCTCGATGCGGCCGCGCAGTTCGGGGCTGACGGGCGCCGAGCCATTGATCACGGCCGAAACCGTGGCCACCGAAACGCTGGCCGCCTTGGCGACGTCGAGCATCGTCGGTGCACTGGATTTACGTGAGGTTCGACGCTTCTGCATTTCCGTGTCAAAACGTTTCGATGAATTCCATGCCAAACTCTATTTGAACGAAAGAGATTAGGCAATAAGGCTGGAAAGGCAGGGCGTTTCACAGCTTGACATGCTCTAAACGTTTCGAATAGGGTGCCCAAAACAAAGAATTATCGTCAGATGTCGGTGGTAGGGAGGCCGCCAATATCATGCGCGATGATATTCCGACGTCATCTCATCAAGCCTTTGTTGCGGCCGACGGGCGCGCGATCCTGACGGCCGAAGCGATTTCCAAGTCCTTCGGCGGCATCGCTGCGCTGAAAGAGGTACGGTTCGATCTGCGCGCCGGCGAAATCCATGCGCTGATGGGCGAAAACGGTGCCGGCAAGTCAACGCTGATGAAGATTCTCTCGGGCGTCTATACCGACTACGACGGGACCGTCCGTGTCGATGGAGGACCGGTCTACTTCTCGAACGTTCGCGACGCCGAGGCGGCCGGGATTGCCATCATTCATCAGGAGCTCAATCTCGTTCCGGAGCTCAGCATTGCCGATAACATCTTTCTCGGTCGCGAGCGGGTGATCGCCGGGCTTTTCCTGGACCGCAAGGCGAGCCTCCATGCGGCGCGTTTGCTGCTCAATCGTCTTGGCATTGAACTCGACCCCGAAGCGCGCGTCAGTCAACTGAGAGTGGGCGAGCAGCAGCTCGTCGAGATCGCCAAGGCCCTGTCGCTTCAGGCCCGCATTCTGATCATGGACGAGCCGACCTCGGCACTTTCGCCCGGCGAATGCCAACGGCTTTTCAAGATCATGCGGCAACTCGCCGGCGATGGCGTCGGTATCGTCTACATTTCCCACCGGATCGACGAGGTGATGCATCTCAGTGACCGGATTACGGTCTTTCGCGACGGCAAGCATGTCTGGACCCGCCCAATTGCCGATCTCGATGAAGACGCCGTTATTGCAGCGATGGTCGGCCGCAACCTCCTCGACGTGGAGCGGCCGGGGCGCTCACCGGGTGGCGAGGCCGTCCTTTCCGTCAAAGACCTTTCGCTTTCGACGGCTGCGCGGCATGGCTGGCGCGACGTTTTGAAGGGCGTCAGCTTCGACGTTCGTGCAGGGGAAATCCTCGGCATCGGCGGGTTGCTCGGGGCGGGGCGCACGGAAATCCTGGAGACGATCTTCGGCTCGAGCGAGGGCCGTCGTGGCGGCGAGATACGTCTCAACGGCGTACCGGTCGACATCCGTTCCCCGCTCGATGCGCGCCGGCTCGGCATTGCGCTGGTGACGGAGGATCGTAAGACGAAGGGTTTGCATCTTCATGATTCGATTACGGACAACGTCGCCTTGCCGCTGGTCAACCGGATCGCTCGCTTCGGCTTGCGTTCCTTCGACGCGGAGAGTTCCCTTGCAAGAAAGGCCGTCGAGATGCTCGGGGTGCGTTGCGGGGGCACCGATCAGCAGACCGGAACGCTCTCGGGTGGCAATCAGCAGAAGGTAGTGATCGGCAAATGGTTGGCCACCGGTCCGCGCGTCCTCCTTCTCGATGAACCGACACGCGGCATCGATGTCGGCGCGAAGCGCGAGATCTACGATCTTATTTTCAAGCTCGCCGGCGAAGGCTTGGCAATCGTCGTGGTGAGTTCCGAATTGCCGGAGCTGTTGCATCTCGCGGATCGTATTCTCGTGATGGCCGAGGGGCGGCAGACCGGACTTATCTCCCGTGAGGAGGCGAGCGAGGAGCGTATCATGCAACTTGCCGCTCCGCGGGGCAGCGCGCGTGGAAAGGCCGTTGCATGACATTATTGAAAGCTCTCTCGCGCACCAAACTCTATTGGGGGCTGATCGCCATCTTTCTGATCGGCGTTCTCTCCTCGCCGATGACGTCGTCGGGCAGGAACATTTTCTTGTCGTCCGGAAACCTGCTCGACGTGTTGCGGCAGGTCTCGACCACCGGGTTGGTCGCCACCGGCATGACGGCCGTCATTCTCACCGGCGGCATCGACCTCTCCGTCGGCTCGCTGATGGCAATCTGCAGTGTCGTCTGTGCCATGCTGCTGACCGTCCCCGGCGAGACGCCGGCGGTATTCCTCGGCCTTCCCGCCGTCGGGCTCGCGTCGCTTCTCATCGGTGCGGTTGCCGTGCGCTTCGCCTTTCTCAACATCGAAAAATCGCGGGCGGGCGAAAACAGTATTCGCGACGTGCATCTCGATCGCACACGTGGCACCGTCTTGCCGGCCCTTGCGGGTGTCGGCCTCTGCGTGCTGGTCTTGAGTTTCCTGCTGCCGCAGGTGCAGACGAAATTCGGCGTTCTCGGCGTGCTGCTCGTGGCACCTGCAGTGGGCTTGCTCTTCGGAGCAATCAACGGCGCGATCATCGTTGTCGGGAGACTCCAGCCCTTCATCGTCACCCTTGCGATGATGGTAACCGCGCTCGGGATCGCCCGCCTCACCGCCGGCCAGAACAACGCAGTCCTGCCGGTCTATACCGGCAGCAACGCCACCGCCGATTTCGACATGCTTCGTCAGCTTGTGTTCGGCATCGTTCCGATGCCGGGCATCTTCTTCATCGCCGCAATCCTTATTTACGGCGCGGTGCTGCGCTTCACGCCCTTCGGCCGCTACGTCTATGCGATCGGCGGAAATGAGGAGGCCGCGCGGCTCTCCGGCATCAATGCCGGGCGGGTGAAGATCGCCACCTATGCGATCTCGGGCCTGCTCGCTGGCATCGCCGCGGTGCTCTACGTGGCGCAGTACCGCCAGGGGAAGCCGGACGCGGGCGCGGGGCTGGAACTCGATGCGATCGCCGCCGTGGTGATCGGCGGCACGAGCCTGATGGGAGGGCGTGGAAGCCTTGCCGGTACGTTTTGCGGCGTCCTGATCTTTGGCCTGCTCTCGAACATCCTGCAGCTTCACAACATCAATTCCAATCTTCAGCTGGTGCTGAAGGGCGTGATCATCATCGGCACGGTGCTCGTTCAGGAGCGCAACGCCTACGATATCCTCGCCCATTTGCGCCTGCCGCATACAAGCCGCCGCGCGGCCGAGAGGGAAACGTCCGCCGAGAAGCGGCCGTCAAGAGAGACCTTGTCTCTAACAATGGGAGGAAAAGAAGAATGAAACGCCGTGACATCATGAAACTGACCGCCGTTGCTGCCGTTCTTGCCACAACGACCGCCCTTTTGCCCGCCGGGGAAGTAATGGCCCAGGAGAAGAAATGGCGTATCGGCTTCAGCCAGGCGACAACGATCGAGCCTTGGCGCGCCCAGTTCAACAAGGACATTATCGCCGAAGCGGCAAAGCATCCGGAAGTCGAGCTCATCATAACGGACGGTGAGGACAAGACTGAGAAGCAGGTAGCCGACGTCGAGAACCTCATACGCCAAGAGGTCGATGCATTGCTTGTGTCGCCGAAGGAGTCTGCCGGGCTTACCGGCGTCGTCCAGCAGGCGATTGACGCCAAGATCCCGGTTTTCGTCCTCGACCGCAACGTCGACACCGACCAGTACACCCAGTTCGTCGGCGGCGACAACAAGCTGATCGGCCGGGCAGCCGGCGAGTATGCTGTGGAGCTTTTGGGCGGCAAGGGCAAGGCTCAGGGCAATATCGTCGAGATATGGGGCGGCATGGGGACCCAGCCTGCGCATGACCGTCACGACGGTTTCCACGAATTCACCGACAAGGAGCCAGGCATCAAGCATCTGCTCGATCAGCAGTCCGGTGACTGGAAGCAGGACCAGGCCTACAACATCATGGCGACCGCCTTGCGCAACAATGAGAAGATCGATCTGGTCTACGGCCACAACGATCCCATGGCCTACGGCGCCTATCTGGCGGCAAAGGATGCCGGGCGCGAGAAGGAGATGAAGTTCATCGGCATCGACGCGTTGCCGAACGAAGGAGTGACCTGGGTCAACAACGGCGAACTGACCGCGACCTTCCTCTATGCGACCCCCGGCGCCGAGGGTTTGCGTCAGGCGGTCAAGTTCCTGAATGGGGAAAAAGTCGAGAAGACCGTCACACTCGACACGATGAAGGTCACCAAGGAGAACGCCGCTGAGATCCTGAAGGAGAAGGGTCTGTAATATCAGCCAACCGGTGGGTGGCGGATCTGGCGGACCATCCGCCGCCCACTCGGCCGTTGCGACGAGTTAGCGCATCATCGCCAATGCTGCGGTGAAGAAATCGTCGCCGCCGAAGTTGCCGGATTTCAGTGCCAGCAGCATGTCTCCCTGCGGATTGCCGATGGTTCTGAGCACCGGCACGCCGGGCGCGATCTCCGGGCCGATCAGGAAAGCAGGTATGGCAAGCCGGTCGACCGCCGCGCCGGACGTCTCGCCGCCTGCGACGACGAGGCGCCTGACGCCTCGCGCCACGAGTTCACTGGCGATGGTCGCAGTCGCGGATTCAATGGCGTGACCGGACGCCTCCCGCCCATGTCGCGCTTGCAGCCGCGAAACCACCTCGGGTGAGGCGCTTGCGGCCACAACGACCGGGCCGGTGGAAATCCGCTCGCCAGCCCATGAAATCGCCGCGGCAATCTCGTCAGATCCGGCCAGGAGTTTTTCCGGGTCCAGTCGCAAAACGGGCATAGACTGCTCGGCGATGTCGAGCTGCCTGAGCGTCGCTGCCGAGCAGCTGCCGGCAACGATCGCAGCGAGGCCTCCGACGGGACGCATGGCATCGGTAGTGCCGGCGCCTGCGGACGACGCGCGGCCTGATCGCGCGAGCGCGCGTGCAAGACCGAGGCCAAGGCCGGACGCTCCGGTGGATACCGGTGTTTGCAGTGCCACTTCACCCAGCGTTTCGAGATCGCGCTCGAAGATTGCGTCAGCGATCGCGGCGCTTACGCCGGCGGCGCGTAGCGCATCGAGCCGCGCCTTCACCGCACTCGGTCCTGCCGTCACCGTTGCCAAATCGATAAGCCCGACGGCACCGCGCGATTGTCGGGCCATGACGCGGACCAGATTGGCATCGTGCATCGGGTTGAGCGGATGGTCTTTCAGTGGGCTTTCGTTGAGCGGCTGACCGGCGACGAAAAGATGGCCGAGATAGACGGTGCGTCCGGTTTCGGGAAAAGCGGGGGTGACGAGCACGGTGGCGCCGCCTGCAGCCTGGCACAGCGCCTCCGTTACCGGGCCGATGTTGCCTTGATCGGTGCAATCGAAGGTCGAACAGATCTTGTAGAGCACGTGGCCCGCCCCGCGGCCGCGTAGCCATTCTTCGGCCTTGGTGGCCGCGTCGACGGCCTCGTCGGCAGCGACCGAACGAATTTTCAAGGAGACGACCACCGCGTCGACATCCGGCAGTGCGAGAGAGGGATCGGGAATGCCGATCGTCTGTACGGTGGCGAGCCCGTTTTTCGTCAACGTGTTGGCGAGGTCGGAGGCGCCGGTGTAATCGTCGGCGATCGATCCTAGCAAGATGGGCATCGGCTAACTCCGCGCAAAAGGTTTGAACCAGTTAAGACCGTCGAGCGTGCGCCCCCGCGGCGTGTATTCGCAGCCGACGAAACCGCCGTAACCGAGCCGGTCGATCTCTGCGAATAGATAGGGATAGTTCAATTCTTCGTCATCCGGCTCATGGCGTGACGGCACGCTGGCGATCTGGATATGGCCGGTTATCGGCAACAGGCGGCGGAGTGCCATCGCCACGTCGCCATGCATGATCTGACGGTGATAGATATCGAACTGGAGCTTCACGTTTGCCAGGCCGAGTTCTGTGATCAGCCGCTCGGCGGCGCCGAAATCATTGAGGAAATAGCCTGGCATGTTCCGTGCGTTGATGGGCTCGAGCAAAAGATCGATGCCCTTGTCGGCCAACCGCTCGGCGGTATAGGCGACAGAGCGGCGATAGCAGGACGCAGCCTCCGGGTCGGAAGGATCGGCAAGGCCAGCCATCAAATGCAGCCGCTTGACGCCCGTCGCTGCGGCATAATCCAGCGCCTGCTCGACGTCCGCTTTCAACCCATCAAAGCGTCCGGGAAGGGCCGCGATGCCGCGTTCGCCCGCGGCCCATTCGCCTGGCGGCAGGTTGAACAATGCCTGCTGAAGGTTGTTGCGGGCAAGCCGGTCGGCGATTACCTCTGGTGGCGCTTCATAAGGGAAAAGATATTCGACGGCCGTAAAACCGGCCTCCGTTGCGGCGTCGAAGCGGTCAAGGAACGACCATTCGTTGAACATCATTGTCAGATTGGCGGCAAAAACGGGCATGGGTCGTCCTCTACGCCTGCTGCGGCTCTTTGTTCATCCCGGGCAATTCTACGCCGGAGAGCTGAGCATAGAGGCGCGCGAGGGAAGAATCGTCGTCGCGGCCCATGCCGGCACCGGAAGCGGCCAGATACATCTGCAAAGCGGCTGCCACGAGCGGCACAGGATAACGCTCCGAACGGGCCATGTCCTGAACGATGCCGAGGTCTTTGACGAAAATCTCGATGGCGCTGAGCGGCGTATAATCTCCCGCGAGCACATGCGGGATACGATTTTCGAACATCCAGGAATTGCCGGCCGAGGCCGTGATCACCTCATAGACTTTCTGAAGATCGAGCCCCTGCTTGGCAGCGAAGCTTATGGCCTCGCAGGCAGCAGCGATATGCACGCCGGCGAGAAGCTGATTGATCATCTTGAAGGCCGCGCCGATGCCTGCGGCGTCGCCGAGTTCGTAGACCTTGGCGGCCATGGCGTCGAGTGCCGGGCGGGCTGCGGCAAAGGCTTGCCTGGAGCCCGAAGCCATGATCGTCAGCTCGCCCTTTGCCGCTCTGGCTGTGCCGCCGGAGATCGGCGCGTCGAGGTAGTGGAGGCCGAGCGGTTCCAGCCGCTCAGCCAGGCTGCGCGCGATCGCCGGGTCCATGGTTGCCGACGACACGAAGACAGCGCCGGGCTTCATCGCCGTCGCGATGCCGTCGGAGCCGAAGAGGACGGCCTCGGTCTGCGCCCCGGTCACGACGACTGAAACAACGATATCGGCATCCTGCACGGTCTCTTTGAGGGTCGCCGCGCCTCGGCCGCCGTCCGCAACGAAGCGGTCCACGGTCGCCTTGGTGATGTCGTAGCCGACAACGTCGAGGCCGGCGCGCTTCATCGACTGAGCCATGCCAAACCCCATGGAGCCGAGGCCGATCACGGCCGCCACTGCCGAAGGCCTCGGATTTTCAACTTGTACCGACATGACGGCAATCTCCAATCTGATGGGACGGGGTTGCCCTCCGGACGTCCGCCGGAGAGGCATAGTTCTAGCGGTTGACCGTCTTGCCGGGAACCGCCAGCACGGCGAGCGCGCCGACGAGCAGGACCGCGGCCAGGAAATACATGCCCGCACTGTTGCTGCCGGTGAAGTCCTTCAGGTAGCCGACCATGAACGGCCCGAGAAAGCCGGCGAGATTGCCGACCGAGTTGATCCAGGCAATGCCGGCGGCAGCGCCGGTGCCGGCGAGGAAGGCTGTCGGCAGGGACCAGAAGAGCGGTGCGCAACTGATGGCGCCGGCCGCGGCCAGCGAGAGGCAGGCGATAGCGACTGTCGTGCTCGTCGCCATCGTCGCAGCGACGAACCCGCCGGCGGCGATGACCGCCGGGACGACGAGGTGCCAACGCCGTTCGCGCAACCGGTCCGACGAGCGACCAAGCGCCAGCATGGCAATGAAGGTGCAGATATAGGGGACCGCGGACACCAGGCCGATCTGCAGGTTTCCCGCCACGCCCGATGCCTTCACCATCGTCGGCATCCAGAAATTCAAGCCATATTGTCCGAGCACGAAGCAGAAGTAGATGAGGCACATCAGCCACACGCGCGGATCGGCCAGCGTTGCGCCAATGCTGTGCGGGCTCGAGGTCTTGGCCCTGTTCTCAGCGCTGATGTTCACCGCCAGCACGTTCTTCTCCTCATCCGTCAGCCACTTTGCGTCTTTGATCCTATCATCGAGATAGAAGAGCGTGACAATGCCGAGAAGAATGGCAGGAATTGCTTCAATCAGGAACATCCATTGCCAGCCCGACAGGCCATGGGTTCCGTGGAAGCTGTCGATAAGCAGGCCGGAAAGCGGATTACCAAAGATCGCTGAGATCGGGATTGCAGACATGAAGGTGGTGATGATCTTGGCGCGCCGATGCGCCGGGTACCAGGACGTCAGATAGAGAATGATCCCCGGGAAAAAACCGGCCTCGGCGATCCCGAGCAGGAAGCGCAGAATGTAGAATACCGTTTCTGACGAGGTGAACATGAAGGCGGCGGAGATGAGCCCCCATGTTATCATGATGCGTGCGATCCACACGCGAGCGCCGACCTTGTTCAGGATGACGTTGCTCGGCACTTCGAAAAGAAAATATCCAATGAAGAATATGCCGGCGCCGATGCCATAGGCCGCTTCCGAGAGGCCGAGTTCGCTTGACATCTGCAGCTTGGCAAAGCCGACATTGACGCGGTCCAGATAGGCGACCACGTAGCACAGCATCAGGAATGGAACGATTCGCCAGAAAACTTTGGCGTAAGCGCGGTCCTCCATCGCCCGTTCGAGATATGCGCCCTCGGCTGGCGCCTGCGTTTGCAGCGTCATGATTTTCCTCCTCCGTTTAGGTTGCCGGGGCCTCCTTGCCAATCCGACGCGGGCGCCACCTTATTGGCAGCGCTGCCATCAACTCCAGTAACCCATTTTGGCAGCGCTGCCAATCAGAAAATGGTAGCGCTGCCAAAAAATATCGTTATTGAATCTAGGAGAAAATCCGGTGCCTAGTGGCGCCCGCGCTGAGCTGCGTCAGATTTTCAGAAGTAGGTTCGAAAGTGACTTTGGACTTCAAGCATCAGGCCACGGTAACGCTTGCTGAGGTCGCGCAGGCCGCCGGTGTCGGCGAGAGCACGGTGTCGCGCGTTCTTCGAAACCATGGCTCGTTTTCCCGCAAGACAAGGGACCGCGTGATGGAGGCGGTCGAACGGCTCGGCTACGTACCGAACCGGATCGCGGGAACGCTAGCTTCCGCCGGGTCGCGTCTCGTCGCCTTCGTCATTCCCTCTCTGTCCAACATCGTTTTTCCCGATGTGCTCAGGGGTGCGAGCGGCGTGTTGGAAGAGAACCAGCATCAGGCCGTCTTCTCCGTTACCGACTATGATCCGGGACGCGAGGAGGCACTCGTCGCTGCGATGCTTGCTTGGCGGCCGGCAGCGGTGATGCTGGCCGGATATGAGCACACGGACGGTACCCTGAAGATGCTGCGGGCGAGTGGGTGCCGGGTCGTGGAGGTGCTTGATCTGGATGGCACCGCGGTGGACCTGGCGGTCGGCTTTTCCAACCGCGCCGCAGGGCGCGCAAGCGCCGATTTTCTGTTGAAGCGGGGTTATCGGCGGATCGGCTATGTAGGGCACGATCTTGAGCGCGACACCCGTGCCGGAAAACGCTTCGCCGGCTTCTGCGAGACGCTTAGTGCTGCTGGCTTCCCGCTCGTTGATCGGGAAATTCATGCCGGCGCCTCGTCAGTAGAAAATGGGCGATTTGGGCTGCAGCGGCTGCTTGCCCGAAAACCGGATATCGACGCCATCTATTTTTCGAACGACGACATGGCGCTCGGCGGCTATTTCCACTGTCTGGCGCGCGGAATTTCGATACCCTCGCAACTGGCGATCTTCGGCTACAACGGGCTCGATATCGGCCGGGTGACACCGCAGCCGCTCTCGACCATACGCACGCCTCGCGTCGCCACGGGCCGCGTGGCGGCGGAGCTTATCGTGGCGAACGCGCCGCCGCAGGTGGTCGACCTCGGATTCGAGCTGCTCGAAGGCGCCACTGCCTAACCTGAAAGGATGTCCAATGCCGGAGACGCGTCTGCGCGACGAAATTTGCCGATATGGTCGATCCCTTTTCGAACGAGGGCTGACACCTGGCTCGTCAGGCAACATATCCCTGCGGCTCGATGATGGCGGCTGGCTGGTCACGCCCACCAACGCATCGCTCGGATTCCTCGATCCCGCCCGCATCTCGCGGCTTGATGCCGAGGGACGGCTGGTCTCCGGCGACAAGCCGACCAAGGAAATTCCGCTGCATTCGGCTCTTTACGAGACGCGCGGCAGCGCGCGGGCGATCGTCCATCTTCACTCGACCCACGCGGTAGCGCTCACAATGCTTCCCGAAATCGATCCGCGCGCGGCCCTTCCGCCGTTGACGCCCTATTATCTCATGCGTGCCGGCGAGACAGCTCTCCTGCCCTATTACCGGCCGGGTGATCCAGCGGTTGCCGATGCTATCCGCGGGCTGGCGGGCAAATACACCTCGGTGCTGCTTGCCAATCACGGGCCGGTTGTCGCAGGCGACAGCCTCGAGGCCGCGGTTTTCGCAACGGAGGAACTCGAGGAAACGGCAAAGCTCTATCTCCTGTTGCGAAGTCTCAACCCTCGCTTTCTCAGCCCGGCGCAAGTCGCCGATCTCGTCAAAACCTTCGGTCTCGATCTGCCGTCCCATGACGACCATGAGGACCACGATCACGCCTGAGCCTGCCGGCGGTGCGCGTTGGATGGCCGAGAAATGCCCGTCAACTTGTATGCGTCGCACAAAAGGCGCGGCCATTTTTGATGCAGTGCGGCGACGAACTGGCCTTGACCGCACGTTCTTTTGCGAGGTCTATTGGTGCTACTGATCTGCTGGACCAACCAGTGGATCAGTGGGAGGCGTGAAGCAGTGAACGGCAGTCCGATACTCACGCAGATGCCGAAGGTTGGGCAAAGCCTTGACCGCCGCACGGCGCGTGAGGTGATTGCCGACAAGCTGATGGTTCTGGTCGCGACCAACATGCTGCGGCCGGGCGACGAGCTGCCAGGTGAACGCGAGCTCGCTAACGTGCTTCACGTCAGCCGCGAGACGGTGCGCGGCGCCATGCAGGCGCTTGCCGCGCGCGGCATCATCGAGGTGTCGCAGGGCAGCCGCAGCCGGGTTGCCAATGTCGATCTCAGCCACATCACGGTCACGATTGCTTCGCCAAATGCGATCGACAGCTACGATCTCGAGGCGGTCCATGCCGCGAGGCTCCACATCGAATTGAAGGTCGTGGGCGACGCCGCTGAAAAGATGGACGAGGAGACGCTGCGCAAATTGGAGAGCCTGCTCGAGGCACAAAGGCTCTGCGGCGATGACGCAATGCGGTTTTTGATCTGCGACCGCGAGTTCCATGTGGCGATCTATCGGGCCTGCGGCAATCCGCTGCTCTCCGATTTCGTCACCGACCTTTACACCTATATGATGGATTTTCGACGCAACGCCATGTCGCAACCCGGCGCAATCGAGGCGAGCTACGAGGATCACAGCGAAATCGTCGAGGCACTTCGCAAACGCGACCGTGAGGCGGTCGTTGCAGCCTTTCACCATCATCTCACGCGGATTTATGAGACCACGAAGGATTTGCTCGCCGCGAAACGGCGGGCGGAAGGAAATAGAAGCAAAAAGGCACGTTGAATCCGGATTAACCCGGTGTGGCCGAACAGGGAGGAGGTTCGCCGTCAATGCATGTGATGATTATAGGCGCGGCCGGCATGATCGGTCGAAAACTACTCGAAAGGCTTGCGCGCGAGCCGGATGCGCTCGGTAACGAGCTCAAAAAGCTGACACTGGTGGACGTGGTGGAGCCGGCGGTCCCGCCCGTATTTTCTTCCGTATCGACGGCACTTGCGCTTGATCTCTCATCAGAAGGCGCAGCCGAGCGGCTCGTTTCGTCTCGGCCGGACGTGATCTACCATTTGGCGGCGATCGTGTCGGGCGAAGCGGAAGCGGACTTCGAGAAGGGCTATCGCGTCAATCTCGACGGCACGCGGGCGCTCTTCGACGCGATCCGCTCCGAGAGCCGGAACGAACCTTATTTGCCACGCCTGATCTTCGCCTCCTCGATCGCGGTCTTCGGCGAACCTTTTCCGGCCAAGATCGGAGACGAGTTTTTCACGACGCCGCTGACGAGCTACGGGACGCAGAAAGCGATCTGTGAATTGTTGCTCGCCGACTATACGCGGCGCGGCATCTTCGACGGCATCGGCATCCGTCTGCCGACGATCTGCATCCGGCCCGGAGCACCCAACAAAGCGGCGTCGGGTTTCTTCTCGAACATCCTGCGCGAGCCGCTCGTCGGGAAGGAGGCCGTTTTGCCGGTCGATGAGAACGTCCGCCACTGGTTCGCAAGCCCGCGTTCCGCAGTCGGTTTCTTCGTTCACGCGGCGCGGATGGATACAAGCCAGATCGGGCCGAGGCGCAATCTGACCATGCCCGGACTGTCGGCGCTGGTGGGCGAAGAAATCGAGGCGCTTGGGCGTGTGGCCGGCCAGAAGGCCGTGAACCTCATACGTCGCGAGCCGGATCCGGTCATTCGCTCAATCGTCTCCGGTTGGGCGACGGATTTCGATGCGCGCCGCGCACGCGAGCTCGGCTTTACAGCGGAAACGAGCTTCGACGAGATCATCCGGATCCACATCGAGGACGAACTCGGGGGAAGGATCTGAGATGGCGCAGGCGAGCAGATCGGGCGAGGGAAAGATTGCGCTTGTGACGGGTGGCGGCACCGGTGTCGGGCGCGGCATAGCCAAGGCTTTGAGCACTGAGGGCTACACGCTCGTCATTACCGGCCGCCGTTCGACTGTACTGGAGGCAACAGCCGGGGAAATCGCGGCCGAGACTGGCGGCGTCGTGCGGGCGGTCGTCTGCGACGTCGGTAATCCCGGTGAAGTTGCGGCCCTTTTTGAAGCGATCCGCGCCGAGTTCGGTCGGCTCGACCTGCTCGTCAACAATGCCGGCTCGAATGTGCCGCCGGTGCCGTTGGAAGACGTGACTTTCGAGCAATGGAGCGGCATCGTCGCAGCCAACCTTACGGGCGCTTTCCTCTGCACTCAGCAGGCATTCCGGCTGATGAAGGCGCAGGACCCCCGCGGTGGGCGGATCATCAATAACGGATCGATTTCAGCGACCACGCCAAGGCCAAATTCGGCACCCTATACTGCAACCAAGCACGCCATCACGGGGTTGACGAAATCATCGGCGCTTGACGGGCGGGCGCATGACATAGCCTGCGGACAGATCGACATCGGCAACGCCGCAACCGACATGACGCAGAAGATGAGTGTCGGCGTTTTGCAGGCTAATGGCGAGATCGCGGCAGAGCCGACCATACCGGTCGAGCACATTGCCGAGGCTGTCGTCTATATGGCGAGCCTGCCGCTTACCGCCAATGTGCTGAGCATGACGGTGATGGCGACAAAGATGCCGTTGGTCGGTCGTGGATAGAGACGAGGGTTTAGCAGGCCGCTGATCTTCAGGGGGAGCCAGGAGAGACCTGGCGGAGAAAGGCGGACCGAACGTGCAGCAATTAGTTTCAGGAGGAACTCACATGGCCGGCGTTGACTTTGTTGATGTTAAGAAATCGTTCGGCGCCTTTCCCGTCATCAAGGGTGTCAACATCGAGATCGAGGATGGCGAATTCGTCATTCTCGTTGGCCCCTCCGGTTGCGGGAAGTCCACGTTGCTCAGGATGTTGGCGGGGCTTGAAAACATCACCGCGGGCGAAATCCGCATCGGTGACCGCGTCGTAAATCGGCTGCCGCCGAAGGACCGCGACATCGCGATGGTGTTTCAGAACTATGCGCTCTATCCGCATATGACGGTGGCCGACAACATGGCTTTTTCGCTGATGCTCGCGGGCTCTCCCAAAGCGGACATCGACAAGCGCGTCGGAGTGGCGGCGGAAATCCTTGGCCTTTCGAAACTGCTCGACCGCTATCCACGGCAGCTCTCCGGCGGCCAGCGCCAGCGTGTCGCCATGGGCCGGGCGATCGTGCGTGACCCGCAGGTATTTCTCTTCGACGAACCGCTCTCCAACCTCGACGCCAAGCTACGCGTTGCCATGCGGGCGGAAATCAAGGAACTGCACCAGCGGCTGAAGACTACGACCGTCTATGTGACACACGACCAGATCGAAGCCATGACCATGGCCGACAAGATCGTCGTCATGCATGACGGCATCGTCGAGCAGATCGGCGCTCCGCTCGAACTTTACGACAACCCAGCCAATCTTTTTGTCGCCGGCTTCATCGGCTCGCCGGCGATGAACATGATCAAGGGCCGGCTCGACGAAGCCAATCCCAATGCGTTCATCACCGCTGACGGGACCGCCTTGCCGGTCGCCCGGCCGCCGGCAGCGGCGCGAGGGCGCGAGCTCGTCTATGGGCTCAGGCCAGAATACATGGCGCTCGATCCGAACGGCCTTCCGGCCGAGGTCGTGGTTATCGAGCCGACCGGTTACGAGACGCAAATGATCGCAAGACTCGGCGGCAACGAGGTGACCTGTGTCTTCCGCGAGAGAGTGAGCGTCAAGCCCGGTGAGCCGATCCGCCTGTCGATCGATGCAGCGCATGTGCACCTGTTCGACGCCGAGACTGGGCAAAGACTATTCGACTGACGCCACGGGAGAGGGCGAGGAAGGGAGGAGCCTTCCTCGGCCTTTGCCGCACGGACGATGCCAGGCAAACGGCCGGGCATCACGGCTGCTGCATTCGCCAAGCGGGACGGTGAATGCCGGACAGAGACGCTCCCGCTTTTTGAAGGAGGAGTACCATGCCCATAAAGAGACGTGATTTTCTTGCGGCCTCCGCCGCCCTTGCCGGTGCGGCAGGTCTTTCGCCGCTTGGCATCCGCCCGTCCTTCGCGCAGGGCGCCGAGCCAAGCTACAAGCCGGAGGAAGGCGCAAGCCTCAGGCTTCTTAGATGGACGCCCTTCGTCAAGGGCGACGAGGATGCCTGGCTCGCCAACACCAAGAAGTTCACCGAGGCCACCGGTGTCGAGGTTCGCATCGACAAGGAGAGCTGGGAGGATATTCGTCCGAAAGCAGCCGTTGCCGCGAATGTTGGCTCTGGCCCCGACATGATCATGTGCTGGTTCGACGATGCGCATCAATACCCCGACAAGCTCGTCGATGTGACCGAACTTGCAAATTATCTCGGCGACAAATATGGCGGCTGGTACGACGGCTTGAAGGGCTATGCGAGCCGCGAGGGCAAATTCATCGCCATGCCGCTGACGGCCATCGGAAACGCTGTATGCTACCGCGACAGCCACATGAAAGCGGCAGGGTTCAGCGAGTTTCCCAAGGACACCGACGGTTTCCTCGAACTCTGCAAGGCCATGAAGGCAAAGGGAACGCCCGCTGGCTTTCCACACGGAAAAGCGGTCGGTGACGGCAACAACTACGCCCATTGGCTACTCTGGAGCCATGGCGGCAAGATGGTCGACGAGACCGGCAAGGTCACCATTAACAGTCCAGAGACATTGAAGGCGGTCAACTACGCTAAGGCGCTCTACGAGACCTTCATTCCCGGCACCGAGAGCTGGCTCGACATCAATAACAATCGGGCCTTCCTCGCAGGCCAGGTGTCGCTGACCGCCAACGGCGTTTCGCTCTACTATGCGGCCAAGAAGGATGCGGCGCTTGCCGAGCTGGCGGCGGACCTCCGCACCACGAACTTCCCCGTGGGGCCGGTCGGTCAGAGCGTCGAGCTGCATCAGACAAGCTCGATCCTGCTTTTCAATCACAGCAAATATCCGGAAGCGGCCAAGGCCTACATCAAGTTCATGATGGAGGCGGACCAGATGAACGCGTGGATCGAAGGATCGAGCGCCTATTGCTGCCAGCCGCTGAAGGCCTTCGCCAACAATCCCATCTGGACGTCCGATCCGATCCACGCGCCCTATGCCCGCGCTTCCGAGACGCTGCGCCCGAATGGTTATGCCGGCCCGCTCGGCTATGCCTCGGCCGGCGTGATGGCGGATTACGTCCTTGTCGATATGTTTGCGGCCGCTGTTACGGGGCAGATGACGCCGGAGGACGCCGTCGCCGAGGCCGAACGGCGGGCAAACCGCTATTATCGCGTCTGATCTTTCGTGGCGGCCGTGAAGGCCGCCGCGCCTCAAAGTGCGTCGGCGGCCCTAGGTTGCCGGCGCAAAGTTGAAGCCGTTCATCCAGCCGGAGTAGTCCGATGTCCATCACGTCGCCTGGAAAGCCGCCATCGACCGCGGCTTCGCTCATGCAGAACAACAACGTGCTCGGTCTGCTGTTCATGCTGCCGGCCGCTGTCTTTCTCGTTTGCTTCCTCACCTATCCGCTCGGGCTCGGCGTCTGGCTCGGTTTCACTGATACCCGCATCGGCCGCGACGGTATCTTCATCGGCCTGGAGAACTATGTCTTCCTTGCCCGGGATTCGGTGTTCTGGCTCTCGGTCTTCAACACGCTTCTCTATACTTTCGTGGCCTCGATACTGAAGTTCGTGCTCGGCCTCTGGCTCGCGCTGCTGCTCAATGAGAACCTGCCGTTCAAGTCCTTCTTCCGAGCGATCGTGCTCCTGCCTTGGGTGGTGCCGACGGTGCTTTCGGCGCTCGCCTTCTGGTGGATTTACGATTCCCAATTCTCGATCATTTCCTGGTCGCTGATGGAGCTCGGAATTATCGACGGGCCGATCAACTTCCTCGGCGATCCGACGAACGCACGCGCTTCAGTGATCGCCGCCAATGTCTGGCGCGGAATTCCCTTTGTGGCGATCTCCCTGCTTGCCGGGCTGCAGACGATCCCGGCTTCGCTGCAGGAGGCAGCCTCGCTTGACGGCGCCACGAGCTGGCAGCGCTTCCGTTATGTCACCCTGCCGATGCTAACGCCGATCATCGCTGTCGTGATGACGTTTTCGGTGCTGTTCACCTTTACCGATTTCCAGCTCATCTACGTCTTGACCAAAGGCGGGCCGGTGAACGCGACCCATCTGATGGCGACGCTCTCCTTCCAGCGCGGCATTCCTGGAGGCCAGCTCGGCGAGGGGGCGGCGATCGCCGTCGCGATGATCCCCTTCCTGCTCGCCGCTATCATGTTCAGCTTCTTCGGCTTGCAGCGCCGCAAATGGCAGCAGGGCGGTCAGGATTGAGATCGGGAGGGATAAAATGAACACGACCACAAAAATGGAAGACGCCGTTCTCACCGATACCGCGGAGGGCATGAGCTATCTCAACCGCTTGCCGCGTAGGATCGTCGTGCTCTATCTGCCGATGGCGGTGTTCGTCTTCGTGCTGCTGTTCCCGTTCTACTGGATGGCGATCACGGCCGTGAAGCCGAACTCGCAGCTCACCGACTACAACAATTACAGCCCCTTCTGGGTGGTTAGACCGACGCTCGACCACATTAAATATCTGCTTTTCGAGACCTCCTATCCCGGCTGGCTGTGGAACACGATGCTGGTTGCCGTCGGCTCGACCATCTTGTCGCTGGCAGCCTCGGTCTTTGCGGCTTACGCGATCGAGCGGGTGCGCTTCACCGGCTCTCGGCCCGTCGGGCTGATGATCTTCCTCGCCTATCTGGTGCCGCCGTCGATCCTCTTCATCCCGCTCGCATTCATCGTCTTCAAGTTCGGGATCTATGATTCCAAGCTGGCGCTGATCTTCACCTATCCGACCTTTCTCATCCCATTCTGCACATGGCTGTTGATGGGCTATTTCCGCTCGATCCCGTTCGAGCTGGAGGAAAGCGCGCTGGTCGACGGGGCGACGCGCTGGCAGATCCTCATCCGGATCATTTTGCCGCTCGCCGTGCCGGGGCTGATTTCGGCCGGCATTTTCGCCTTTACGCTCTCCTGGAACGAATTCATCTATGCACTGACATTCATCCAGTCGTCGGAGAACAAGACCGTGCCGGTCGGTGTGCTGACCGAACTGGTACGCGGCGACGTCTTCGAATGGGGCGCGCTGATGGCGGGCGCCTTGTTCGGCTCACTGCCCGTCGTCATCCTCTATTCGTTCTTCGTTGACTACTATGTCTCGTCGATGACGGGGGCGGTGAAGGAGTAACCGATCGCTATTTTACCTGAACCGAGAGGCCTTCACCGCCGGTGTCAGGAGAAGTGCGAGCGTGGCGGCAATCGAGGCGAACGGCGCCCAGGCGCCGGGATCCTCCAGTGCCCACAGCGTCAGGCCGCTGAAGCCGCACCACAGAAGGGGCATAGGCAGAAGCAGCCAGGGCGTCTTCCGCGATGCCGCCAACACTGCGCCGAGCGTTGCCGTTGCGGTCGGATCCGGCATCATCGCGAAGGTCTCGGCCGAGGCGAGGGAGCGGCCCGCCAGCAAGGCAAGGAATGGATAGGCGAGCAGGCCGAAGAGCATGAGGCCGATGCCGCCGGCTTGGCGCAGGCGGGTTGCGGCCGGGTCGGCTTGCCCCGTCGTGCCGCTCCACAGAGCCAGCAATCCGGCCTCAGCCAGGAAGGCAATTGCCGCGTAGGACGTCGCCCAACTGATGGCGGCATAGCGTATCCACAGGAACTGCCACGCGCAGAAGGCCCAAGCTGCGGCAAGCGTCGGATACACGGCGATGCGGGCGCGCGGAACATGCAAGGCCGGTATCAGGACGAGGAGCGCAGCGGCGATCAGGATAAGCTGAAGCGGCCAGAGATCCTGGTTGTAGCGCTCGATGAGGCGAAAATAGACCCTCGGCGAAAACATCAGGAAGTCTGAGAGCGTGTAGCTCGTCCAATCGGGCATCAGCTCGCATCCGCGTCACGAGCACGGCGCCTGTTCACAGCGCCTCCACGTAGTCGACCATGCGCCGGCGCGTCCTTTCATCCGGCAGGATGCCTGTCGCCGCCTCGATGTTCTCGCGCACATGGGCGACGAGGGTGGTCGCCGGAATGGCGCAGGTAACCGCCGGATGGGAGATAATGAATTTCAGCAGAAACTGAGCCCAATTGCGCGCGCCCGTCTCGGCGAGCCAGTCCGGCAGGGGTTCGTCCTCGAATTGTCGGATGAGGTTCCCCTGGCGGAAGGGACGGTTGACGATGACGGCGATGCCCTTTTCCTGCGCCAGCGGCAGGATGCGTTGTTCGACTTCACGGTCGAGGACATTGTAGGTGACCTGGACGAAGTCGATCGGCTCGTTCGCCATGATGCTTTCGATTTCCCGGTGCCTGCGCCCTTCCGAGGTCGTGATGCCGACATAGCGCAATTGTCCTTGCGCCTTCATCTTAAAAAGAGCCGGCAAATGCTCCTCCCAGGATAGAAGATTGTGGACCTGCATGAGATCGAATTTAGCTACCCCCCAATAGCCGCGGGAGGCCTCGATTTGCGACGCTCCCTCTTCCGGGTCCGATATCCAGACCTTCTCGGCCGAAAACAGGCCCTTGGGATATCCGAGCTTGCGTAACCCGTAGCCGATCGTCGGCTGGGAAGAGCCGTACATTGGGGACGAGTCGATCATGCGACCGCCGCCTTCGAAGAAGGCTGCCATTACATCCGCGCATTCGTCCTTAAGCACCGGATCGTCTCCGACGTTGAAGGTGATCCAGGTGCCGAGGCCGACAACCGGCACCGGCTCGCCGCTCACCGGTATGGGCCTGGTGATGATGTCGGCGGGCTGTCCGAGCGCCAGCCGCGGCAGAACCGGCAGCAAAGCCCCGAAGCCGAGCCCCTGCATGATCGCGCGCCGGGTGATTGCCATCGCTCACTCCCTCCGTTTGAAGCGGCATGGTAAAGGCTTGTCGGTCCTCGCCCGCGGCCCGCTCCAAAGTCGCTGTGATCGTGTCGGCAATGACCGCCGCGACGAGCCGGCACGGACGCTCACGATAATGAACCCCCGCGGAAGAAGTCTGAAGGCACGAAGTCGTGAGCGACGAATTCGGTGCCGCAGACGAGCGCGCTCAGTCCTAACCGTTAAAGGCGCGCTCGATCGCGGCGATATCGAGCTTGACCATGCCGAGCATGACTTCGGTTGCGCGTTTGGCGCGATCGCGATCAGGATCGGCAATCATGTGCAGTAACTGCTGCATCGGCTTTCGGGCAGAGGAACACCGCGGTTCGCCGCCTCGGTCAGATAGCCGGATCTCAGCCCGTGCGCCGAAAATAGCGTCGGATCGAGGCCTGCTTACAGCGGCCTTCAGAA
This sequence comes from Sinorhizobium numidicum, assembly GCF_029892045.1. Classification (NCBI taxonomy): domain Bacteria; kingdom Pseudomonadati; phylum Pseudomonadota; class Alphaproteobacteria; order Hyphomicrobiales; family Rhizobiaceae; genus Sinorhizobium; species Sinorhizobium numidicum. Next base: position 2,200,479 of record NZ_CP120367.1, read on the forward strand.
CCAGGTTGACCGATTGCGGCGTTAGCGCGCGCCGGTCAACATTGTCCCATTGATCGATGCGCCGGGACACCGCGCCCGTCGTCGATCCCGGTTCCGCCAGCCACCGTTCAAGGCGATTGCCGGTCGGCCGATCAGGATGACGGGCGCGTCGTCATCGGCGACGGTGGTCTTGGTGCGGCCGAGGTTGATAGTGAGACGGATAGGGCAGGGGAGGTCTTGTCGGTCGGTCGCTTCTCTCAACCTGGAGGGAACCGTGACAGCCTCCGCCAAAAATTTCGGCTTTCCGCCGAATCCAGAACGATCTATCTGTGCTGCAGCATATGACGAGCCTGACTGGCTACGGTTCGGCAGGCCAAGATCAAGGGAAGACTATGGCGACGGGTACGGTAAAATGGTTCAACGCAACAAAGGGCTTTGGCTTCATCCAGCCGGACGACGGCAGCGCCGATGTTTTCGTCCACATTTCTGCAGTGGAGCGGGCTGGCCTGCGAGATCTGAAGGATGGTCAGAAGATCACCTATGAGCTGGTAAAGGATCGTAAGTCCGGCAAGATGTCGGCGGACAATTTGCAGGCCTAGCCCGGTTCCTCACACGCGAGCTAGGATAGGCCGGGGTCGACTCGGCCTTTTCCGTTTAGAGTATTCAGCGACCGGTAAGAGTGGTGCACCCGGCCCCGCCGCGACGTGAACGTTCTTGAATTTGTTGCAATGCAACACCACCTTTTTAGTGTCGAGGCGGTTCACCTCCTCCCGAACCGCTTCGGTTCGACGGACAGCCTTCCTCCTCCCAGCTGTCGGTCACTTAACGAAGCCCGGCGCACCTCCTCCGCGCCGGGCGTTTTCGTGCCGTCGGTGCGCAGTTTTCAGCAGGCCGGCCGCACCCCGATTTTGCCACTCTTATCGGTCATGCCGTCACGCGATCAGAATGCGAGAGCGGAACCATGGAAGCCAACGCGAGCGACCGCGAGCTCATCGAGGTGATGAGACGTTACTTTGCGACGAAGGCTGAGCTGGCTGCGTTGAAGGCGCAGCTGGAAGCGGCGAGGCAGGCCGCTGGCGCGGAGATCACTACCTTTTACGACCCGCGTCACAATCGAACTCATGCGGGCATCTTGCTACGATCCCATGACCTGAAGCGCGAAATGGCTTCGCTGATGGAGCGCGCTGAAACCTGGGCCAGGGCAGAAATTGCCGCAAACCAAGATCGATTGGTGGAGGCGTCGACGGCGGAAGAACCGTCATCGCCCGATAGGCCGACCGACACGCCATTCGATGCCGCCGCCGCATCGTCGCGTTTAAACGATTAGCCGCGCCACGCGTCCCAGCTTGCGCTCGGCTTTGTTGTAGTAGCTCGCCGCCTGCGTCACTGACTTGTGCAGCGACTGCTGCATCGCTTCGGGGAGCGGAACGCCGCGATTGGCCGCCTCCGTCAGATAACCGGATCTCAGCCCATGCGCCGTGCCGCGTCGAGGCCGGCCTGCTTGCAACGGCGCTTCAGGATCAGGTTGACCGACTGTGGCGTGAGCGCCCGCCGGTCGACGTTATCCCATTGATCAATGCGCCGGAATACCGGTCCCGCGGTGAGCCGTGCTTCCGTGAGCCATCGTTTCAAGACGGTCACCGGCCGACCGATCAGCAGCACATGTTCGTCGTCGCCGCTAGTTGTCGTTTTCGTGCGGCCGAGGCGGATCGACAGGCAGGGCAGGGGAGTTCTCATCGGCCGGATCGGCGCGCACCGGCTCCTCCTCGTGGAGATCCTCGACGCGCAAATCCGCCACCTCCGAACGGCGACGGCCGCCGGAGGCAAAGGCGGTCAACAAGAACGCGCGATCGCGCAAGTCGACGAGCCGATCGCCGGCGCAGGCCTGAAGCAGCTTCGCCAGGACATCCTCGGTAACCGCCTTTTTGCTTTTCCTTTGCCGTGGCCGGCTGCTTGCCTTCACCGCTAGGCGAAGTGCGCTCTTGAGCGAGGGCGCTGAAAACGAGCCGCTTAAGCCCCGCCAGCGGATGAGAACCGACCAGCTCGTCAACCGTCGCCGCACTGTGCCGGGCGCGTGCGGGCCGACGGCCTTCAGCAGGCGCTCGGCGCGCAATCCGGCCTCGACCTCCGCCGGCATGGCGCGGCCCGCGTCCTCGGCTCGCTTCACCCGGTCCCAGAGGTGGTGGGCAACGAATTTCAGCAGCAGGCTTTCCGGCGCCGGCCAGGGGAGGGGGGAGTCGGTCGCAAGCTGGCACCAGACCTCGCGGTAGCCGAGGTCGGAGGCAAGGGCCCTCAGCGGATTCTTCCCCATGCCTTCGCTGGCGAGATGCTTGAGTATGGCAACGTCGTCGTCGGTCAGGAGACCGGCGAGCTGGTCGCGGCGGTTAAACGGCAGAATTGCGTCGAGTGCGTCGAGCGCCTCGGCCCGTTTCACGATCGCATCCTCGTCAATTTGTCACAGGACGGTTTTCCGTTGCCAATGAACGCCCTTTCGATCAGCACCTCGTTATCGCTCTTCACGCGTATGCCAAAGCCGCAGCACGTAGATCGTTGACTGCCTGATCTCATAGCGCATTTCGTAATGGCCAACGACGATTCGGCGGACCTCGCGGGGATTGAACTCCTCCAGCCGCTCGCCGATCCATGGTTGTTCAAGCAGGCTTGTTGGAGCGCTTGTCAAAGATTGGACGGTGCGGACAGCGGCTTGCCGATTTACTAGCGCCAGGAAATCATAGAGGCGCCCGAGATCGGACACCGCTTTACTCGACCACTCAAGCTTCATCACAGCGGTAGCGGCCGCGGCTTGTCGCTGTCGAGACTGTCGGCCCACGCCTGCACGGACTGATGGTCAATCACCCGGCCACTGTCCACGTCAGCGAGCGCCTCCAGAGTCATGCGCCGGCGTTCCTCTTCCTGGTCGATCCAGGCCGCCAGCGCTTGCTTCACGATCCAACCGCGCGAACGCTCAAGTCGAGCCGCGATCTGATCGACTTTTTCGGCGAGCGGCAGGGGCACGTGCGCTGTCACTACCTTCGTTTCCATGTTTTGGCCCTGTCGATTCATTTTCAATCACAGTGATTAATATTGATTAACTTGGAGAAAAATCAAGCGCGAATGGCGGCGGCGAGATTGCCCGGCGGCCGCTCGCCGGTCGACAGCGCCGTGCGCGGGATGTCGCGCGCCTCGTCCTCCGGGCGCATTGTCATGCCGCCTGCATGTCGGTGCGTGAGAAATCATCACCTTTGAAGAGCAGCGGTTCGTTGCGCGTCTTGGCCAGCGCATAGGAGAAACAGTCTCCATAATTCAGACCTGCCGGATGTCGGCCTTTGCCGTAGCTGCGCCAGGCTCGCCTTGCGACGGCGATCTGCTCCGCGTCGACGGCGACGATTTCGACGCCCGCCTTGTAGAGCCATAGATCGAGCTCGGCGGCACCTGCCTCGCCGAGGCGCGCCTCGATGACGATTGCCAGTTCAAGGACTGTCGCGGCCGAGATGAAGCGCCGTGGAGCGTCGACGACTTTTTGCTCGTAGCTTTCCGCTTCCGGCTCATTGAATGCGATCGCGACGATGGCGGAGGTGTCGATGACCATCAGTTGGGGAGCCCGTTTTCGTCATACCCCAAAATCTCATCGGCAGAGCGGTTGTCGAGCACCGGCAGCTTCGCCCAGCGTCGACGGCTGGCGGCAAGCTCCTCGAGAAGAACATCGCGATTTCCCGTGTTTGCGAGACGCCGCAGCCGCTCTTCCAGTGCGCGGCGGGTCGCCATGGTAATAGTTTCACCAGTCTTCTCGGCCAGTGCCTTTGCCAGGCGTTCCGTCTCTAGATCTTTAATGCTGAGCGCCATTTCTGGTTCCTTGGTTCCTCGTTGTCCATATTCTACCTAGCTCCGGCGCAGGCGCAAGGGTTGGATACGCCGCCTAGCGGTATGCGGCCGACGCGACTTTAGCGGCTTCGCGCCGTGAAATTAATCACTATCGATACTGGGTCCCTATCGATAGTGACGCGACGCCGAAATCAGCGTCCGCGTGACGGAAAGGAAATCAAAGTCTTGTCGCAGACCTTTCCGGAAGATGCGCTGTCTATTTTCCACATCGCTTCAGGTGAACCGTCAAAGGTCGCGCCATGACCGCGATGGAAGTGAGCGAACCCCACTTCGCCGACGGTGGAGTTGGTGGCTTTATCGACGACAAATAAACGGCCGAAGCCGAAGACGCGAGGCTTTGAGATCGCAGGCCTGAAACAGGCCGATATCTCATCGCCATGCTGGCCGAAGCCGGCCAGAAGCACGTGCCCTCGCTTGGCGAGCGGCTTGGATAGATCAAATAGGGAATGGACCGGTCGAAGCGCTGAAAGGGCTTGCCTTTTTCTGGCTTTTCTGTATTATTCAGATTAGTCAGAACGAGGTAAGTTCCATGACCACCAAGACCGTTTCCACCGTCGAATTTATTCGGCATTTCGGGCGCTACCATGACGAGGCCATGCGCGAGCCCATCACCCTTACCAAGCACGGCCGCGCCTCCGTTGTCGTCGTGCCCGTCGATCTTTTCGAGCGCATCACCAAGGGAGCGGATCCGCGCAGGGTCTACCGGACGAGCGAAACGCCGCAAGAACTCAGCGACATGATTCTGTCCGAATTGGACAAGCGCTTGGCTCGCGTTTCCGATGAGCCGCAGAATGACTAAGAAATTCGATGACGGCCAGATCCTCGAATACGAATATTTGTGGGACTGGCAGGCTCAGGCGGGCCGGAGAAATGGCGAGAAAGACCGGCCGGTTTGCCTTGCCATGGTTATCAAGGACGAGCAGCAGGGCATAACGCATTTGATCATCCTGCCGATCTCGGGAGCGCGCCCCGTCCTGATCAGGACGCCTTGGTCATCCCGCCCTTGGAGCTGCGCAGAGCGGGTTTGTCGGACTTCAAATCTGGCTGGATAACCGTCAGCGAATACAACTATGATGTGCTTGAACGGTCCTTCTACTTTGACCCCAATCAGAGACCGCGAGGCCGGTTCAGCGGCCCGTTCATGGACCAAATTCTGATCCGCTTTCGTCGCCACTTGGCGCAAAGGCGCGGTCGCATCGACAGGACGAAGTGAGGGAAGAAGATCGTCGCAGGATCGCGGATTTTGCAGGGCGCCCGGGAAGCTCTTGCTTATGCCAAGGCCGAGGCCGAAACAGTGGAATATGGTGTTCATATTCCAGCAGAGGTTGACGTTCGCGCCATCCGGCAGGGCCGATCCAATGTTGACGCGCCTGTATCCTTCTCACCGTCATCAAGAAGGAGCCGTAAGCGGTAGAGCGGGCGCTGTCCGCAGCCTAAAGCTGATGCCGCAAAAGGAGACTTGCCATGGCAATTGCCGTTAAGCCGAAGGCACCGGCCATCACCCCGGAGGAAATGGAGCGCCGCCGCAAGATGGTGCGCAGCGTTTTCCGCTCGAACGCCATGGAAGGCCTTCGCCTCAGGCTCTACGGCCAAAACTGCATCCCCATCCCGCGCAAATCCGAGCGTCACTACTGGTCGGTGTCTTGTCTGCCGTAGACTTCCGACAAGCCGCTTGTCCGCGTTAATGCGAGCTCGATGGAGCTTTTCACGCTCTATGCGGACGGCGAGGGCATCCGTGCAAGATTCCTGGTGCATCTTTCGGATTTCACCACCGACCATTCACCCGCCCGGGGCCATTTGGACGAACCGTTTCTCGAGCACTGCGTCACGACGCCAGAAGACGTCGGCTATTTCTTCCCGCGCGGCGAGGACATTTTTGGCATAAATGTGCGGGGCTCCGCCTCGATCCACAAATTGCTCGCGACCCGCCACGTGTTGCGCGCCATTCGGAGATTCAATCTGACGCACATGAACCGGGGTCGGAACGCCTACCAGGCGAGCCACTGCTACAGCTTGGCGGATTACTTGCTGGAAGGTTGAGTGGCTCTGGGATGCCCACCACCTTGGCGAGTTTCCCGAGGTCGGGTGGGATTCGAACATCTGCGTCGAGGCAATTCCACGGCCACAGACGACCGTTGAAGCAGCCTAAGTCGCCATTTAGTCGCAGGACGGAAACGACTGCTCATATGGCGCTTTCTTCACGTTCAGACCGAAGGCGGCAATGTGAACTTTCCATCCACCCACCTTTGTCACTCGGTGAAGATGCGGTAAGGACCGGTTCGGGTCGAAGAGAGCCGTTCTTCACGAGCCCTGTGCCCGGCTTGTTGGGAGGATGTTCACGTTCTGGGCTCAAAAGTTCGCATAATGTATCAACGGGAACCTGCGTACTGCCATGCCGCTGATGGTTCAAGGGAAGCGGCCGGTCTTGCCAATTTTTGCCAACGCCGCTATGGTCTTTCGCATGAGCACAATGAACATTTCCTTGCCGGACCATCTCAAGAGCTTCGTCGATGAGCAAGTCGCCGGACGGGGCTATGGGACAAGTAGTGAGTATATTCGGGAGTTGATACGTCGAGATCAGGATCGCCTCGCGTTACGCAGGCTGTTGCTTGACGGAGCCTCGTCCGCACCAACTGAGCCGGTCGATGCGGAATATTTCACCGGTCTGCGTGATCGAGTTCGTGGTCAGCGCAGAACGTGAACGATAAGACCATTATTCCCCGGGAGTTGGGTCGCAGCGACGTCGAGGTGGCCATCGACTATTATGTACGCGAAGCAGGAACCGAGATCGCGCTCGGCTTTATCGACGCTCTTCAAGAGGCGTACTCTTTGATCGCAAGCCATCCGGAGTCCGGGTCGTTGCGGTATGCATACGAGTTGGGATTGCCTGACCTGCGGAGTGTCTCTCTGAGGCGATATCCCTATCTCGTTTTCTATCGCGACCAGCCAGATCATGTCGACGTGTGGCGCGTGCTACATGCCAAGCGGGACATTCCGCAGTGGACGCAGGAGCCGAACAGTCACTGACCGATCGGATATTCTCGTCGTTGGAATCTATTTGGTGGGCCGGAGGTTCGAACCCGTTCAAGGCGAGGGATGAAAGTCGGCTCTGGGGCCGCATTACAGACAGGCCGGTTCCTGAGACAACCCTGCGATAGCTGCCGTTGCCCGGCGTGGCCGGCTTTCTCAAAAAGGATCGGAAAACGGCGCGTCGGTCAGGGCCAGGTGGCCGGACGATGCGGTCTTGGAACTCTTTAGCCCGCGTCGACAACAAACATGCGTGCTTCCTGCGCCGCGTCGCGCTCAACCTTGATCGGCGCGTACTCCGATGACTGATAAAACGCCAGCGCGTCGGCGAGGGTCGCGAATTCGAAGATGCCGGCCATAGGCAATGGCGTCACGTCCCCTTCCAGCAGCTGGGCCACCGGCCCAAAGTGGAGGATGCGGCCTCCCGCTGCCTGTAGCGCTGCCTGAAAGCGCGGCGCCAATGCGGCTTGCCTGGCCGGATTTTTGATACGCAGATTAACGTGGACATAGGCCGTCATGGGCAACTCCTTAACAATGCTGTATATACAGTATTTCATCAGTCGGAGAGTGTCGAGACCTGCAAATGACAGAGGCTTTTGATTTCTATCGCCGCGTCGAAACCGAGTGCCCGGCCTTCCAGGCCCGGGTCACGGCGCGAGCGCTCACGCGCTACTACAATGCCTGCTTTCGGCCCCTGGGGATCACCGCAGAGCAGTTCAGCCTTCTGGTGGGGATTGGAGGCAGCCACGAGCCAACGCTCGCTGAACTGGCGGCGCGCGCCGGGGTCGACGCCACCACTCTCAGCCGCAGCGTAAAGAGCCTCGAACGGAGCAATCTCGTGCGCAATCATGGAGGGCGAGGCCGGGCCGGCAAACGCTTGGTGCTTACCGACGAGGGCCGCCGGTTGATGGACGAGTCCATGGCCGCCTGGGAGCGCGCCCGCACCCGGTTGGCTGAGGCTCTTGGCGAGGAGGCATCGCGTGTTGCGGCGAGCGTCATGTCCCGGCTTGCTGTCGCCGCGCAGGCTGCGACCTCGACGGCCGGGGCGACCTGCGATGGGGCGGAATGACAGGAATCGGCCGACGGCAGACCGTCCGCTGCTACGATACCAACACGAAAAGCAGACGTCTGGATCCTGTCCGCCAAGGTCTTGGATCGGCCCAAAGCGGACAAGAATGCTGGTTCCAGCGGTCATCTGATCCGCCACCCTGATTTCCCTGATCGATGGCGTGCGTCAGGCGAAGTTGAACAATCGCAGTTCCTCGAAGTGCGTCATGTCATTGAAAGCGCAGAAGGCCGGCGGGCGTAGCTCAAGCACCGGTGCGCGCTGCGAGAGCTCGTCCACGACGCTATCCAACATCTGCTGCCAACGCGGGAGCGCCGGCTCGTCCAGCCGCTCGATAACTTAGCTGAAGGTGATGTGAAATTCGTACGTGTCGTGATCCGGATGACGATAGCCGAAGATATCCGCCAAGGCGTCCCGCCAGCCTTTCATTGCCTTGCGATCATCTGCGGTCGGACCTTCGACCACCAGACCCCGTGGCTCTGCTTTCGTCACGCGCACGCGGAAGGGCCGGCAGTCTCTCGCGAAACAGCTCGGTCAGGGTATCGAGATCGACATCAGCCGGCCAGAAAGGCAGCCGCCGTCGGTATTCGATGATTCCCTGAAAAAGCGTCATATGCAGGCTGGAGATCGGCGTGAACGCGAACTGCGACGCTTCCGGCATCGCCAAGTATTTGGCACGCGCCTCGATGAGCGCCTTTTCGGTCTCCGACCCTTCGACGATATGGCAGACGACCGTATTGCCGGGCTCTGGCAGGAAATTCCCCGCACGATCATAGCGCCGGCCCAGCTCTCTCGGCGGCGAGAGATTGTGCACCTTTGAGCAATACAACAGTCCCGGTGAAAGTGAAGAAGTGTCCATATGCCATATCCGTCGAGAAGCAGACTGTGTGCCGCCTATATGCGAGTCGGAAGAAAACCACGTGACACCGGCGGAGTCGCAACGATATCCGCTCTTCGAAGAAACGAAGGACGGCTTGCCTCAGGCTGCCGATGCGAATGGCGGGCATCACCGGCGGGATACCAGCCAATCCCGAACGAACGCGCAATCCTCCGGCCCTATGCTGTGTCCTGCGTTGAGAACATGGTGCCTCGTAACGGCACCAGCGTGCTCCAGGGTCTTAGCCAAGCGGAGGCCGTCGCCTGGTGTCCGACGCTCGTCGTCGCTGCCATCGATAATGAGCACGGGGGTGCCCGGAAGGCGCTCCCGGTGAGGGGTCGCGAACGGTGACAGCGGGCGCAGAAGCACCGCTGCGCCCATCAGGTCCGGGTAGAGCTGAATCAACGCCGCTGCCATGATTGCGCCGTTCGAAAAGCCAATCAGGATCGGAGGCTTCTGGAAGCCATAGCGCACTCCCACATCGTTAATAAACTCTGCGAGCGAGTGCCCCTGCTCGAGAACGCTTGCTTCGTCGATCGATCGATCCTCGAACCGACGGAAGAAAGCATAGCCACGTTCCCACGGAATCGCACCGCGTACCGCGACCGCCGTCGACCCCGGAGCGAATTTGGCCGCAAGCGGCACCATGTCCTGTTCGTCGCGGCCGGAACCGTGCAGAAGCACGAGTGGCGCTCGCGCCGGTTCGGCGCCTGCTATCAACTGATACCGCCAGGTCATACGCCAGGCCTTCCGCTTGTGTCGAGTTGATCAGTCTTGCGGGCGACGCATTCGCATCGGCACCTGAAGTAGACCGAGTCCGGATCGGAGCCCCAGCAATCCCACGCGGCGAGTGCTGCCTGGATTTCGGCGTCTTCAGCCAGCCCCTTAGTGACAAGCTCGGACCCGAGACCGAGAAGGCTTCGCCGCGCATCCGCCACCGTCTCGTTGCGAGCGAACGCGTCTTCGCTGTGGTTCACATAACTCGCCCCGCTCCAGATCGGAACAAAACCATGTGCGCGAAGTACCGAAGCCTGGCGGCGGCCAAATCTGGGAGCTTCCGGATCGGCATGTTCGTACCACCTCTGCCAGAGGTCGAGCGCGGTGCAAAGTCCTTGAGACTCGGGATAAAGAACGTTACCGCCTGCATCGGCATCGCGCGTCGCGAGCAGCCCACCTGGCTTCAGCACTCTTCTTGCCTCGGCGAGTGTTCTTGTCAGTACCTCCTGACTCTGGTGATAGAGGACGGCATGAAAGAACACCGCGTCGACTGTGTCGCTGTCAAACGGCAGCGCGGTCATGTCCGCTTCGATGAAGCTCAAGTTCGCGCGCTCACAACCACGCGCGAGTTGCTTGGCCGCTTCAATTGCTTTGGGTTCCAGGTCTAGTCCAATCACATTCGCCACAACGCTGGCCAAGGCAGCTGTAATCGTTCCAGGACCGCAACCAATGTCCAGGACCGTCATGTCTGGACCGAGGAACGGCAGGAAAAAGGCGACCGAGTCCTTACCCCGCTTCTGTTGGAATGCGAGGATGGAGCTGTTGTGACGCGATTCCTTCATGGTGCATGCCGCGCGGTTGTTCCGATCCGCGCGTGGTATTCGACCGATTCGGTGACTGCGTGATGAAGCTCTCGGATGTCCGGTCCATACCGAACAAAGGCTGCTGTTCCCGACGGGTGTGCGCCACTGAGGAACTGCTGCTCATCGTGGCACATGCGCGATCGATGCCCCGGTAAGCTAAGGTCTCCTGCCCACCCATTCTCAAGCTCAATGAACGCGAATTCCTCGACCCGTTCCTGGTCATCGGCGACCCACGCGATGAATGGCTCGATTGGCCCACTCCAGACCATCCTGAGGTTGGGACACGTGGCTGACGGAGCGATTGTTCCCACCGCCAACGACAACCGCTTCGGCAAGTTCAGCGCGCCAGTGGGTTCGAAGTCCCGAAAACGGACCTTCCTTCGAATGACGCCGTCCTTCCATTGGACCGCAACAGACCTTTGCAGTGACCGCTTCGCGGATCCTGTTCCTGTCGAAGGCTGCTCTCTCGTGAAGCGTCGCCACATGACCGTCTCAGTGGTATCATGAACCAGCACGGTCGCGGTGTCGGGCAGCCGGATGGTGCATGTCGCGTCAATCGCCTGGGCTTCATCCGGCGGATCTCCTGAGGGAGAGACAGCCATGGCAACTGCAAGAGCGGAGCGGCGGCTGGCCGCGATCCTGGCCGCTGACGTCGTCGGCTATTCCCGCCTCGTCGAACATGACGAGGCTGGGACGTTGTCGGCCCTGAAGGTTCTGCGCCGGGATGTGATCGATCCGCTGCTGGCCGAGCATCAGGGCCGTATTGTCAAGCTGATGGGCGACGGTGCGCTCGTGGAGTTCGGCTCGGTCGTCGATGCCGTCGCGTGCGCGGTCGCCATCCAGACGGGCGTTGCCGAGAACCAGGCCGATATCCCAACGGAGCGACGCATCATCTTCCGGATCGGCGTCAATCTCGGTGATGTGATCCACGAGGTTGATGGGGATCTCTACGGCGATGGCGTCAACATCGCGGCCCGCCTCCAGACCCTGGCAGATCCAGGCGGCATTTGCATTTCCGGCACGGCGTACGATCACCTCCAGGGCAAGCTTGACTGCGACTACGAGTACCTCGGCGAACGCGCGCTCAAGAACATGGGGCGGCCGGTGCGACTGTACCGCCCCCTTCTGGAAGGGTCGACCGCACGAACGGCATCGCCCAGGCGCGCACTTCCGGACCGACCATCCATTGCCGTGCTGCCGTTCAACGCCATGAGCGCCGACCCGGAGCAGGACTTCTTCAGCGATGGGCTCACCGAGGACATCACCACCGCGCTATCCAAGCTCAAGGGCTTCTTCGTGATCGCCCGCAACACGATGTTCACCTACAAGGGAAAGCCCGTGGATGTGCGCGCCATCGGGCGCGAGCAGTGTCCGCAAGTCCGGCAACCGCGTGAGGGTGACCGCGCAGCTCATCGATGCGGCCTCCGAAGTCCATCTCTGGGCCGAGAGGTACGACGGCGACCTCGGCGACATCTTCGTCATTCAGGACGAAATCACCGCAAGCGTCGTCGGCCGCATCGGGCCGGAACTCCTGGCGGCAGAGCATGCCCGCGAAAGCCCCAAGCCGCATCATGGCCTTGATGCCTGGGAATGTGTCGTGCGGGCGGTGTTCCTGTGTTCCCAGTTGTCTGAGGAGAGCAGCCGGAAGATGCTCCCCCTGCTCGATCGGGCAATCGGACTGGCTCCCGATTATGCCCAGGCGCTCGCCATGAAAGGTTGGATTACGATGTGGCGCGCGTTCCAGGGGTGGGAGGACATGGGATACGCCCTGGCCCTTGCCAGGGATATCGTCCAACAAGCCATTGCCGCGGACGATAAGGAACCGTGGGCTTACCTTGCGCAGGCGATGATAGCCTTTGCGACGCGTGACAATGTCCTGGCGATGGCAGCGATCAGCCAGGCTGTCGCGATCAACCCCAACTCCGCGTTTGCACACGGCCAGTTGGGACTTGCGCATGCCAACGGGGGCCGCGCGGCGGACGCCATTCCTTGCATCGACTACGCCCTCAGACTGAGCCCGCGCGAGGCTTTTCTCGGCGACTTTCAGTTCTACTACGCCATGGCTTACTTCCAGGGCGCGAATTACGAGCTTGGATTGAGTTATGCACGGGAGGCGCATCGCTTGCGGTCCGGCCACGCGGTTCCGCTGGTCATCGGCACGGCCTGTGCCGGACTTCTGGACAACCAGGAGGCTGCCACGGACTTGCTCGGACGGCTCAAGTCGCTAGTCCCTGACATTTCACGGGACGCGGTCGGAGCAACATCTTCTTTCGTCCGCGCCGAGGATCGGGCGCGCCTGATCGAGGGACTTGCCCGTGCCGGCCTGAATTGACGGGTTGGATTGACCTCGAGAACCGATCGCTTACCGGTGAGGAGCGTTCCCGGCAGCATGTCGCGACGACTTTCGGAATTGTGCTGCGTGGAAGCCCATCTCGCGGCCGCCGCAACAAAGCTGCCAACACGAAGGTCGCTTCAGCTATCGCCGAAACGCTCCCCGTGATTGGCTCATCGCGAGTAAGGGCGTCCGGACGCTGGAAGGCGTGAGTCTGGTGGCGTTTGCTACCGAATGCCGGACCGATGCAGCGGCGATCTAGTCACACGAGCGGCACGTTTCATTGTGGCATCCGCGAAATGAACTTGTGCACCAAGAACGTCCGTTCATGGCGGATATCGTTGAAAAACTCGGCCAGTTAACTGTTCATCGGGCTGTTGCAGCATCTTTCCGGTAGGGATGATCGGTTATCTGCCCCGCACTTTGGCGCAGGGTATCCTTACTGGCTGCTTTTATGCGGCAATGACGCCGTGTGGTGGCCTTTGTGGTCTGAGTTTCGCCAGTCTTCTGAGGTTCTGGGCGGTTGCTGCAAGCAGGAATTCGTCTCGCGCACCACATGGACCTCGCAGCCTCAAACGCGCCATCCGGAGAATGCGTTTGAGGTGAGCGAAGAGCATCTCGACCTTCTTGCGGCGATGCCGGGAACGCTCGTAAGCGGGTGTGGCGGCAATTGCTCTGGCCACATCGCGGGCATCTTCGTTGAGATCACGCGGCACCTTGCGAGCAACTGCATTCGGGCAGCAGCGCTGCTTCAGATCGCACACATCACAGTCCTTCTTGCTGGCCCGATAAAGCCGGGTGCCTTCACTGGTGATGCCCGATCGGGGCGTCGCGTAGGTGCGGCGGAACTGAACCAATTCCTTGCCCGCCGGGCAGATGTAGCGATCTCCCTCGCCATCCCAGGTGAAGTCCGAACGCGAGAAGGTCCCGTCCGTCCTGTTGGATTTATCAAACACGGGAATGTGCGGCGCGATGTCCTTTTCCTTCACCAGCCAGGCAAGATTGTCAGCAGAACCGTAAGCGCTGTCGGCTGCCAGATAGCCTGGCGTCAAGCCGAAGCGGTTCTCGGTTCTGTCGATCATCGTGCGGGATGCTCCGACCTCCGCCTGACGGATCGCTCGCGTCGCCTCGACATCAAGAATGATACCGTGATCAGTATCGATCAGATAATTGGTGGCGTAGGCGAAGAAGGCATGCCCCTTATGAGCACCTGTCCACTGAGCTGCCGGGTCGGATTGCGAAATGAACTTCGGCGTCACCGGCGAGGCAGCGCCAAAAGCAGCGTCATCCAGAACCGCCAAATACTCCTGAACCGAGCGGCCAGCATCGTCTTCGGCTTTCCATTCAGTGCCGGGCACCGAACGCTGCTTGTTGGCGTCCGCCGCGATCAGGCTGGCATCAACCGCAAAGCCTTCTGCTCCCACCAGCCCTTGGGCAAGGCACCGTTCCACCACAGTCTCAAACATGTGCCGGAGGATATCACTTTGCCGGAACCGGCCATGACGGTTCTTCGAAAAGCTGGAATGATCCGGTACCTTTCCGTCCAGGCCAAGGCGGCAAAACCACCGATATGCGAGATTGAGATGGACCTCCTCGCAAAGTCGCCGTTCCGACCGGATACCCATGCTGTAGCCGATGATCAGCATTCGCATCATCAGCTCAGGATCAACTGAGGGCCGACCAGTGTTGCTATAGAAAGGCTTCAACTGTGCTCGAACGCTATCGAGATCGAGGTGACGATCGATCCCGCGCAGCAGATGATCCGCAGGGACATGTTCATCGAGGCAGAAGTCGTAGAAGAGCTGCGCCGGAACCGCCTGACATCCCATCATTCGCCTGATCCCCTGCAAATCACTCAGAGGATTGAATCACGCGTCCCAAGCATCGGCAATGCCAAGTTTTTCAACAATATCCGCGCAAACATGCCGCCTCGCCGATTCACCGAATGTCGGCTTTCGGATCGAGGCTAGCCTACGCCCTATGGCTGGAAGGAGGGCGAAAGCGGCCCGGCATCCGCAAGGCGCTCAAGACCGACGGCATGTGGATGGTGGTCGAGCCGACGGCCGGCGACACACTTGAAGACAATATCAACCCCGTCGGGCGGCTCTACTACTCGGCCTCGACGATGAACTGAGTAGGGGAGCGCCCGCCCGGAGAGACTCTTCTCACCGGATTGAAGGCCATGATAAGAGCCCCCATGGGCATCAAGAACTATCTGATCGAAGGCGGTTCCGGCACTGGAAAAACGTCTGTCGCTACCGAACTGGAGCGGCGGGGCTACCATGTCGTCCATGGTGACCGGGTCTTGGCCTATGTTGGCGACCCCGAGACAGGCCAGGCACTCGCAGGACCGCCCAAAGGCGCGCACCGCATGGTTTGGGGATACGCGCACTGGATCTGGCGGGTCGACAAGGTCCGGGCTATTGCTGCCGACACCACCCATCCTGCCACCTTCTTCTGTGGCGGCTCGCGCAATTTCCACAAATTCCTGGACCTATTCGACAAGGTTTTCGTGCTCGACATCGACGTTGAGACGTTGAACCGACGATTAGATGGGCGGCCGAATGAGCCGGGCTTTGAGCCGGCCGAGCGGGCGCTGGTACTCCGCTACCATCACACTCGGGAACATCTTCCTGCCGGCATCAATATCGACACGGCGAAAACCGTCCCAGGTGTCGTCGACGATATCCTCGCTAAACTCACCTGAAGCCGTGCAGCTATGTGATGGAAGGGAAAGCCCCCGATTATACGGGAAAGACTAGCCGCCTAGACGCTCACTGGCGGCGGTATTTCCGCGTTCGTAGCCGACCGGCAGCTTCCAGAATGACGAACCTGGCGTCCCAACGACCCTCTTCGGGCGCAAAGCGGTCAGCACGACTCCGCCCTTGAGACTCTGCATTGGTGAAGGGAGCCGTATTTCACGGCCTGTGCACGGCTTGTCGCGAGGATGTTCGCGTTCTGTGCTAAGAAGATCGCATAGTGTATCGAATGGAACGCATCCTAGGTCCAGTCGGTCTGCGCTTCGATGGCGAGGGGCCTTTGTCGCGCTCTCCGGACACGCCAATCAATCGGTCGTGAAGGCACTCTTGACGGTACAATCACGGCTGGCTATAGCGGCCATAATCTTGAGTCGATAACTCAAGATATATGCAAAAGAGCGAGCGTGAGTCCGGACCGCATGGGATATTGCCTTCTCTCCCCAGCACAATTGATCCCGACAGAAGAGGTGAATCTCGACAGGGTCGACGCACCGCAGGCCCAAATCCTGCAAGCGGGTTCATGGACCGCGCCAATAACAGTCGAGAAGGATGCCCTGTTCGTGACGGACGGTCATCATCGGCTGACCGTTGCGCACCGCTCCCAACTCGCCATCGTGCCCCTGGTCCGCGACTACCGGGTCGAACACCAACTGCCCAATCCGGTGGCGGGCGCGCAATGACCAGTATAGTCGCCGCCCTGCGCGGCGTCGGACCCGTCTTCGCGCTGCTTTTCGGCCTGCAATTCATTTCCATGGGCGCCATGGAAATGAGCGGTCCCTTCTGGCCGATCCAGATCAAGGCGTTGAGCCCCTCCGACGGCGTCTACGGCCTCGCGGGAATCGCCGTCTATGTCTGCCCCATGCTCGGCGTGTCGCTGACGAGCGCCTTTTGGGGGCGTATGGGCTACCGCTACGGCAATCGTCTGATGATGGTCCGGGCCTTGGCCGGCCTGGCGATCACGCAACTGCTCGTCGCCTTTGCCGAGGACGTCTGGACCATTCTGGCGCTGCGGTTTCTGCAGGGGGCCTGCGCCGGCTATATCGCCCCGGCCCAGGCCTACGGCGTTGAGCTCACCGGCGGGCGCGATCGCGCCGGCCTCTTCGCCTGGCTCCAGGTGGCCACCAATGTCGGCTCACTCGGCGGCGCTTTCCTCGGCGGTCTCATCCTCGACGCCTTGCCCTTCGCGGCCGTCAACCTCACCGACGGCGTCATCTGCGCGGTCTGCGCCGCTGTCGCCTGGGCGAGCCTGCCGCTACCGCCGGAAGGAGCAGGCGGCGCGGGACCGGCCAAGGCGACAACGGTGTCTCGCGCGCCTTCGACCGGCGTACCCGTGCCCGCACTTCTGGTGTTGATGGGCTTGCTGCTTGCGAGCCGGATGATGCTGCAAGTGCCGTTTTCCCTCTACGTGTCGAATGTCTACGGTGCTCAGCATTGGATCACCGGCTTGAGCTACGGCCTTCTTGCGCTCGGTTTTGTCGTCGGCGCGCCGGTGTGGGCGCGGCTCTTCGAGAGGCGTGCACCGTCTTTTGTGCTTGGATGCAGCGTGTTGATCGCGGCCGGCTGTCTCGTGATTACGGGCCTTGCCGGCGCGACCCGCGTCATAAGCCTTTTCGCGGCGCTTTATTTCGCCTGGGGCGCGCTCCTTGGAGGGACAACGCCGGTTCTCCTGGCGCTCGTTTCGGCAGGCAGCCGAAGCGATCGACAAGGGTCGGTCCTCGGGCTTGCGCAAACCTGCCAGCAGGGTGCTTCGGTGGCGGGGATCATTGCCGGCGTTGTCGCCACGCAACGCTTCGGGCTCGAACTGGCATTCCCGGTGGTTGCAAGCCTTTACGGCCTATCACTTCTTGTGGCGCTCGGCCTATGGCTCAAATCGCGCCAATCATTCGACAAAGGAGAATTATCGTGAGGAGAAAACCTTCGGTGCTGCGTGCCGCGATCGCCTTCCTGGCCATACTGATTCCGGCGGTGGCGTTCGCCGGAGAGCAGGCGTCGACGGACAGGCAGGCACCGATCACCGTCACCGACATCGCCGGCCGCGAGGTGACGGTGAATGCGCCGGTCAAGCGCATGCTGCTCGGAGAGGGGCGGCAGCTCTATCTCGTCGCCTCTTTGGAACCGGAAGACCCGCTGGCGCGCGTCGTCGCATGGCGCAACGATCTGATAGAGGCCGATCCGGCGACCTACGCGCAATACCTCGGAGCCTTTCCCAAGCTGGCGAAGCTCCAGGCCTTTCCGGGCCAGGAGAATGGCTTGATCGACATAGAGTCGACCATCGTCCTGAAGCCCGATGTGGTCCTGCTCAATCTCGAGGCCATGCGCGCCAACGAGGACGCTAAATATATTGAAAAGCTGGCCGAGCTGAAGATTCCGGTTCTCTACATCGACTTCCGCCATTATCCGCTGAAGAACACCGAACCGACCATTCGCCTCCTCGGCAAGATCATGGGGCGCGAGGCACGCGCGGAAGAAATCATCGCGTTCCGCCACGAGGCGATGGCCCGCGTCACCGACGTCATCGCCCAGGCGAAGCCGGAGCGCCCCAGGGTCTTCATCGAACGGATTGGCGGCTATGCCGATGATTGCTGCCTTACTTTCGGCGCCGAGAACTTCGGCAAATATGCCGAGCTCGCCGGCGGACACAATATCGGCAGCGACATTCTTCCCTCGACCTTCGGACAGCTCAATCCCGAGCAAGTGATTGCAGCCAATCCCGAACATGTCGTCGTCACCAGCGCCGACTGGGAGGCCTATGTGCCCGGCGGGCACTGGATCCCGCTCGGCCCCGGCGCCGACCCGAACGTGACGCGCCAGAAGCTCGAATGGTACACCAGCCGCAGCGCCTATACCGACATCGCAGCGCAGAAGGCTCGGAACTTCCACGGCATCTGGCATCAGTTCTACAACAGCCCCTACGAGTTCGTCGCCGTCCAGCAACTGGCGAAATGGTTCCATCCGGACCTCTTCGCCGATCTTGATCCGGACGCGACATTTGCGGAGTATCACCGCCGCTTCCTGCCCATTCCCTATCGGCCGGGCTATGCCATCAGCCTTGCTGGCAGCGCGGAGTGAAGGTGCAGAGAAATGGCCGGCCGCTGCCAGCTCATTCTCAGTAGGCAATGAGGAAGCGGCGTCCGGCAGCCGAACCTAAAAATGCTTTTAGCGGGCGGGGTTCAACGAAGAGCCTCGCCTTTGCTTTTTGCGCAGCGGCAACGCGTGTAGAAACACAAGCTAGTCGCCCGTGTCGGCAAGTCGCCGATCGACTTCGAAAACTTGTATTTGTTTGGACAGACCATCAAACGGGCGGAGGCGCCGGCTTCTGGCCGGCGCCTCCTTCAATATTACCAGAGGCTGTGTCGTCATCGGCGATGACGTGCACCCGGTATCAGAAATCGGTCGTCATGGAGACCTTCACAGTCAGCGGCGCACCCTGCGAAATCGTGCCGAAGCTCGCGACGCCGGACCAGTAGTCGAGGTCGAAGACGTTCTCGACGTTGGCCCGGAAGGTGACCGGCCTCTCATTGATCTCGGTCAGGTAACGGGCGCCGAGATCAAGCCGCGTCCAGGAGGGGATTTCCTGGGTATTTGCGGTGTTCACAAATTGCTCGTCCGTGTGGATGACATTGCCGGTGAGCGTCAGGCCCGGCAAGAAGTGCGTATCCCACTCCGCCCCCAGATTGACTTGCAGCGAAGGAACGCCGATCGGTGTATTGCCGCGCGTTAGGTTATCGGGCGTTTTCGTGATTTCACCATGAATGAAGGTGACGCCACCGAGCACTCGGATCTCGGGGGTCACCTCGCCGAAGACGTTCAACTCCACGCCGCGGTTGCGCTGCTCGCCGCCTTCGACGAAGACCAGATCGCTGCCGCGCGTCTCGAGCACGCCGAAAGGCTTTTCGATCTGGAACGCGCTGACGGTCACCGCTACCCGGCCCAGGTCGACCTTGGTGCCGATTTCATACTGTCTGGATCGGTAGGGCGCGAGCGTTTCGCCCGAATTAACCGCCGTCGTCGGAGCGGTGTCGCCGACGCTCAGGCCCTCGACGTAGTTGGCGTAAAACGCGACATTCTCCCACGGCTTGACGACGATGCCGGCGAGCGGCGTCAATGCACTCTCATCGGAAGAGCTGGTGACGTCGCCCGTGACTGGGCTGTAGTTTTCGGTGTCGATGTGCTGCCAGCGCCCACCCAAAGTCAGTTGCACGCGCTCATCGAACATCGACATCGTGTCGGAAAGCGCCAAACCGTAGAAGATGTTTTCCGAGATCCTCGGCACATGCGTCGGCTGCGGCACATCCTGCTCGGGGCGGGGGAGCGGATCGAAGATATGGGTTAGCTGCGCGGTCCCTGAATTCGAGCCGCGGGCGAGACTCTGCTGCAGTCCGCTGACCTGGAATGCGACCGAGTGATCAATGGCCGCCGTCTCGAACTCGGCGCGAACGCCCGCCTCCGCCGTCAGTCGGTCGACATCGAAAACGAAATTCTGCGGCGTGACACTGACGTCGCCTGCGGAGTTAAGAAGCAGTGGCGTGCCGAACAGCCGCTCGACGCGCGAGTTGCCACCGCCGACGGCTGCGAACACCGTGACGGCGTCGCTTACGTCATATTCGACCCGGCCCAACCAGGACAGGTCTTCCGTCCTTGTCCATTCCCACGGTTCCTGGATGTTGGAGCGACCGTCAGGCGCGTCGGGGATTTCAAAGGTTCCGAAGGGGAAGAATGGGCGAAGCGGAGCGTCGATGTCCTGCCGCTGCCCGATGACGTCCAATGTCGCTCTGAAGTCTTCTCCCTCGTAGTCGAGCGCCAGTGCCCCGACCGCTACGTCCAGTGACTGGTTGTCGATCGCCGTGTCGCCGCCGTGATAGCTGCCGTTAAAGCGGACGCCGAATTGCCGCTCATCGCCGAACCGGCGGCTGATGTCGACGTGGCCGCCGCCGTAAAGATCCGAAGCATAGTCGGTCGTCACTCGGGTCAGGTCGACGTCAGACGCGCGCTTCGGCACGATGTTAATGGTGCCGCCGACGCTGCTGTTCGGGGATATGCCGTAGAGGAGTGCCGTCGGCCCTTTAAGCACCTCGACGCGTTCTGCATAGTCGGTGAACAGGCGGTAGGTCGGAGCGACGCCGAAGACGCCGTCGAAGGCGACTTCGCCGAAGTTCCCCTCATTGAGCGGAAACCCTCTAATGTAGAAGGAATCCAGCATACCGCCGGATGCGTGCGTGCTCCTCACCGAGGGGTCGTTGGCCAGGACGTCGGCTACGGTCTTCGCGTTCTGGTTTTCGATCGTCTCTGCCGTGTAGCCGGTGATGTTGAACGGCGTATCCATGAAGCCGCGGTTGCCGAGCAAGCCTACGCGACCGCCGCGCGCCACCTGCCCCCCGGCATAGTCTTCCGGTTCAGTGCCGATCGTCCCATTCGAAGCACCCGCCTTCACCTCGAGACGCTCCAGCGCCGTCACATCTTGCGCCAGTGCGGCGCGGCTTACCGTCGCCACCAAGACAGCCAGCAGTCCAACACGCAATTCCATACGCAGCCCCCCGTTGTGAACAATGACCAAAACAGTCGGCTCGCTTCGCAGGGAGTTGAGTGTGTTGGCTCAAAAGGGGTGTTAGATAACTTGATTTTTTCTGTCAACAAATAGAGCGCATCGTTTGACACTTGCTCACTGGCACATCACTGTGCACCCGTGGACTGCCCGGATATTGATCGAGAGGGTGTCGATCACGACTGGCGCAAGACATTGTAAGAGCGATTAAGAATGCTTCTCTTGGGCCTCGTTTACTAACCGCCGCACAAATTCGCCCGCGGGCAAATTGTTTCCTGCCGATGCGCCCTGACCCGCCCACATCGGCAAGAAGTCCGGGCGTATGTCGCCGTCGGCGCTGCGTCCGAGCGGCATCGTCAGCGATGCCTGGAGCGGAAAGTCGAGCACCAACGCATCACCGGCCGCCATTTCGGAGGAGAAACGATTGCGAAGGACACGCGCGGGCCGACCGGTGTACATGCGAGTAACGTGCGTACTCAGGTCCGTGGCAGCTCGCAATGCTTCCCGGTAGGGCGGCGGCACGTTACTTTCGGGACAGCCGAGAAAAGCCGTGCCGATCTGAACGCCGCTCGCCCCAAGCTTGAAGGCCGCCTCAATCCCGCGGCCGTCGAATATTCCGCCAGCAGCGATAACAGGCACGCGCACCGCATCGACGACCCGTGGAACAAGCACCATTGTACCAACGGTGCCCGCGCCGGCATCGTCGGTAAAAGTCCCTCGGTGCCCGCCGGCCTCCGCTCCTTGTGCAATAATCGCATCGACGCCCGCCGCCTCGAGCCAGCGTGCCTCGGCCACGGTGGTCGCCGAGCTCAAGATGAGGCAGCCTGCCCGTTTCAGCGCGTTCAGCGCATCGGCACCAGGCAACCCGAAGTGAAAACTCACCACGCGGGGCCGCAGTTCGAGCACCAAGCCCAGCCTGCTCGAATCAAAGATGGGGAAAGGCTCGGTCGCTTCGGGCGCCGTACCCAGCCCGAGTTCATCATAATAGCGCTGAACTCTTTGCCGTGCCTCGGCGGCGGCCTTATTGTCCACGGAAGGTCGCGGATGCGCGAAGAAATTCAAGTTGAAGGGGCGATCGGTAGCGGTCCGAATCGCCGCGACTTGTTCGCGCACCAGCTCGGACGGCAGGAGGCCGCAGCCGAGCGAACCTAGGGCGCCCGCATTGCACACCGCCGAGACCAACTCGGGCGTCGTGATGCCGCTCATTGGAGCCTGTATGATGGGGTGCTCGATACCCAGAAGGTCCTGAAGATTTCGACGCGGCCACATGCGAGCCTCCAATCGACGAAGGTAATCAGGTCGACCAAAACGATATTGTACAACGCGTCCGACTCGGCGACCACATACAACGAGCTCGAAGTTGCCTGCTGAAATGGGATCGGCGCTGCGAAAATGAGCCGCGTCGATGCTGATGACAAACTTTCTGCCACGATCGCTAGTGGCTTCGTCCAGGCGCCGAGGTATCAACCTTCCTGTTCGGGATATTGCCTCCAGGCCCAACGGCGGCTGCAGCGCCAAAATAGAACGTTATTGACCACGCGAACCATGATTGGCCGCAAAAATAAGGGACTATGGTTCGAATCGCTTCAAGGCGGATAAACAGCCGACACCACGGACCGGCGCTCGTATTGCCGGTCTCCGATCGTCTCAGTTGGGTGGTTTCCTGTCGTACGTCTGGTTGACCAGAATGAGCAAGTAGCGCCAACAGCAGACATTTCGGGCACCGATTCCATATGGCCTAGCCGGAAGCGGCCGAGGGCGTGGACTCCTGTAAGGTCACCAGTCTTCTCGAACGATCGTCCACAACTGCATCGTAGCGGCGCGGTACAGCTCAGCGAGCTGATCGCACGCTCCGTTAGGGGGAGCTAATCTATGGCGCCAAACGAGCCCAATGTTGCAAGCAGGCGAGCCGCTGACTTCAGGTCGGCGGAGTTTGGATCTTTCACGAACTGCTCGAACACGGGCTGAAGAAGCTCTCGGGCACTCTCGCGTTCATCGCGATCGGCCAGGAGCGTCGCCAGGTAGGTTGTGGTGCGCAACTCCCAAGCCCGCGCCCCCTGACAGCGGCTGACCTCAAGCGACCGCGTCAGGCACTTTTCTGCGTCGTCGCTATCAGATTGCGATGCCGCAACCACAAGGCCGCCCTTCACACGAAGCAACTCTGCCGAGTAGCACAAATCACCGTTCGCCTCGACCGACTGAATCGTCTCGTCCACGAGCGCCAACGCTTCCGTGACCCGGCCAGCTGCTGCCAAGCCTTCAAGAAGCGAGAGTGTCAGCGGCGTGCTGAGCAGTTCGTAGGGTGCCTTGTGGAGCTCACGAATGCAATGCCGCAAGCTGACGATGCCCTTGTCGGTGTCGCCTCGACGGATGGCCAGTTCACCCATAAACCCGCGGCCGACTGCGAGATAAGGGCGTAGCGAATGGAGTGCGGCAGTTGAGAGAAGACGATCAGTGTGTTTGTCAGCACGTTCGAGATCGCCGACCCAGAGGAATACCGATACGGCCCAGACCAAGGCGATGGACAGCGTCAGAGGATGGTCAAGCGTTTCTGCGTCCGCAATCGTCCGCAAGGCTTGCTCGACCGCTTGGTCGGAAAGCCCTTGCAGCCACAGAGTCCTGGCGAGTATTGCGCCGGCCAGAATCCTCCCGTCGAAGCCGAGATAATTGGTCGTGGTTTGATTGGATCGCGGCCCAGTCCGTAACGCAGCTTCCAGCGCGGTCCGCGCGCGGCCGAAGTCACCATTTAGGTGGAGCGAAATACCCATGAGGGAGTAGGCCAACGTCGCCGAGTCGCAATCCTCCAGGGCTTCGGCCAGTGCGGAACAGCGCTCTGCATAATCCAGGGCGACCCTGAATTCTCCGGTGCGTAGGTGAAACATCTGCAGGGGACCGAGAACCTGAAGCTGGTCCAGTCCGTCGCCGCGCTCCTCAGCAATTGCCAGGCTTCTTTCCAATGCGACGCGCGCGGCATCTCTGCCGCCGTGCGTGAACATCAGCGAGACTCCCATCGCTGCCCGGAGATGCATCTCCTCGCGCCCGCCGCGCGTGGCATCGTCGAGAGCCTCCATGGCCCTGGCTGTCCAGCGATGGCATTCGGTCAGCAAGGACATCGACAGAAAGACAGGAGCTGCAGCGGCGGCAAGGCGAATGCCGACTTGCGTGTTTCCGGTGGGTCCAAAACACCAATCCAGGGCCGCGCGCACATTAGCAAGGCCGTCGAGGTGCAGCGCCCGTTGCGCCGCGCTCGATAGAGTCGGCCATTCGCCCCCGGTTTCTTCCAGCCACCGCATATAATAGATCGCGTGACGTGCGGCCAGATCGGCAAACTCGGCTTCCTCGATATCGAGCTGAAGGGCGTAGGCACGCGTGGTGTCCAGCAGTCGATAGCGCATCGTCGCTCCGGCGGGCCGTGTCGCGACCATCGACTTGGCGACAAGGCTGTCGAAGGCCTCGAAAACAATCGTCTCGTCGATACTGGCGTTCGTCACTACGGCGAGCGCGGCATCGATCGCGAAGTGGCCGACGAACACGGCAAGACGGCGAAGCACCCGCCGCTCGAATTCGGATAGCAGATTGGAGCTCCAGTCAAGCGTGGCCTGGAGGGTCCTTTGGCGCGGCGGCGCGGTTCGCTGTCCGGTCCAGAGCAAAGACAGGCGTTCATTGAGGAGGGTGGCCGTCTTCTGGATACCGTAGCTTGCGACCCGTCCAGCCGCCAATTCAATCGCGAGCGGCACCCCATCAAGCTTTCGGCAAATGGTCGCCACGACCGCGGCGTCGGCGTCGTCGAGGTCGAGGCGAGCCCCACTAGCGGCGGCCCGCTCCATAAACAATTCGATCGCCGGAAAGCCCTGCGCCATAGTGGCCGTAAGATCCGGTTCGTCCGGTGGGCAGGCGAGCGGAGCCAGTTTATAGACGTGTTCGCCCTCGACGTTGAGCGGCTGGCGGCTCGTTGCAAGCAGGTGAACCTGAGGCGCAGCGGAAAAGATGCGGTAGGCCAGATCCGCCGCTGCTTCGATGACATGCTCGCAGGTGTCGAGGATCAGGAGAATTCGCTTGTCGGCCAGATAGGTGGCTAGGGCTGAGACGAGGTCTTCGGACTGAAACGAAATCCCGAGAGTTGAGGCTACCGTCGCCGCAACCTGGCAAGGATCGGCCAATGCGCCCAGATCGACGAAATGCACGGCGCCATCAAAAGATCGGACCAGATTATGGCCTGCCGCGACCGCTACGGTCGTCTTGCCGATCCCGCCCGTGCCGACGATGGTCACAAATCGCTTCTCCGCCAGCAGCGCGGAGAGTACTGCAGTGTCGTCCGCCCGCCCCACCATGCGGACGAGCCGGCCCGGAAGATTGGCCTTTGGGAAACTGGCGGCGACCTCTCCTGGGACATCGTCCCCCTGACTCGATCGCTGGACTGGCGCCACAAAGCAGTATCCCCGCCCGGACAGGGTCGAAATGTATCTCGCGCTTTCCTTCCCATCGCCTAATGCCTTGCGCAGATTGGCGATGTGAAACCGCAGACTGCCTTCCTCGACGATCACGTCGGGCCACACACGATCCAGCAGTTCTTTCTTGCTGACGACTTCGTTCGGGCGTCCGGTCAAAACGACCAGGATGTCGAACGCGCGACTGCCGAGTTCCACAGGCGCCCCGTCTCGAAGCAGAAGCCGTTCATTTGCATTCAATGAGAAGGCACCAAACGAGATCGTCTCGCTCGCCGACTGCGTCATGCCATCATCCTTTGCGACTTGTGAAGGTCTGAAGCAAAATCCCACTCAAGACCCCACCTGGGGCGTCTTGCATAAACGATGGTTTCTCACGCAGTTGACGACCTGCAACAAGAACATAGTAGCCTGCTTCCAAAACTTCTAGTTGCCGATGAGCGCTAACAATTCCTCATAACGCATAACGGGCTCGTCGGGCGATCTCTCACTATGTGTCGAGCAGAGCCTCTGCCGACCCAAGGAGAGAATGACCATGTCCGCCCCGTCCCTAACACTCACGCGACGCCATCTGCTTGCCGGATCAGTGGCTGCAGGCGCTCTCTGGCTGCTTCCTGCGAAGGCGAGCACTGCCGTTGATAGCGAGGCTGTACGGCCCTTCCAGGTCAACATTCCAGATGAAGCAATCGTTGAATTGCGTCGACGACTGGCCGCAGCGCGTTGGCCCGGCCGTGAGACCGTCAAAGATCAAACACAGGGTGTGCAACTAGCGAAGCTCCAAGACCTCGTCGGCTACTGGATGACCGGCTACGACTGGCGGAAGGTGGAGGCCAGACTGAACACGCTGCCGATGTTCATCACTGAGATCGACGGCCTCGACATTCACTTCATCCACGTCCGCTCCCCTCACGAGAACGCCATGCCGATGATCATGACGCATGGCTGGCCCGGTTCAATCTTGGAGTTCCTCAAAGTCATCGGCCCGCTCACCGATCCCACTGCGCATGGCGGTGCTGCAGAGGATGCGTTTCACCTTGTCGTACCCTCCATCCCCGGCTTCGGGTTTTCCGGGAAACCGACGACGACCGGTTGGGGCTCCGATCATATTGGTCGTGCCTGGGCGGTCCTCATGAAGCGCCTGGGATACGAGCGCTACGTGTCGCAAGGTGGAGACTGCGGGTCGGTGATCTCTCATCGAATGGCGCTCCAGAACGTGCCGGGACTGATTGGCATACACGTCAACATGCCTGGAACCGTGCCGAAGGAAATCGCCGCAATTCTCGCCTCAGGCGGACCGGCTCCGAGCGATCTGACGGAGGACGAACAGGCAGCATTCGCCGCTCTGGAGACGTTCTACAGGGACAGTTCGGGCTATGCCGCCATGATGGTCACCCGGCCACAGACCATCGGCTACTCATTGGTCGATTCCCCTGTCGGCTTGGCTGCGTGGATCTACGAAAAGTTCGCCCAGTGGACCTACAGCGGTGGGCACCCCGAGCGGGTCCTGACGAAGGACGAGATGCTCGATGACATCTCCCTCTACTGGCTCACTGCAACTGAAACCTCCGCGGCCCAGATCTACTGGGAAGACCATTCGAATAACTTCAACGCCGTAGACATCCCTCAGCTTCCCGTGGCCGTAACGGTGTTCCCCGGGGAGATCTATTGCGCGCCGCGAAGCTGGGCCGAGCGTTGTTACCACAACCTCGTCTACTTCAGTAACGCCGAGAACGGCGGCCATTTCGCCGCATGGGAACAGCCGGAAATCTTTACCCGAGAAGTCCGAGCGGCCTTTAGGTCGCTCCGCTGATCGGCGCTCACCTTCGCAATGAGGAACGACGATATGACCGCACAGGCAAAACGGCTCTACACCGCCAAGGTCCGCACCACTGGCGGCCGGGACGGTGCTTCCCGCAGCTCCGACGGCAGGCTGGATATTCGGCTCTCGACGCCCGGCGGCACGGGAGGCGGTACCAATCCGGAACAGCTTTTCGCTGCCGGCTGGTCTGCTTGCTTTGAGGGCGCGATAGCCATCGCCGCTCGCAAGATGGGCGTTGCACTGCCTGCTGGCCTGGCGATCGATGCCGAAGTGGATCTCAACACCGACGACGGTGCCTACTTTCTCAGCGCGCGGCTCAATGTGAACCTGCCCGGTCTCGACCGCGACTTAGCACGAGCTGTCGTGGATGCAGCGCATCAGACCTGCCCCTATTCGAGGGCCACGCGCGGCAACATCGAAGTCGAAATCAACGTCACTTAGCCCCGTCGGCTCGATCAACGATCGGATCGCTGGCCAACGGCACACCGAAGGGCACCACAGCAATGAACTCAGTCAGAATTCCAGAAGAAATCGACCATTCCCGCCGGCGCCTTTTCGGCATCGCTGCCGCGACCGTAGCCGCGGCGCAGCTCGGCGCTATTCGCATAGTGAGTGCACAAGGTGTCGGTACGCAAGCCGCCGCCTCGGGCGCCATGAAGCCGCGGACGTCGTTCGCGTCGCTGAAGCGGATCAACGCGGGTCTGCTCAACGTCGGATATGCCGAGGACGGTCCTGCGGACGGACCGCCAGTCATCCTTCTGCACGGCTGGCCCTATGACATCTACAGCTACGTCGACGTCGCGCCTTTGCTTGCGAACGCAGGGTATCGGGTGATCGTGCCTTATCTGCGCGGCTACGGGACGACAGGCTTCCTGTCGGACGCCACGGCACGGAATGGCCAGCAGGCAGCGCTCGGCGTCGACGTCATCGCGTTGATGGATGCCCTCGGAATCCAGAAGGCCGTCGTCGCCGGCTACGACTGGGGAGCGCGGACCGCCAACATCGTTGCCGCGCTCTGGCCGGTTCGCTGCAAGGCGATGGTATCGGTCAGTGGTTATCTGATCGGCAGCCAAGCGGCGAACGAGGCCCCTCTGCCGCCGCAGGCCGAGCTCCAGTGGTGGTACCAGTTCTATTTCGCTACCGAACGTGGGCGTGCCGGCTACGCGAAAAACACCGGCGACTTCGCTAGGCTCATCTGGCAGCTCGCCTCTCCGCAATGGAAGTTCGACGACGCTACTTTCGCGCTGAGCGCGGCAGCCTTCGTCAATCCGGACCATGTCGATATTGTCATCCACAATTATCGGTGGCGGCTCGGTCTCGCCGAAGGCGAACCGGAATACGATGACCTGGAAAAGAAGCTCGCCACGTTTCCAACTATCGGTGTGCCGACGATTACGATGGAGGGCGACGCCAATGGCGCGCCTCATCCGGACCCCAGCGTCTACGCCAAGAGATTTTCCGGCAAGTATGAGCACCGCCTGATCACGGGCGGCATCGGTCACAACCTGCCGCAGGAGGCACCTCAGGCCTTCGCCCAGGCAGTCATCGACGTCGACCGCTTCTAGCCACTCGACAGAAGGAACATTGCGATGAGACGCCTTAATCTCGCACTGGCCGGGCTGGCAGCGACATTGGTCGGAACCGCGGGCGCGACGCTTGGAGCCGGCGCGGGTTCGGGCGCGACGAATGCCTCGCCGATCTACGGCGTGACGATCCCAGACGGCTACCGGGGATGGGAACTGGTCGCGCCGGCGCTGGAAGCGGACCCGCTGAACGAGCTTCGTGCAGTCGTCGCGAATTCGGTTGCAATCGAGGCATATCGGGCTGGCACGCTGCCGTTTCCGGATGGCACCGTCCTCGTCAAGCTCGCATGGAAGCGGGCGCAATCGCCCGAATTCGAACCCGCATCCGTTCCCGGCGCGTCGACAACCGTCCAGGTCATGCTCAAGGACTCGAAGAAATATGCAGCCACCGGCGGATGGGGCTTCGGCCGGTTTGTCGACGGCAAGCCGGTCGATGAGGCTCAGCACCAGACCTGCTTCGCCTGCCATGAGGCGCGCGTTCAGGGGCACGACTACGTCTTCACCCGGTTCGCCCCATAGCCCATGAGCCGGCCCATGGATTTTTGAGGAATCCAGCGCCCGCGGAATCGCCAGAACGACTCCGATGTTCGCATCGTCTGGAACGGCCACCATAGCCGCCGATTTCGATCAACCATGAAGGACATGTCAGATGAAAACACTGCTTGCAGCCTTGGCAATCGCCAGCGCTTCGTTCGGCAATGCATATGCGCAGGCCGACAAACCCACCATCGTTCTGGTCCACGGCGCGTTCGCGGATTCGTCGAGCTGGAACGGCGTCGTCAAAATCCTGGAGACGGATGGCTATCCCGTCGTGGCTGTCGCCAATCCGTTGCGTGGCGTCAAAAATGACGCCAGCGACGTCGCCGATATCCTTGGCGCCATCAAATCGCCTGTCGTCCTCGTTGGGCATTCCTACGGCGGCTCGGTCATCAGCGACGCGGCCGAAGGCCATGCAAACGTGAAGGCGCTGGTCTATGTCGCGGCCTTCGCGCCGGATGCGGGCGAGACCGCCGCGCAACTCGCCGGCAAATTTCCCGGCAGCACGCTTGGTCCGACCCTCGCGCCGCCAGTCACCCTGTCGAGCGGAGGCAAGGATCTCTACATCCGGCAGGACAAATTCCACGAGCAGTTCGCCGCCGACGTCCCCGAAGCCGAAGCCAAGCTCATGGCAGTGACGCAAAGACCCATTGAAGAAGCGGCGCTGAACGAGACCCAAGCGGAAGCGGCGTGGATGAAGATCCCGAGCTGGTTCATCTACGGTGACGGGGACAAGAACATACCGCCGGAAGCCTTGGCCTTCATGGCTGCACGGGCGCACTCGCGGGATACCGTGGTCGTCAAGGGTGCCTCTCATGTTGTGATGGTTTCGAATCCCGAACCCGTCGCCGGGCTGATCGAGAAGGCGGCCACTGAGGCATCGCGATGAAAGCAATCGTAATGAGCCGAACCGGCGGGCCGGAAGTCATCGAACTTGTCGAGCGGCCGGAGCCCGTCCTTGCGGTTGGAGAAGTCTTGGTTGAGATTGCTGCCGCTGCGTGTCCGTATAGCGATAGCGGACGACCGAAATGTAGTGACGGACCTCCGCTTTGAAGAGCTCGAATCGATCGAGCGATTGATAGCGGGGCGCCGGGAGCGAGCTTTCGCTCTCTCCGGTCGGCCGACGGTCGCCGCTATCTTCCAGTTTCCGCAGGCGGTGGGCCGCGCGGCGTCTCGGCTTCGATCTCGGACGCTGGCCGAACATCGACGCAGTGATTGCTCCGTTGGAAGCGTTGCCTCCATTCACGCAGAATGCCCCGGCGCCGCGGATGTAGTCCTGGCGAATGAGCGGCTGCTGAAACAGCCGCTCTTTTGTTTGATCATGCTTTCTGATCGGAGTCTTCAAGGATGGCTGCCGTCTCAAGAGCCAAAGACTGCTCTTGCGATGGAGGTGATCCAGCATTGATTTTAGGCCTGGATCGCAAAGGTCGGCAGCAGGCCGGTCGTGTTGATTGGGCTCTGGCCGATCTCCCGTTCCCATCGTGATCCATAAAGTTCACTATAATCGATGGTAGGCTTTCCATTGTGACGACGGCTATGCCTGACTTTAGGATCCCCGTGTTTCTCGAACTCGTAGGCGTCCGCTTACCATCGCCGTCATTCCCGAACTTGACAAACCATGTTGAGCATTTGGGAAAACGGATTGGTGTTGCTACAGCTGTCTTAGACGTTGGTCTCCGGTCGGTGCGGTCCAGGTATGGAACTCATGGCGGCGAGGAACACCGTCCATCGACGTTCGAAGAGCTCGAGGAATTCGATCTTCTCAGGTGAATCGGAGGTGCCGAGCCGCACACGATTGTTGGCGCCCTCGAGCAAATCGACGAGGATGCCGCAAATCTCTGCAGCATCGCCTGGCACGATGGCATTAGCGGCCTGCGCTGAGAGGATCGCCTCCTTGAGTGGCTGCAGCGCAATGCCCGACCACTCCGCCAAGCGTTCACGGAGCGAGGCGGAGATCACGGCTTCGGCTATTACTGAGAGATAGAAAGCGGAATAATCTCGGTCCGCGCCGAAGAGAAAGTACCTTCTGGCGGTATCATGCAAGGCTTCGAGAGGGTCGGCGCTTTGGGCTGCGGCCTCCGAGAGCGCCTTGCGAAAGCGGAGCAGGTCGCGCTCGACGACGGCTTCGAGGAGCGCCGGCTTACTCCGATAACGCCGATAGAGCGTGTGCTTCGAGATGCCGAGCACCGCGGCGATCTCTTCCACGGAAGTGTTGGCCACACCTTTGCGGGCGAAGGTCGAACGGGTGCTATCGAGAAGTCGCTCGGTCAGAGCCTCGGACTCCTCGCGTCTTGGCCGTCCACCGGCACGTCTAATGGCTGGATTCATTATTCCCCGTTGATAGTCGATGGGCAGCAGGCCGAACGGCCTGTCATTGCCCTCGACGCTGATCTCTGATAACAGCACCATACCGTGCCGTTATTTCCTTCGCAACAGGTTTATTGCTATGCCCTCCATCACGCTTTTCGGTCTTTCCTGGTCGAAACCCGACGGTGAACAGGTCTTTGCCGATCTCGAGCTGGCTTTAGGTCCTGAAAAGGTGGGGCTTGTCGGCAGGAACGGTGTCGGTAAGACGGCGCTGCTCAACGTCATTGCCGGCCGTGTACGGCCCTCTGCCGGCACGGTAATCATCGATGGGCGCATCGCGTTCGCCCGGCAGATGCTTCAGGTAGCTGCGGATGAAACCATTGCCGATCTCTTCGTTGCGAGGGAGGCGATTGCATTGCTGCAGCGCGCCGAAAAAGGCGAGGCGAGTGTCGAGGAATTGGCCGATGCGGACTGGACGGTAGAGGAGCGGATCGTTGCTGCCCTTGCCCATATCGGGTTGGAGGCAGAGACGAACACTCTCCTGACGCAGCTTTCCGGCGGTCAGCGTACGCGGGCCGCCCTCGCGGCGGCAACATTCTCCGAGCCCGATTTTCTGCTGCTAGACGAGCCCACTAACAATCTGGATCGTGACGGTAGGCGGGCGGTAATCGACTTTATGACCGGCTGGCGGAACGGCGCGATTATCGTCAGCCACGACCGCGAACTTCTCGACCACGCGGACACGATCATCGAACTGACCTCGCTTGGCGCCAAACGCTACGGCGGGAACTGGAGCGTCTACCAGGCAATCAAAGGCGTCGAGTTGGAAGCGGCAGAACAAAATCTGGCGCATGCACAGAAGGCAAGCGACGAGATCGACCGTAAGGCGCAGCTCATTACCGAGCGGCGGGACAGGCGCAACGCCGCCGGCGCCAAGAAAGGGGGGAAAGGCGACATGCCGCGCATTCTGCTCGGCAAGCGAAAAAGCAATGCGGAGGCGACCCGAGGAAAGGGCGTGCAACTTGCCGAGCGCCAGCGGGCAGAGGCACTCGATGCCGTCTCGGCCGCGCGGGCCCGCATTGAAGTCTTGCAGCCATTCTCTGTCCGCCTTCCTCCGACGGGATTGCCCGCAGGCCGTCAGGTGCTCGCGTTTGACGAGGTCACGGCTGGCTACGATCCGGCCCATCCCATTATTCAGGACCTGTCCTTTTCACTGATGGGGCCACAACGTGTCGCACTTGTTGGTCCCAACGGATCGGGAAAAACGACCTTTCTAAGGTTGGTGGCGGGAGAGATCTTGCCATTCCAAGGGACGCTCTCCGTCACAGTGCCTTTCGCCATGCTGGATCAAAGCGTCGGGATTCTCGAGCGCGACGATACGATCCTCGACAACTTCAGGCGGCTCAACCCCGGCGCGACCGAGAATTCCTGCCGTGCGACGTTGGCAAGCTTCCGCTTCCGTGCCGACGCCACCCTTCAGCCGGTCGGCACCTTGAGCGGCGGGCAGGTGTTGCGCGCCGGCCTTGCTTGCGTGCTCGGCGGGGCGTCCCCGCCTTCGTTGCTTATCCTCGACGAGCCGACCAACCATCTGGACATCGATTCCATCGAGGCAGTGGAGGCGGGCTTGCTTGCTTATGACGGCGCGCTCCTCGTCGTCAGCCATGACGAAACCTTCCTTGCCAATATTGGTGTCGATCGACGCATCGAACTGACAGGGCCTGCGGAGAAGGCTCGTTAGAGCACATAACCGCCGTCGATTGTGACGCTCGCACCGCTCATGTAGCACGCTTGCGCACTCGCGAGGTATGCCTCGGCCGCGTAACGCAAGTGATCACCACATGAAAGCTGTCGGTCGCCAACCGTCTGGCGATTGCGGCACTAATGCCGCGCGTTTCTCAGAATACCAGTGCGAGTTTTGTCGACTTGTCTTCTACTTTTTCATCGCGCCATCCTTCACGGCATCAGCAGCAGCTTACCGGTGGTGGTGCGGCTTTCCATGTCGGCATGTGCGCGGGCGGCGTCGGCAAGCGCATAGTTGCCGCCAATGCTTACCTTGAGAGATCCTTCTTCTATCCAGCGAAAGAGCTGTCGCGCGCGGGCGCGGAACAGTCCTGGCGTATGGATGTGATCGGAAAAGACGGCGTAGCCGAGTTTAATGCTCTTCGGCAGGCTCATGATGTCGAGTGGCCCAGGCCCGCCGAGTACCGGTCCATACCAGCAGAACGTACCGGAACGGCGAAGCGAGGAGAGCGAGTCCTTGAAGGTCTTGGGGCCCGAACCGTCATAGACGACGTTCACGCCCTCTCCATCGGTGAGGCGGAGCACCTCGCCGGAAAATTGCCCTTCGCTATCGACGATGACATGCTCAGCACCGGCCTTCCTCACGATGGCTACTTTGTCTTCGGACGAGACGCGTCCGATCACACGGCCGCCCCTGCGCCTGATAATTTGCGTCAGCAACAGGCCGAGGCCGCCCGCCGCTGCGTGCACCAGAGCCGTGTCGCCGGGTTGCACGGGATAGAAATCTGTGGCGAAGTGGCTGGCGGTCAGGCCCTGCATCATGACGGACGCGGCGGTGTGATCATCGATACCGTCGGGAATCTTGACGAGCGAACTCGCCGGGATCGACAGGCGTTCGGCATAGCTGCCCGGCGCATAGACCCAGGCGACCCGGTCGCCGGGGATAAATTCGCCGACGCCATCGCCAACGGCAATCACGCGGCCGGCCCCCTCGACGCCGAGAACCTTCGGATTCGGCATTTCAGTCCACGCCATGCCCTGGCGCACGCCGATATCCATGAAGTTCACGCCGGCGGCGGCAACCTTCACAACGATGTTTCCCGGCGTTGCACCGGGCTCCGGGCGGTCGACGAACTCCATCACGTCGGTGCTGCCGACCTTGTTCATAACTATGGCTTTCATGTGCTTTCCTTTTTTGACCAATCATTCCAAAAACGATTAAAAATTTTTTCACCTACATGATGGCGCGAAGCGTGAGCCTTCCGAGAGATTGCAGATGTTCTCTGCTCGCGCCGCCGCGGGCGGCGATGCGCATGCCGGCGATGCTGCAGAACAGAAAATCCGCCACCGCCCCTGCAGAGAGGGTCTTGTCTACATCGCCTGCTATCTGAGCCTCGGCTATGCGTTCGCGAGCAGCATCCTTCAGCCGCCAGTCCGCGGCATGATGAAGTGCGGCGAGTTCCGGCATCGTCTGCCCGAACTCGCAGATTGAGCTAACGCCAAGACAGGCTTGTCCTGCATCTTCGACGACGCGCTCCATCATTGCACGAATGCCGTCCAGGGCCCGCGATTCGCCGCGCAACTTGCCAATGTGGGCATTCGTCTCTCCGGCCGAGTACCGTTCTACGGCAAGGCAATAGAGCTTCCACTTGTCGCCGAACGTGTCATAGAGGCTCTGGCGACCGATTTTCATCGCTCGTACAAGCATGTCCGTCGAGCTACCCTCGTAGCCATGCTCACGAAACACACCAATCGCCGCGTCCAGTGCCTCATCCCTGTCGAATTCCTTGGTCCGTGCCATGGAGCTTAGTTAGGCATATTGGAACGATCTGTCAAGAATGGTCGTTCCGAGCGCCGTCAACTACTTGGAGCCCCGTTGCAGTCATTGGCGATATCGCCCTTAGGCGACGACATTAGGCTGCTACTTCTCCGGTAACGCGGCCCCAATCAAATCGCTTGCCTGCCGATGCAGCGCCTTGTCCTCGATCTTGGTGAGTGGGATGGGGCGCCCGAATCGTCTAGTTCCTTCATCACCTCGACCTATTCTTGATACCGTTCCCCTGTCGTCAACGCCCATCCCTGCAGATACGGATAGAGTCCCATGTTCGTGGGTTCGTTGCGCATCCCTAAATTCATCCAAGCAATCCTCTGTTCGGTGTCGCCGGCCCCAATGGCCGCGTCGCCAGCACTGCTCGCATAGTTCCTTCGTGTCGGGCAGTGGAGCGTCTGCAGTGGGCCGATCTTTCACATTCGTCAGATGGCGCAACGGGTCGAGAGGAGCCGTCCCTACGCGGGCCTCAGGCGCGAACCCCGGGGGGGCGTTCCCCTTTGTGCTAAAAGATCGCAAAATATATCGACGGGAACTTTGCCACGTGGGACCTGAGTGCCGCAGCCGATCGATAGGTATGTTCTCCGACGGAAAGGTTCCAACCAGAAGCGGAGTCGTTCGCCGCATTCACTCAGACAGTGACCCCGTGATCGATCGAACACCGGGAAATCATTCACCTAGCATGCTATCAAACACTTCGAGCATTGCATCGCTGATCGCCTTGCCGAGCACGGCCGCAGTTTCCATCAGTGCTTCCTCGTTCATTTCGCGGGCTGCTATCGCGAAGGCCGCGCCTTCCGCGGTTACAATTTCCTGCGCGCGCTGGATTGCCCACAGGGCAAAGTCGCTACGGCTGCTGATTTCGACGGTCTCCATGATCTCTCCCAAATTGCTCGAGCGAATGCCTTATAGCGGATTTAGAGGACGAGTCAGTCCGAAGAGTCGTTTTTGACAACGAGCCGGAGGCCGACCTCCGATCAGACGACCTTCGACCGTTTCAAGACCTAATCCGCTTCGCGGGTCCGCGGCACCGCGGGTGCTCGCAGCATCCCGACAGTCTCAGTTGTGTGGACAGCCGAAGTTCGGCCCTCGGGGGGGCGGTCTGCTGCGGGCCAAACCGTGCCACTCATCGTCCGGACGGTGCTGGTCTGCAATGGGCCAAGTACCGGAACGACGGTTTTCGGGAGCGACTTGGGATAAAGCCGCCAGTGTAGAGGCCCCTTCGGCGGGGTGGATGTCTCCGAACCTCGTGAAGGTCCGGATCGCGGAAGGCGGGCCGCGCTATCGACCCAAGTCGTACCCTGGGGATGCCCGCTTCTAGGCACTTGTCCACTGCAAGCGTCGCCGGCGACCTGCTGCGCATCAGTCGCGCGATACAGACAGCCCCGCGAGAAGCGGCGCGTACGCGGCGAGCCTGCGGGATACGAACTCGGTGAAGAGCCGCACGCGCTTCGTCTTGCGTGTCTCCCCCTGCGTGAGAAGCCAGAGCGTTCCATGCATGTGCAGGTCGGTGCCCGGCA
Organism: Sinorhizobium numidicum; assembly: GCF_029892045.1. Lineage (NCBI taxonomy): Bacteria > Pseudomonadati > Pseudomonadota > Alphaproteobacteria > Hyphomicrobiales > Rhizobiaceae > Sinorhizobium > Sinorhizobium numidicum. Next base: position 2,237,302 of record NZ_CP120367.1, read on the forward strand.
CCCTCACCAGTAGGGGGTCGGCATCTCCGACGAAGCACGGCAGTGTCGTCATCCCGAGCCCTTGCCGTACTGCAACGATCTGCGCCTCGCCGTCCGTGGTCCTGAACGGAACCCCCGTGGTACGAACCTCACCCTCGCGGGCCCAGTCCGGGGTGCCATGAATGCTTATGACGATCCACCGGATGGGATCGGGCGCACCCGCACGCCACGCGGCTAGTCGATCGCGGGACATGTAGACACCGCCGAACAGCTCCGGTCCCTTCAGACCGTGAAGATTGAGCGGCAGGGTTTTGCGGTCGTAAACGACGCGGATCGCGACGTCGGCCTCTCGGTTGGTCAGATTTGCCAACTCGCCGGACGACACGATTTCCATCTCGATGTCCGGATGCAGAAGCGCAAACTCAGCGAAGTCGGGCATAAGCAAGTGCGTCGCGAGGATCGGCGCCAGTGTCACCCGCAAGAGTCCGCGTACGCCCTGGTCGCGCCCGAAGATTCGCGTCTCCAGCCGGTTCGACGACGCCTCCATCTGCTCCGCGAACTCGAGGACCTCCTCGCCCGCAGCCGTCAGGCGGTAGCCCGAAGGCAGCTTTTCGAACATGTGCGCTCCGAGGCGTTCCTCGAGCTGAGCGATGCGCCGCAGCACGGTCGAGTGATTCACCCCGAGGCGCTCGGCGGCGGCCCGCACTGAGCCTCCGCGCGCGACGGCAAGAAAGTAGCGAACGTCATCCCAGTCGATCATGGTGCAATCCCGCACCGCGGGGTGCGCCTTCCAAAGCCCGTATCTAACACATCGAACAGCAGTACGGGCGGTTATCCTAGCCTATGTCGACGAACGAGGCCCCATTCCGAACGGCGGACACCGATCGTCGCGGCTGGCGTCAGTCGTCCAGCCGGATCGATTTCGCACCACCGATGTGCGCGCTTCCGCACTCAACAACGGACACCGGCGGACCCATTTCGAGGTTCTCGGAGGCAGATGCTGTCCGGACACCACGAAAGGAGAAGTCATGGGAAAGCTTGAGGGTAAGGTTGCGGTCATCACGGGTGGTACCTCCGGTATGGCACTTGAGACGGCGAAACTGTTCGTCGAAGAGGGGGCCTATGTTTTCATCACGGGCCGGAGACAGGAGGCGCTGGACGAGGCCGTCAAGCTGATCGGCCGGAACGTGACCGGCGTGCGCGGCGACGCGTCCAATCTCGACGACCTCGACCGCCTGTTCGATACAGTCAAGCGGGAAAAGGGCAAGATCGACGTCCTGTACGCGAGCGCCGGCACGGGCGAAGCCGCCCCACTGGGCGAGATTACCGAGCAGCATTTCGACGCGACCTTCGGCCTGAATACGCGCGGCACCCTGTTTACGGTTCAGAAGGCGTTGCCGCTGTTCAACGATGGCGGATCGATCTTCATGACCGGATCAGTTGCTTCGGTGAAAGGTTTTCCTGGTTACAGCGTGTATGCGGCGAGCAAGGCGGCGTTGCACGCATTCGCACGCGGGTGGCTCAACGAGCTGAAGGGCAGGAATATCCGGGTGAACGTGCTGCACCCGGGGCCGATCGCCACACCGATGCAGGACCAAGTTCTCACAGAGGAAGCGAAGCTGATGTTCGAATCCCTGATCCCGCGGGGAAAGATGGGTCGTCCTGAGGAAATTGCGGCGGTCGCGCTGTTTCTTGCTTCAGACGATTCGAGCTTCGTGAATGGGTTGGAGCTGTCTGTCGACGGCGGCTTCTCGGCCATTTGAATTCGCGCCGGATCGCCTGAAGTGGCTGACCGTCCGGCCGCGCGAAGTCGCTCACGGCCGGACGTCTACGCGAAGGTCGCCACACAGCGGAACGGATAACCCAGCGCCGTTGAAGGCCGGGTAATCAATATCAACACGGATCGGAGAAGTATTATGAGCTATGCGATTGTAGGATTCGGTAAGATAGGCCAGGCCCTCGCCCACGCCTTCGCCCGTAAGAACATCAAGGTGGCCGTCGCGAGCCGCCGGCCGCCCGAGGCGTTGGCGCCGCAGGTTCGGGCGATTGGACCCACGGTCGTCGCCAAGTCGCTGCGGGATGCGCTCGAGGCCGACACAATCATCTTGGCGGTCCCGTTCGGGGAACATCGCGAGGTTGCGAAGGCTCTGCCGAGCTGGGAAGACAAGACAGTGATCGACGCGACGAACACGTTTGGAGTTCTCCCTGAAGAGCTGGACGGTCTCCCGTCCTCCGCCTTCGTCGCGAAGGCGTTCACCGGCGCCAAGCTCGTGAAAGGTTTCAATCACCTGGTTGCGGCCACCTTGGCTGCAGATCCGATCGTCGAGGGCGGGCACCGGGTCGTCTTTCTGTCGAGCGACGACGAGGACGCGATCGCTCCCGTGGCGGCCTTGGCCAAACAACTCGGGTTCGCACCCGTCAAGCTGGGAAAGCTCAACGAGGGTGGCGCGCTGGTGCACGCACGCGGCCGCACTTGGGGCCAGCTGATCTTCCAGGACCTGTTCAAGAAGGCGCAGTAACGGATTTACTGTCCAATGTCAGAGGTGCTGCTTGCCCGGGCCCGTCCATGAGAGTCCACGCGGGATAAGTCATAATCCGAGGTCCGGAAGCGGCGAGGGCTTCGACGTCCCCTTTCCACCCCCACGCGAATTTCAGGAGGCCGGCTTACCAGGCAGCGGCCGTGGCGGCGCCATCTCCTGATCAGATTTTTGCACAGCCTGTCCCGCAACGCCCCTATAGCGACGGAAGGTGTAGGTGGGTTTTCCGTGACGGACGGGGCAGTGTTCGAACGCGTGCGCCGAAATAGTCGGCTGAACTTCGGCGGCATAACTATGTCTGCTTTTGGAAGGCGGTCGAGGCGCCCGACGAGCACTGGCTCCACCAGTTGGAAGCGACCCGGGAAGCTTTTCGCAAGAGGGTTGTCGGCTTCGCCGATCTCTATCTTGTGAAGCGAATCGATCCATCAATCGCCCGTCAGCAACGCGACGCCGACAACGAACGCCACCGCCCCAACTTCGATCTGCACGTCCGGCTGCGGAACTCAGTACACGCCTGGTACGAGGCTATTTCCGGATGTGTGCCGGCGACGGTGAAATGGACTCTGCCTTCTGAATTGCCCGTCCTGGTCAGCGGTATCACTGACCATCGCTACGACGTGGCCGTGTTTGACCGATTCGTCGCAAGTTTACCGTGGCCGAGCATCGAAGCTGGACAGTAATGAAAGTTGCCAGACGTTCGCTGCTATGCCGGTCAAACTCGGAAAGCGGTTTCAAGCAATCCGATCTTCTTGGCACGATCGAGAAGATTCTTGACCGAAGACGGAGACCATTTCCTGCCGCCGCGCGGCGTGCGTTCATGCAGCCGCTCCAACTGAGTGGCTATGTCGCGCAGCGAGAGGTCAGGATTCGACGCCGAGATGCCGGCGACCAGGGTCATCAGCCGATCTTCTGGCGGTCGGGGAGGGGAGCGCTTGAGAAGTGCTACGTCGGCCATGTGCTCGGACACCAGCCATTTGATCGCACGGCGGAGGCGTTCCGGCGTCCAGTCTTGCCCGCGCTGCCGCAGGACGCGAGCGATATCATCCCACGTGTGATCGGGACGCATCCGGCGTACGGTCGGAAGCCACTGGTGCGCGGTGGTCTGGATGCGTTTTCCGTAAGCCGCCTTCTGGGCGGCCGTCATACTCGCCAGGGCGTCCGGCCGGCGTTCCCGGATGGCCGGGTTTCCAGGCAGCTTCCCTTTCGCCTTCGCTGCCTGGATGCCGGCTTTCGTACGCTCGGAGATCAGAGCGCGTTCGAGCTGAGCAACAGCACCGAGCACCTGGAGTGAAAACATCCCCTGCGGTGTCGAAGTATCGATGGGGTCCCGCAGGGAGCGGAAATGCGCCCCCTTGTCGGCGAGCTGCTCGATCACCTCGAGAAGATGGGTGACCGAGCGCGCCAGGCAGTCAAGCCGGACGACGACGAGTGTTTCGCCGGCGCCGATGTCCTTCAGCAATTTTGCAAGTGCAGGGCGGGCGCGAGAGGCACCGGAGCCATGCTCGTGAATGATCAGATCGCAGCCTGCAGCGCGCAGTTCAATCTCCTGCGCTTCCGTAGTCTGCTCCTCGGTCGAGACACGCGCATATCCAATCAGGCCGCCACGAGCAGAAGATTTCACGGGCGAGTTCCGGTCAGGAGCTCAAGAAGCGCGGGATTGATATACAGGTTTTCGCGACCGGCCTTCATCTCCGCCAGAATTCCGGCGTCGACGAGGGCCTTCAGGTAAACTGCCGCGGCCTGTCGCTTGGCGATGCCGGCTGACACGACGTCGGCGATCCGGCAATAGGGATTGACGAAGATCACTTCTGCCAGCTCGCGCGAATAGATCTTCGGCAAGTCGCGGCGCATCCGGGCGCCCGTCTCACCGAGCAGATCGCGGATTGCGTGGATCTTCCTGTTCGACCATTCTGCCGTCTCTCTGATTGCCTCGAGCATGTAGAGGATCCACGTTTCCCAGGCATCCTCCGTGGTCACTCTAAGCAGCCTGTCGTAATAGGCACTCTTATTGCCGATGATGTAGCGGCTGAGATACAGCACGGGGATGTCCAGCAGGCCCTTGTCGACGAGATAAAGTAGATTGAGAACGCGTCCAGTCCTGCCATTACCATCGGTGAAGGGGTGAATGGCCTCGAACTGGTAGTGCATGACTGCTAGGCGGACTAGCGGATCGATTTCTTCGGCCTCGTGAATGTAGCGCTCCCAATTCGAAAGCTTGTCCTTCAGGAGGTCGCGTCCTTCGGGAGGGGTGTAAATGACTTCCGCAGTCGCTTCGTTGTAGAGCGCGGTCCCCGGTGTGGCTCGTATATCGAGGTCAATACCCTTGATCGTCCGGCACACTTCGACTGCCATTGCGGTGGAGACCGGCCGCTCCTTTAGCATCCGGAATCCCTGGTGCAACGCTGTGCGATAGCGCAGAGCTTCCTTCGTGGCGGCGTCGGGAGGATTTCCGTCCTCGCCGGCGAAGCGAAACAGCCGATCGGTCGTCGTGACGATATTCTCGATTTCAGAGCTCGCCTGCGCTTCGAGCAAGGGAATCGAATTGATCAGCACCGACTGGTTCGGGATCAACTCGCCAGAAACTTTGAGCCCTGCCAGAGCGGCCCGCGCGGCTATGCAGGCTTTGAGGACGGCTTTCGTCTCGACATCCTCTTTCGGCGGCAACGGTGGTAGATCATTATAGGGTCGGTCCGGCCGGAACGGCATTCTGAAGCTTCCTTTTCCGGTCGATGGGATCTCCGGATATGTCGACGGCGACGACACGTCGCCAAAATCGTGTCGATAGAATCGGAATTTATCGACATATCGTGTCGCTGGCAACCGGGCCTGTTCAATTTCAGGGGATGTAGGCAAACGATCGTTTGTGAACGTCTCTAGAGGCGGGTCCGGTGGCGGTGACGGACGGAAAAGCCGGCGTTTCCGCGGCTGTTGCCCAACGAGGTGAGCGCTTGTGGCACTATCGATACTTGAAACCTATCGATAGTGAGGAGCGCGGAAAATGGGTGTCTGGGTGACGGAAATTTGAGCCAAGTTAGTTTCCGTGTCCAGCATTTAAGACGTTAATTCACATGGTTAATGAATCTTTGTAGCCGCCTGCAGAACGTTTGAAGGTGATTGGGACGGGGAGCGGATGCTGGCCTCGATCCACCGGTTCATCTTGCTGGAGGGGTGTTATTGCAGCGCCAGATTCTGTAAGAGCGTGCGATCAGACTACCAACCAGGTACACTTTCGTATGGCGCTGCACAAAGACGAGATTCTGAACTCCCTTGCTGCTACTGCTAATGTCGCTCAGTTTGTGGCCTTCCGCCCTTTGGGAGGGCGTCTGGTTCAGAGTTATTGCAGGATTGCCGGTTTTGAAGAAAACCACCGATTTCAAGACTCCAAGCAAGCGGTGGAAGCCCTCTTAGGTCGCAGTTCCGACCGAATGGTCAACGTTCGGAGTTACGAGCCTAACAGCCCCCGCAGCAGAGAGTTTGTATATGGTTTACGGACGGTCGAAGAGACTTTGGCAGTCCTCGACCGCTTGGCGGCGGAGGATCTCCACCTCATTGTAAATGAGACCATAGACATTCATGACGGCGGCGTATCCGGGGTCGTACAGGGCCAACTGATTGAGTTTGCTCCAGACGACACGCCACGCTGTGTGGAAAAACCAGGGGCTGCATCACTGCCTCTCGCGTTTGGACTGAACATCCTCAACACAGTTTATGGGTTTTCCGCAGAACTCTCGTTTGCGCAAGGCTCCCGCGTTGAATTCAGCATCCATCCTAAGCCGCGTGGCTACCATCAACGCCATACCATTGTATGGGAACTTGAACGCGATGCGCCAAGATTCCTTCCCGCTGCACTAACCTGGCCGAACCGGTTTAGTCGCCATTTAGGGGACAAGGTCTTTGGCCTTCTCGTCGCCAACGCATTAGGAGTTCCCGTGCCCCGAACGACGGTGATTGGCAGGCGTACGGCTCCCTTCTCTTTCGGAAGAGACACGGGATCGTCAGAAGTCTGGACGCGGACTGCGCCCACGGAGCCGCAGCCAGGGCTTTACACGACCGTCAAGGGATGGTTGGATCCGTTCGCACTACTGTCGTCGGAGGATCCCGACGGGTCAAATATTCGTTCGGTGATTTGCCAGTCAGCTGTACGAGCCGAGTTTTCCGGCGCGGCGGTAACCGGCCCGAACGGGCAAATCATCATCGAGGGGCGCCGAGGGGAAGGGGACCAATTCATGCTTGGTCTCCAATTGCCGGAAACCTTGCCGTCCTTCGTGGTCGAGAATGTTTCAGCCATCTATGCTGTTCTAGCAAGCCGCCTCGGTCCTGTACGGTTTGAATGGGTGCACGATGGCGATATCGTTTGGATCGTCCAACTGCATTGTGGCGGGACGGGTACGACCGCGGACGTCATCGTTCCTGGCGACGCCGACACGTGGGTAGATTTCGAAAGCTCTGCCGGATTGGACAAGTTGCGCAGTTTGTTGGCATCCCTGCCCCCAGGGCAGGGCATTCTGGTAGTCGGCCGTGTTGGACTTACAAGCCACGTTGCGGACTTGCTCCGAAAGGCAAATCGGCCGTCCAAGCTCAAAAGCGTCTAACTGCTCCGGCATGTAGGAGAGACGGCTGGCTCTCACGAGCATTTCGTTAACGTTGGCTCTTTGTTTTTTGCGTGGATGGCAAAAAACATGGGTGGCGTTGGCGCGCAGGCTCGCATAGCAAATTCCTGTTGCTGCTTGCGGTTTTGCCCCACCCATATGAATATCCCGCTCAGATAGCAGTACGGAAATGATTCGCCCTAGGATGTGTCGATGAACGTTCAAGTCGCTGTCAAGATGAAATCAGGGCCGAGCATCATGCTCGCAAGCGGTACCTGGTTCGATCTCCTTGATCCGTGGCATAGCCACTTCACCATAGAAGACATCGCTCAGGGCCTTTCAAACATATGTCGCTACGCCGGCCAGTGTAGGGATTTCTATTCGGTTGCAGAACATTCCTTGCATGTCTGTGATACGATAGAAGAGTTCAAACTCGAGGCATTGCTGCATGATGCCGCGGAAGCGTTCATTGGCGATATTACGAGGCCGCTCAAACAACTCCTTCCGGAGTATAAAGCCATCGAAGCTAACGTCGAAGCTGCGATTTACAGCCGTTTTGGCCTCAATCAGATGGCTACCCCTCACGTTAAGCTGGCAGATTTGCGCGTTTTGGCTGCCGAGCAATCGCAACTCATGCCTGTCGGGACCGACTACTGGGCCGCACAGTCCGATGTTCGTCCCGCACCCGTCACGGTAGAGTTTCTCTCCCCCTCCAACGCGCGCGATCGCTTTCTCGCCAAATTCCATGAGTTAACCTGTTGAGGGCGCTGCACGAGCCCATGTTCGTGCAGCTTTCCACCTCGTGGCGAGGACTTACTCGTGCGGCCCGTCATCGAGGTCTGCTCCAGGGCGGCGCCACAGCTCAATCAATTGTCCGTTCGCAATGCGGTGAGCTGATATCAAATGGTCCATGATATCGTGGACACCATATGGCACCGTCAATTCCACTAGTGTGTCTTCGACCGCGCGCGTTTTCCGTCGCTCGGCGAAGGGGTAATCTGCGATCGGAAGGAATGTACCCTGGCCGCGAGGCTGAGGGTTCATAATAGTCGAACCGCTGTTTATTGGGCTGAGCAAGATATTGTTCTGGTGCGCACCCACAAGCGAAGCGGTATCTAGTGTAAGGATGGTTTGTGGATAGTCGCGGTATGCCTTGGCCTTTAGCAACCTCCACAAACGCTTCTTGTGAAGCCAGAAGAATGTCTTTCCGTTGAGCGTGCGATACCATTGTTCTGGACTCAGCCCGTCCTGTAGGCACTTTTCTAGAGCGCTATCCGTCATGGGCTTGTTGTCGCGGATTACCGTATTTGGCAGACCGTTCTTTGAAATTGTCACGCTTTCAGGGCGGCGTTGGGCTTCGATTTCCAAGCGTCGCGCGCCGTTGATTTCGTAGAGGTCAAGGAGTGCCGTGGCGCTCAATAGGCCACGCTCCTGTATAGAGGGAAACGCGCCATCCTCGGCCATATGGAAGAGCCGCGGGTACGTCTGCAGTAGAAGGTCAATTTCCATTTTCAGTCTTAGCTTTCTCTCCGGTCGATCACGATCGCATCTGGCCCGAAATCTTTCGTAATCCAAGTTACCCTGGCACCGGTGACACGCTCGAGGTCCTGAACAAATGACTTGGTCTCGGCAGTCAGCATGGCATACTCCGCCACGGTCTTGTTTGAAGCGTCGATGTAATCAGCGAACGTAAGCGCGATATCGGTTGCTCCATTCAGGACTGCGGACCGTCGTGCTTGCTCCCAATCGAATTCTCCGATGCGCCTCTTTTTGCCTGACACGGTGCCTACTTCTGTTCCGGTGATATCCTCTTCCGGAACGCCGCTTCGCTTAGCGATGGTCGCAAAATTAATTTCGTTCATCATCGGGCCAGAATTTCCACCCACTCGAATAGGGTACGTTCTAGTTACCATGATCACGCGGCGCACCCTTGATGGAGCGATGCCGGCGTCCGCCAAGCATCCTGACGCGGTCGTTTCTCTGGATGTGACATACGGGTAATGACCATGATGGATGCTCAGATCTGTGCCCTGAGTCCCTTCGAGCAGAATGCGGTCGCCGCGCCGGTAGGCCTTTTCGAGCTCGACCTTCGTGCATCGGACAAACTGCTTGAATTCCGGTATATCTTGAGCGAGGCGAACCGGCGCATCGAAGTGAACCTTGTCTCCACGCCCGAGTATCTTCCTCGCAGTTGCCACACCGACCCCCTTCTTCGTTGAGCCAATTGCCTCAAGGCTTCCCATTTCGACCTTGACGTCCTCGTCCTCGATAACAATGGCCTGGGGATCGATTGACAGTCGGTCTCCTGTAAGGCTCAGATCGGTGATCTCCTTGAGGACCTGATTAACGGAAAGTGTGGCGCCTGCACCAATCAGGAGCTTCGCCTCGGGATTTGATTGCGTTCCTGAAGGAAGCTGAATGTAGTCGTATTTCGGAAAGGAAACTTTATGCCCGGCGTTCGGTCCGCCCACGCGCATAAGAACCTGGTAGTCTTTTGCGATGTGGGCGCAGATGTTGCCTTTCCCCTCACTGCCGAATTGTGCACCGACGAGAACATCTACGAGCTGTGGTACTCCTTCCGGGAAGAGCTTTAGTCCGCTTGCTGCAAGCGCAAGCAGAGAAGCTGGGCTATTTCTGTGCGCATCCAAAACACGATCGGCTTTTGTGGCCAGGTCTTCAATGTTTCGTTCCGTCCCGTGAACACGCGCCTCATCGTAGCTTGCGAATTCTTGCAACTCAGCATGGCGCTCCTGGTAGCGTTTTCGGAGAATGCCGATCGGAGCTGTAAGATGAATATGAATGACCTCATTTTCGAACCTGTGCCGAAAATGCTGTACCTGTTCCATTGTTCTAACGGCATCGATCAGCCAAATCGATTTTCCTAAATTGCCACCCGCGAGCGCCAAGAACTCTTCAAGTACCCAGCGGCCCGATGTCTCCTTGTCGAGGTCCAATCCCAGCTGAATTAGAGTTTCGCGATCTGCGTCAGGGCTCCGCTGCAACAGAAGCTGTCTCGTTGATACCTTCCTGGCGCCGAAACGCGCTTCGAACTCTTTAACCAAGGCTGATTTTCCAACTGAGATGGGCCCGGAGATCAAAAATATCGTGCACATGAAACTACCCTGACGATTGAACGGAAGCCATTCTCCCAGTTGACTTTAGTAAATCGTGATTCGTGTAGAAGTTGAAGGGGTTCTCGTCGTGTTCGGAGGCCGTCGCCATGCGGAGCGCACCGTGCAAGTACCCGTCCATGACCAGTCTTGCCACGCTTTTTACTACCAGTCGCGTCCAGGCATTGCCAATGAGCGTGTTGGCCCGAGAACCGAAACAACTTCGGTCGGCCGATCCAGGTCTTCCTCCAGCGACGAGGGAGGCAGCGTTCCCATGATCCCGCCCCCGTCGATCCAAGGAGTTCGGCGGGCAGGCGGGATCATGGAGAGAGGGCAATCGGCAGCCACGCTCCTTAGCCCTTAGGCGGGAACGGATCGCGCCCGTAGGAGTTCTTGTCACGAATACGTCCGTTGGGACGATGGATGACGACCTCGCTCTGCTGGTTAATGGCGATCTCCCGCGCCGCCCGCTCAGCCTCGGCCTGAGTCGGATGGGTCGAAGTCACCCTTTGATTTCCGGCGCCGCGCACGGCCCAATCGTCGCCGTGAGGCACTACGTGCTGATTCTTTCCTGCCATTTATCAACTCCTGATTCCTTGACCTGATTCTCAAATCGTAATATCTTTCTATACGCTCTGTCATAGGCGGAGCCCAAGAAAAGGCCCCTTAGGGCCTATACGATCTGTAATAGGAAACATATACGAATCGTCATGACCGAGTCAAGCACCCCATCCGACTTTGCCTCCCGCCTACGCAAGACGCGTGAGGGCAGGGGGCAGAGCCAATCCGAGCTTGCCCGAGAGGCCGGCATGCAGCCTTCGGCCATCGCGCATTTTGAAGCTGGTCGCCGCAAGCCATCTTTCGACAACGTCCGCGCACTGGCGAAAGCCTTGAGCGTTACGGCGGACTATTTGCTCGGCACAAAAACTGCGACAACTGCCTTTCGCGACGAGGATAAGCTGACCACAAAAGATCGTCTATTTATCCAGAACATTATCGACACAATGGTCCAAGGTAAAAAATAGCGAGCAAGCATGGCTGGCTTCCGGCTGAAAATGGCGACCCAGCATGGCGAGAAGATCGCCGAGGAATTCGGTTTCACACAGTTTCCGATTGATCCTCGCGTGATCACAGAGGCGAGGGATATCATTCTTCAGGCGAAGCCAGCCGACGTTCAAGGGGTATCTGGAGCCATCATCTTTGCTGGAGACTCGGCCACCATCATCTACTCGACCGAATACAACAACGTAGGGTTTGAGAACTTCTCGATCGCCCATGAGCTCGGTCATTGGTTCCTCCCCGGACACCCCGAAGAGATTGTCAACGCGGGCGGCACTCACTTGTCGCGTGGCAATTTTACGCAAAAAACTTCAATTGAGCTGGAGGCTGATCACTTCGCGAGCGGGCTGCTTCTGCCGTCTACTCTCACACGCGAACTTTTGTCGAGGAGTCAAATTGGGCTCGATGGTATCCTCAAGTTGGCGGAGGCAGCTCGCTCTTCGGTGAGCGCGGCTGCAATCCGCGCGGCCGAGTGCAGCTCCTATCCGATGGCCATAATTGTGAGTAGGGGCGACGAGATTGTCTATGCGTTTACTTCGGAACCGTTCAAAGGTCTCGGCAGGCTTGCCTTTTTGCGCAAGGGTACGCCTTTGCCGATTGGCGCGACCCGTCAGTTCAACACGGAACCGACAAGGGTTCTGCGTGCCGAGCGTCTGGTTGATCAGACCGATCTAGCGACGTGGTTTGATGGTCCTGGAAAGATCTCGCTTGATGAGGAGATCATTGGTCTCGGCAAATATGGATATACCCTGACCGTTCTCAGCAGCGAGGCATTGCCAGAACATCCTCTTGACGAGGAGGATGAAGAGGCCAAACTGGAAGAAAGCTGGACGCCGCGCTTCGCTTACGGCCGGTAGCAACGTCGTTACAGATCGTAGCGCGCGACCGCCTTTATGGTGAGGGGCTGACTACAGCGTGTAGATCTCAGCGCCTGGGTCGTCCCGCCAAGTTATCGGTTCGGTGCCGCCTCTTTTTATGACAGTGGCTGCGGTTCGATTCCGTTCACATCAGGATTTTTGTCAATGGTTCATTCAGGTGGCATCGAGTTCTCCTTGGTAGTCGGATCCACGGTCTGAGCCCATAGCAATTACCGGCCCGTCCTCGGGCCTGTACAACCTCACATCCGGTCGCCGCTTTCAACGGCTGCACCATTATCCCGCTTTCGACGGGCACGGGCTCAGGAGAACGGGGCCAAACTCAAGGTCGGCGGTTAAAGCCAATGGGAATCCCGGTCCGTTCACCTGGATCCGTCAGGACTGATCAGGCCCTGAGGATAGCAATCTGCGTTCAATGGCTGCTTTTGTACTTCAGGCGGTTTTCATCACCGCTCCTTCGATTACGACGCCGGAGCTCACGTACTTCCAGAGGGCGACCAGCAACTTGCGAGCCAGAGCGACGATCATCGGTCTCTTAAGACGACCGCTGTTGCGTGCAATGCGCTCCTTGAACCAGAAGGTCAGCGCCGAGTTCGGTTGATGGCGCAGCCATAGCCAGGCGAGCTCAACCATCGTCGCTCGCAAGCGCGGATTCCCCGCCTTCGAGACACCCTGCTCACGATTGACGTTGCCACTTTGCCAAGGCGAAGGAGCAAGCCCTGCGTAGGCCGCGACTTGCCGCCGATTGTCGAAGTGTCTGAACAAGCCTTCTGAGTAAAGTATCGTCGCGAACTCGGGACCAATTCCCTTGATCCTTAACAGCGTGGCTGCTCTTGCCGGTGCGCTGGTGGACTCGCGGGACATCAACGCATCGCGTTCTGCTTCTACCGCTTTGATCTGTGTGAGCAGCAATTCGAGACGATCGAGCTCACGGCAGATCTCTGCTCTCAGGTGCTTCGACACTATCCGGCCATCTCCCGTTCGAAGCTCCTCCAGGCGCTGACGGCGATCGCGACGCAAAGGCTCGTAATCTCGTATTCCTTGGGAGAAGAGCAGCCCCTTTATGCGATTGACGTGAAAAACACGTTCCGCAATCAGGGTCTTCCGCTCTCGTCCGAGCCGGCGGTTGTCTTCCTCTTCGGGCGTGAGGAGTTTGACCATCGAGCAAGCACGAGGTTCACCGCGTTTCCAGGCCATCAAAGCACGTATTAATGTTTCGCCGTCTATGCGATCCGTCTTTGCGCGGCGATGTCGGCGCGGCATGGCAATGGATGCAGCCTCCACAATATGGCTCTCAATCCAGGTTTCCTTGCTAAGCACTCGCCCCAGCCAGAAGCCATCAAGCCCGGCCTCCTGGATCACCACCAGTGGATAAAGCTTGTCCACACGCCGCTGCGCTTTCTGGCGAAGGGTGGCGAAACACGAGAACAAGCCGGCGATGTCACCACCAGTTACAGCATGGCGAGACATTTTCTCGCTCCCCGGCGAGAGAGCGGTCACGAGCCATGTCGATTTGCTCAGTTCCAACGATACGAAAATTGCGCCAAGATCGACGGGGGTAGCGGTATGTGCTTGGGGTTGATCTGCTTTCACCGGCATGGTTGGCCTCCAGAGAGATTTCTAGCGACCTCACTCTGCCACGGTGCAGGCCGCTATCCATTCCTGATGGGATCTCAAGGCGACGGGTGCGCAGTCGACGGTCACATCGGCGATAGACCCACCGCCTCCCGCGGCTGCCCCCTTCCAAGGTTTCCAACGCGGGCCGGAACACACCCGGTGGCAACCGTCACCTCTCGGCGCGCATCCAAAAAACCTTCAGGCAGTCGCTCGCTGCGGCCACCGCGAACGGCCAAGATGCGCCGAAAAAGCGGTCATCTCGAACATGGTTGGCGATGACCAAAAGGGGCCGAAACCGGACCGTCCACTATCGGGAGGTGTCAGCAACAAGCGGCCATTCCGCTGACGCCGCATCTACCTCGTAGCGCAGGCATGCTGACCTCCTCCGAAGCAAACATACGGCGGCACGCCGCCCATGGCCGTACTTCGCTGAGGCTCCGTCCTTCGGGTCGACGGCGTGCCTGATCCGAGGCGGGAGTCTGGACCAGCGTTTGCGTGATGTTCCCAGCGCTTGATGCAAAAGTGGCGGGATATAAGGTCTACGCTGTGATGGATGCTTCGGGCGATGTGAGCGAAATGGCGAACCGGACGACACTGGCGCTTTGTCCAGGGCGGCGTCATCCCCGTGACGACCAATGCAGTGCTCTCGGAAATCCACCGCACCTGGAACCGCCCGGAAGCGGCCGAGATTGCTAAGCTTCAAGCGTGGCTAACGATGAGTGTGACATGCGCGAGTGGCGCGCAGCCTAGACCAAAGGATGGTAACAATTCCGCGCCGAACGGGCGACATGCGAGCGATCAGGCCGCGTAGGCCGCTTTGGCAAGGCCCATTCGCTTATCTAAGACACCCACTGTTTCACTGAGGCCTCGACATGGACAAGATCAAGGCTCCCGAGAAGATCGATTGCCATCGCCGCCGGGTTATTGGCGCAGCCGCAATCACATTCGCCGCCGCTGAGCTCGGCATGAAAGCGCCAGCGAAAGCGGCGTCCGGCGGAACCGACCAGTCAAAGGCGTCCGCGACGCAGCTGGCACCTTAATCATTCGGCCCGCTGAAGCAGATCGATGCCGGCGTTCTGAGCGTCAGTTTTGCCGAGCTAGGCCCCACCGATGGCGCGCCCGTTATCCTGCTGCACGGCTGGCCATTCACACTTACGTCGACGTCGCGCCGCTGCTGGCGTCGAAGGGCTACCGTAATCGTGCCCTACCTGCGCGGCCACGGTAAGACGCGCTTCCTCTCGCATGACGCGAAGCGCAACGGCCAGCAGTCGGCGCTCGCCGCGGACACGATCGCCCTGATGGATGCGCTGGAGACGGCTGCAACTGGGGCGCACGCACGGCCAACATCATCGCCGCGCTCTGGCCGGAACGCTGCAAGGCGATGGTCTCGGTGAGCGGCCATCTCATCGGCAACCAACAGCTCGGCAAGCTGCCGCTCCCACCGAAGGCAGAACTCCAGTGGTGGTACCAATATTACTTCGCCACCGACCGCGGCCGCGCCGGCTACGAGAAATACACGCGGGATTTCGCCAAGCTCATCTGGCAGCTCGCTTTCCCACAATGGAGCTTCGACCACGCCACCTTCGAGCGCAGCGCCGCTGCCTTCGACAATCCGGACCACGTCGAGATCGTGATCCACAACTACCGCTGGCGGCTCGGCCTCGCCGAAGGCGAGCGCCAATATGACGAGCTGGAGAAGCGGCTCGCACAGGCGCCAATCATCAGCGTACCCACAATTACGCTCGAAGGCGACGCCAATGGCGCTCCGCATCCGGACGCCAGCGCCTACGCCAAAATGTTCTCCGGCAAGTACCGGCACCGGGTGATCACCGGCGGCATCGGCCACAACCTGCCCCAGAAGGTCTGCAATGTGGCTCAATCGAGCAGTTCATCGCACCGCGCATGGCCTTTTCTGCACGCAGCATCACCGCATGTATCGCGCACACACCGGCCGTCGACTACCCGGTGTCTTTAGGCGCTCTCGCGAGCAGGCATCATGGCATCTTGGTCGCGCCGGCCTCGCGCATCGGCGCGGGCAATGTTTCCCATGCCCGGATCAGTTCGCCGATGGAAGCGGCCTCCATCTTGCGCATGACATTGCCGCGATGCAGCTTGACCGTCACTTCACTAATGCCGAGGTCGAAGGCGATCTGCTTGTTGAGGCGTCCGCACGCCAGTTCGTGCAGAACCTCGCGCTCGCGTGGCGTCAGCGTCTCAAGGCGTTCGACATTGCGCTTGACGATCACGGCTTCCGCCCGGCGCGCGGCATCCATCGCAATGCCCGCAATCACAGCGTCAAGCAGCGTTTGGTCCCGCACTGGCTTGGTGAGGAAATCCACAGCGCCGGCCTTCATCGCCTGGACAGTCATCGGAATGTCGCCATGCCCGGTCAGGAAGATGATTGGCTTGGAGTTGCCGCTTTGGGTCAGATGACGCTGCAGATCGAGACCGCTCGCTCCTGGCATTCATCGAGGTCTTCGCTTGCTCACGCTCCGCTCCCTCCTGCTCGGCGCGAGTGGGTGATCGGTATTTCCAATCGCTCCGCGATACGCACAAGATCGGCGAGCGACGCCGCTGCCATTTTCTGCATCACGTTCCTTCTATGAATTTGCAGCGTGACTTCGCCGATCCCCAGCTCGGCTGCGGCCTGCTTGTTGAGCAGACCACTCACCACCAGCGGCAGCACCTCGCGTTCGCGCGGCGTCAGGTCGAAATAGCGTTGCCTTAGCACGCCGAGTTCAGCGCGTTCTGCTCTCTTTTCCCGATCCTGGGCGATCGCCGCATGGGTTGCGGCCATGAGGTCCGCATCACTGAAAGGCTTGGTCAGGAAGTCCACGGCGCCGTGCTTGATCGCGCGCACCGAGGACGGAATGTCACCATGCCCTGTTATGAAAACGATCGGCGGATGATCGCCCGCGGCGATCTGACTCTGCAGATCGAGCCCGTTGATATCCGGCAATTCGACGTCGAGGATGAGGCAGGCAGGGACGTTCGGCTTGTCCGCGCTGACATAGTCGCCGGCCGATCCGAACGCGATGGCGCGCATGCCGTGGGAGGCCAGCAGTTCGCCGAGCGCCTCTCGAATGCGTTCATCGTCATCCACGATGAACACGATATGATCGTCCGTCGTCATGGCGATGCTTTCACTTCAACGGGTAATGTGAAGACGAAGGTCGCTCCATGCGGTTGGTTCTTCTCCGCCCACAGCCGTCCGCCGTGCGACTCGACAATCGAGCGGCAGATGGCGAGCCCCATGCCCATCCCGTGCTCTTTCGTCGAAAAGAACGGCTCGAAGATCTTGTCAGGAGATTCGACGCCCCGGCCGCGATCACTGATCTCGGTCTCGACCGCGTTCCCCATCCGCCGCGCGCGGATCCGAAGAACTCTGTCAGTCGTAATGGTGTCCATGGCCTCCATGCCGTTGCGAATAAGATTGACGAGAACCTGCTGGATCTGGACGCGATCGAGCGCGACAGGCGGAAGGTTGCTTTCGACATCAACATCCATACGGACGCGCCGCCGCGCCGCCTCCTCAGCCGTGAGGTCACGCGCCTCCGCGATGACACTGTCCAGTGTCGTGGCATGCCTCGTCTCGACCGACTGCTTGAACAAGGCGCGGATGCGGCTCACGACGGCGGCGGCGGCGTTTGCGTCACGAATGATGCGCTCCACCGTCTTTTGCGCGCGCTCGAGATTTGGCGGTTCAGCCGTGAGCCAGCGCTGGCAGGCGTGCGAGTTCGCCACGACGGCCGCTAACGGCTGGTTCACCTCGTGCGCTATAGAAGCCGAAAGCTCAGCAAGGCTCGCCGCCTGACTCGCACGCGCAAGGCTCTCTTGCGCCAGACGCAGCTCTTCTTGCGCCCGAACCTCACCGTCGATGTCCAGGCAGATGACGTTCCACTGCACGATGGCGCCTTCGGCGTTGCGCATCGCCGCGGCGCGCGTATTGACCCAGCGATATTCGCCATCGAAGCGCCGCAGACGGTGCTTCCGAGCATACGGCTCGCCGGTAGACAACGAATGGGCATATCTCTCTTTGACACCCGCCACGTCGTCGGGATGAACACCGGCATCGAGTGTGCCGGCCAGCCGGGACTTTCCGGTGCCGTCCAATTCTTCAAGCTCATACCCGAGGAATTCGCGAAGCTGCTGGCTGCGATAGACCGGCTCGCCATTCGGTGCGGCGCAATCGATCATTGCCGGCAGCGTTTCAACGAGCTCCCAGAGGAAGCGCTCCCGCTCTTGCAGCGCTTCCTGAGAAGTCACGAAATCATGGATATCGACGTTGGCGCCGAACCACCGGATGATGCGGCCGCTCTCGTCACGGAGTGGTTCAGCACGCCCCTCTGTCCAGCGGTATGAACCATCCGATCGGCGGTTGCGAAATTTCAACTCGAACGCTTCACCCGTGCTGAAGGAGTGGTTTAGGGCGCGCTGCAAAGGGATCCTGTCGTCAGGATGGACGATGGTCTGAATTGCTCCGGCTAATCCTTGCTGGGCATCAAAATCCTCCAGCTTCAGGCCGATATAGTCCATCATCGTTTTGTTGATGTATGCCGGTTCACCGCCAGGCGTGATGCACCAGATCTGCACCGGCACGGTGTCAATGAGTTGCTGAAGCTGCCGCTCGCTGCGTCGCAGCGCCTCCTCAACGCGCAGCTGATCGTCGATGTCATGCGAGAGGCCGTACCATTGGAGGATGCGCCCGCTCTCATCGCGCAGCGGCTCCGCACTGCCTTCCACCCAGCGGTAGACGCCATCCGCACGCCGCAGGCGATACGTCTTGGAGAAGCGTTCGCCGGTGACGAAAGAATGGTTGAGCGCTTCCCTAAGGCTGGCCGCATCATCGGGATGGACGGCGGCTTCTATGATGGCCGCCAGCCGGCTCATGCCCGGCTTGTCTGCATCTGCCATGTCCAGGCCGAGAAAATTTATCAGGCGCTGGTTGAAGAAGGTCGGCTCGCCCTCCGGACTCAACCGCCAGAGCAGGCTCGGAACCATATCCACGAGCTGCGACAGTTCCCGCTCCCGGTCGCGCAACGCCTCCACGCTTTGGCGCAATGTGAGCACCGCCAGCTGGTGCTGCCGGGATATGGCGGCCACGATGAGCGCCGAAAATGCCGAGACGGCCAGAAAAAGCTGCAGCATGACCTGCTTATGCTTCTGGGACTCAGGATCGCCGGCAAATTGGCTGGCGCCGGATATCGTGAATACTGCCGTGATCAGAGCGAGGAGGGTCAAGCTGACGGCGGCGCCTTTGAACTCAAAGCGCACTGCGGCCCAAAGAAGAGGCGGCATGATGATGTAGGCGAAGGGCAGGTAACCGCTCAAGGAAAGGGCAGCGACGCCAAGAAAGATCAGCCCCAGGACACAAGCTTCCATCCATTGCGCGGCCGAGAGCTGGGCCTTGCCGCGCCAGTTCTGCAACACGACCAGCGCCAGTGGCGCTACGATCAAGACTCCGGTGGCGTCTCCGATCCACCATAGAGGCCAGGCAGTTGTGAAGGATTGCGATTGTATGCCAAACCACGCAAGTGTCGCGCTTCCCACCGTAGCGCTTATGACTGGCGCAATTCCAGCGCCCAGTACGACGAATGCGAGAACTTCCGGCAAGGTTTCCAGCCGCACCGGCCGGCCGGAGATCCGGATCACCAGCCATGCGCCGGCCGCCGCTTCAAGAGCGTTGCCGGCATAGATCAGGACGGCGGCAGGCAACGGACTATGGAACCACAGGAAATTGCTAAACAGTTCCGCCAGAAGGCCCCCCAGCACCCACCACGGCCAGCTGTGCCGGGAAGCGAGGATAAGCGTAGCCATGAAAAGCCCGCCTGGAGGCCAAATGGAAATACCTGTTCCGGGTACGATTGCGAGCGACTGAGCGAATCCGCTGCCCAGAACATAGGCCGCAATAAAAAGTCCCAGATGCAAGGATTGGGGGCGGTGCGACCACACGCATGTCATTGGCTTCTCCTGCCGGACAAAGAAAGCCTGGGGGCTGTCAGCGCTTCGTATAGCACTTGTTCTCAATATCTGGGCTGGCGAACTCACAGGCCCACCCTAATCCCGCCATGGCCCAACCGCACCTCATGGAAATCCATGAGCTGAAGTGGATATCTGCGGATCTGATCGGCGGATTCACACCAAGAATGCGTAAGACAGTCGACGACACAGTGAACAAGGCGACAAGTTAACATCGATACACCCGAGCCGTGCATGAGCTCCCACGACAGCAAGTCGAGCTGCGGTAAAAGGCCAAGCCGCGACGGCAAATCTAACCCGACCACCGAATCTGGCGACCGAGCAGAGCGTCACGAACGAAGTAGTATTCTTATCAGTGAGATAGCTTACTATTGCGGCTGAGCACGCTCCAAAATGGACGTTTGATTTCGACCAGTGGCCGACCGGGACCACCGGCCTTGAGCCGGTCCCTAAGTAGAGCAACTAGATCTTTTTGAACCGCCGGGTCGGACAAGAAATAGCTATGACCCGCAAAGCCCGCTCTTCCCTTGTATTCGATAAAGTCGGCGATACCGGATAACTGCGAATTCTTCCAGAGCGCATTCGAGCCCGCCTCCTTGGAGCTGATGCTGGCGCTGGTTAATCGCCCGAGCCGCACTACGCTTCCGAACAGCCCGCTTGAAAGGGCAAGCGCCTGGTCATTGGGGGATGAATATACTGTCAGATGCAGCGAGCCTATGGGCGGCAAAAGGCCGTAGGGGGTTGCGTTTGCTCCGAAGGGCGCATCGGGATCAGACACGAATCCGAACAATCTTGCTGTGGCAACATCGAGATCGATGTCAGGAGCGAACAGCACGACATTGCTGATTTTGTAGCGCTCGGTAGGAGAAGACCGGGTGGTGTAGGCCTCCATTCCCAGTTGCTGAAGGGCGGATAATAGCACGTCTGCGCCGCGACTGTGCGCGATGAGGTGGAGACGTTTGATAGCTTCGGTTGCGGAAATGATACGAATAGCCTTCTTCACATCCGCTACTGCGAACTCGCCGGACTCACGGTCGATATTGTAACCGTAGAAAGCGCCGCCCGATCCGCCCGCTGGCCACGAGAGCGATACGCACACAAACTCTGCAGAAAGGGCATTGCATATCTTGCCGGTGGCTTTGGCGGCATCGTCGAAACTATTGTTATAGCCATGAACAAAAATGACCACTTCTTTGCGTTCCGCCATCGCAAGGCGCCGGGTCACCTCAGCCTGCAACCCCGCGGCTGCCCGCATATGGGCATCTACAGTTTCGGGTACCCGACGAGGCCCCTGAGGCGTGAGTTCAATCGGGTATGGCGACTGCGGAAATTCTCCGAGTTTGGTCGTGCGTGAAACCTGTAGCGACGCGTCAGGCTGCCCAGCCGACCCATCGTCAAAGCGCGACCGATCGCGAGCAAGCGTAACTGAACCGAAGCTCATTGAACGACCCCGAAACGAGCTGTAGGCGAGTTCGCCATTAGCCGAGGCGGCAGGCACCCGATCAGTGACGTAAAGTAGATCGAGGGAGTTATCCTGTTTAATGTGAGAAGCAGCAGTTTCTGTCCCAGCCGGCAATTCGCCGACTAGGCCTCTTCCACTTGAGCAGGCCGCAGGGACGAGAATGCATGGTAATAAGAAAAATAAAGTGGCGAACATCCGCAATCGCAGATTGGATGCGTCAAAGCTCATAGGCATTATTTCCTTCAGTTCGTCTCCAGAACTTGGGCCCGCCTTCGTCATTGGTTGAGTCGCTGAGGGTGTTGGGCACCATGCCGATGCGCCGTTCTAGTAGCAGTTCTCGATTCAATGTGCCTGCCGAGCCTCATGAATGACCCGCCGCACGTCGTCCGCGAGGATGTTATCGCGCCTCATCACGAGCTGGACGATGGGGTCGGCCAGCATCTCTTCGAGTGTTAATTCGGGGCTCGTGGTGCCCATGATATGGTCCCCTGGCCGGTTCGGGCTCGCGCGGCGGCGTTCGGCCAGCAGGTCTCGACGTCGATGTGCCTCCCTAGCATCATAAATGACCCGCCGCACGTCATCCGCGACGACGTTATCGCGCCTCATCACAAGCTGGATGATGGGGTCGGCCAGCATCTCTTCGAGTGTTAGTTCGAGGCTCGTGGGGGGCATGATGTATTCCCCTGACAGGCTCGGGCTCGCCGGCGGCTCCGATCGTAACCCGCCGAAGCATTCAAGGGACGGTCGCCGAAACAGGTCCGCTAGTCCATCCCCCGGTGCATGGCCGTTGATGATATTATCTGGGGCCGTCGAACTTGGTGCTCGACAGCGCTTGCGCCCTGCGAGCGGTCAGAAGCTGCATGGTGGCGATCGTCGAGGGCTGGAGGGCAGACTGGTTGTAACCACCCAGTTAATTCCTCAAATCTATTCGAACCGGCAAGAACGGCGCAGCGGTTTCGACTGCTGCGCCACAAAGACATTATGCCTGATGGAGCACATCGAGCTGTTAAGCAGGATGTGTAGCCCTGAAACCTACCTGAAGCCGATTCCAAAGATTGATCGCACCGATTGCAAGAGACAACCAAGACCGTTCTTCTGCCGTAAATGCAGCCTCAACCAGCCCCCAATCATCGTCGGGGGCACCAGTTTGCGCGAGGTTGGTTAGCGCCTCAGTCCAGGCAAGAGCAGCGCGCTCACGCGACGAGTAAAGCGTTGCCTCGCGCCACCCGGTCAACAAATAGAGGCGCATGGGATCTTCCCCGTCTTTCAAAGCTTCTGTGGTGTGTAAATGAATGCAGAACACACACGAATTGATCTGTGAGGCGCGCAGCTTGACAAGGTGCAGCAGCTTTGGCTCTAGCGGACCATTTTTAAGAGCGCTCTCCAGCGCGAAGACGTGTTTAAAGCCCGGTTCAGCAAGTTTGAAGTAATTATTTTGACGAGGTTGCATGGTTCTTTCCTTTTCGTCGGTCAGAATCGAGGGTGTGAGGGCTGGGCATTGTGTGCAACTGCAAGCTCGGAGTATCGAATTTGGCAAGCAGGCATGGGGATGATTACGCTCCGGTTTTCCTCGTGTTGGCCTTGATCACTCCAGCGGGATAACGGCCGGCGTATCCTTCTTCTTGAGCAGTACTACTATGAATTTGGCGGAATTCGTCTTGCTCGCATTGCGGCTAATGAGGTGAATGTCGGAGGGGTTCTCGTAGTAGGTTTCTCCTGCAGCAACGGTGACTTCTTCGCCGCCCTTAACCTGCATCACGATCGCGCCCTCCAGGACGTACACGAATGCGTTGGCATCGTGGCGGTGGATAGGCGAGGAGCCGCCTGGCTGATATTCTACCGACAGCATGAGCCCTTCCTTGCCCGGATAGTCTGGCAGATCCTTGGTCATCAATGGTGTGACCTTTGCGCCGTCTTCAGCTGCAACTGACAAGGTGCCAAAGCCGACCGTGGCCGACAAGAGCACCATGAGGGGGATAGACTTCATATCGGTCTCCTTTGTAGTTGATTGGGATATGGCATTCGGGAGAAGTGGATCGGGAGTTCATGGTCTCGTGTGTGGCACGCGCATGCTCCTCTTGAACGCCATGGCATCAGGGCGGCAGAGGAGCTGCGGGCGCTTCCGGTGCAATCCGGACGCAGGTGACCGCGACCGGCAATCATTCTGCTCAGCACACGCCCATCGGATCCCAACGCTCAGCCCCCACGGGTTTTGCAAGCCTATCTTTGGGGAGGCGGCGGACGTTAACCAGCCACCAGCCGAACGTAGTCGCGCCGTATCGTGCTTCGCCATCAGGCAGCAGCGATGGATTGTTCAATCGAACACCGAAATAGGGTGCCTCAGAATCGGTAACCACCTTGCGTGGATCGCGATCGGCATCGAGTACTTTAGCTATCACTTCGTCTAAGCGGAGAATCTCCGGACCAGCTACTTCTAGTGTGCCATTGACGGGAGCGCCAAGGGCCGCACACGCAACTGCTGCAGCGACATCCTGGGCCGCCATCGGTTGAAATGGCGCATGCGACAGACGAACGGTATCTCCACTCGTGCCGGATTGGGCAATGCCGCGGATAAACTCAAAGAACTGGGTCGCTCTGACTAGAGTGTAGGGAATTGCTGAAGCCTTGATTTTACTCTCCTGAGCAAGCTTTGCCCGGAAATAGCCGGAGTCCTGGAGCCTTTGAGTGCCCACTACGGACAGTGCGACGTGGTGCTTAACGCCGGCATTCGCCTCGGCCGCACTTATATTTTCACCCGCAGTCTTGAAGAAGGCCATTGCGGCATCGCTCTCAAATGACGGGGAGTTCGAGACGTCTACTACGACCTCGGCTCCCTCGAGCGCCTCCGACAAACCTTTACCGGAGATAGTATCAACGCCCGTAGCCGGCGTTGCCGCGAGAGCCTGATGACCATTCTGCTGCAGAATGTTGACGACTTTCGTGCCTATTAGGCCTGTTCCGCCAATCACTACGATCTTCATGACTACACCTCTTATTTAACGCGGCGCGTGACGCTCCCAAAGACCTCTCTGTTGCGCCTACGGATCCGGTCCGCGCGGTGGTCTGCATGAAAGATGACGCAATGGGCAGTGTCGTCGCTATCGTTCGAACCGATGTTTGCTGTCGACAAAGGCGTAATTCGCCCTAGACCTTCCGCCAGCCCGCCCTAGCGACCAAGCTAGCCGATCCGGGATACGGGTCTGTGAGCTACTCGTTCTCGAGCATTCTTCCGCAGAGGGTCTTGGCATCAGTGTGCTGATGCTGATTGCAGAGTGCAGGTTTCTCTAATCGTGACGACGGTGAAGCCGCTTATTGTGGACAGCATGCCCGGACAGGGATGGTCCGCCGATCTGAATGGAAAAGCTCCGCTATACTAGCCCGCTTCCGACCCACGTCGACCTTCAATCGGTCGCCTTGAAAGGATTCGAACTGCAGATCCTGGAGTCTAGAATCGCAGCAATGCCATTCATGCAAAGGGGGAAACGCAGCCAAAAACCCGCCAACGAGCTTATCTGCTATTTAACGGCGGCGTCGGTGAAGCCTTCGAGTTCCGCCCCGATTGACGATAGAGCGTCTCCAATACTTAGCTTGGCCGCTGCCTTCTTTTTTCCGGAAGCAGGCTAAGGCCCTTCTGGATCGCGGCGCGCCAGCTCTGACCTCTGCCCCAAGCTTCGGCAAAGACCTCTGCGAGTTCCTCTTGTCGGCGTGTGGCTTCCAGTGCCTCGATCAGGAGGCTGGCCTGATACACGTCCTTCTCCCGTTTCGCGATGCCGTTTACATCCCACTGCCTGCGGGAGGCGACGATCAGTTTGTGCACTGCATAGCGCTCCGGCGATGGCACGATCACAGGAACACCCGAGCGATGCAGCATGACAGTCCGGACGGGCTCATGGATTAAAAAATCGAGAAAACGCAATGGCTGTGCCGACGCCCCGCCAAGAGCGGGCATGGGGCTGGCATGATCGGCATAATCATCGGAACCCCGATTGGGTGTGAGGAATTCGACCCGGTATCGGGCGGCATTCTCGAACTGCGTGATCCTGTGCGGGTCTGATCGGTGTGGTATCGCCCTGAAAGTAGCGTCAACACTCTTCAGAATGTCGATGACGGGCGGCAGGCTGTCCTCGATAGTCGAGGACAGCGAATAATGCTGAGCGAAATCGGCGTCTCCGGTATGGACATCGACGATGTGGTCCCCGCCTGGTTAGCGCGGCCATCAGTTCGGGGAACCCCACCTAAATCACAGGGTTGCAGACGCGACTCACCTCCTCCGCCTTGAATGGCAATTTTTGCGGCAAGACCGCCGCCGTTGCGCAAGGTAGTGAGCACCGATCGCCGTCGCGAGTTGTTGGGCGATGGAAAGCCCAAGGCCGGTCTCACCGGTATCGCGGTTGCGGGATTGCTCCTACCGGTAGAAGGGCCTCAGGACCGCTTCCACTGGCTTTCCGGAATACCGGGGCCGCGATCGGGCACCTTGATGAGCACGGTCTCATCGGCGAGGCGCTGCATCGGCGATCTGCCGGTCATAAGCATTCGCAAGGGCTTGCGGCGACGGGCGGCTTGAGCGCTGTGGCTAGGCATCTAAGGCTGCTTGCTCGGTCTGCGGCGGTGGTTTGATGAGATCAAGCCCCTTCTGCGCGACCGCGCTGCTTGCGTCCCCGCCGCCGGCGACGGAGACAGTCGGAACGGCAAATTTGATCCCTTGGGCATCGAAGGCCTTCTTGATCAAAGCATAGGCACGGCGACGGATCACCGCCTGCTCGCCCGGCTTTGTCATGATCTTCATGCGAATCTGAATAGCGAAATCGCCAAACTGCTCGACGCCCTGCATCTTCAATGTTTCCATGATGCTCGGCGCGATTTCCTCATCTGTCAGCAGCTGCTTGCCAACCTCCTTAACGGTACATTTTACGACGTCCAAGTCGGTATTGTAGGTGACGCTCACCATGATCTTGTCAACATTCCGGAGATAATGTCCTTGACCAGCGTCTGGGCACCGAAGCCAACGGCAAGCCCAACGACACCTGCACCGGCGATAAGCGGACCAATCTCCACGCCCAGACTGGAAAGCGCCATCAGTATGGCCATTGCGAGCAGCACAACAAACAATACGTTGCGAAGGACCGGAAGTAATGTGCGAAGCCTAACACTTCTTCGCAACTCGTCGGGGTCGACCGCGTCGCCAGCTGTCTGCATCAGCTTGCGATCTATCCATGCACTCGTCATCCGCCATGTAAAATCGGCCAGCAGAATGACGACAAAGGCATTGAGGAGCCCTCGAATCAAACGGATCGCCATGGTGTCCCTGGCCGCCAGTGTGCCTAAGTCGAGTCCAAGCAGCGATGCAATGAGGTAAGCGCCTCCGATCAGCAGCAGAGCGCGGAGACCGCGTTCCAATGCTGCGCCGGTGAGCGAAGGAGCACCTTCATCCGCGGCCATCGTGCCCGGCGGACGCATAATATGGTCTATTGAGAGCCTTACGCAGGAAATCGCAATCGGCAAAACCAGAAGTACAACCCCAATGTAAAACGTGGCGGCAACGCCGGACAACGCGACCAACCAGTTGGCGACTATATAGAGCGTACTTAGCACGGTACTGACGCGGTGTCGGCGGCTCACCATATCGACACCGTCGAATGTTGGACAGCGCCAAAGTGCGACGAGGGCCAGACCGAACAAGACCAAGCCCGATGCAAGTGCAACAATGTAGGTGGTCTCGTGTCCTACTCCGAGCATCGGCAACAGCTGATAGGTGAAGTGCCCAAATGCGAAGAAGCCAACCAATACTGCCGACCAGAAAAACCAGAAGCGAGCGGTGACTGTCGCCATCGGCATCAGCCGAAACCGTTCAGCGCCGGGAGCAAGCACGATCCGCCCCACAACCAATGTCAAACGCGCGGCCAGGAACACGAGAAGATAAGCGAGGACGGTGTGCTGCAGTAACGGTGGCCAGTCGAACAGCAGGAAGGCGCCAATACTTCCGACTGCAAAGGCCAGAAGGACGCCCTGGCCGTAGAGGATACGCAATCCCGCAGCGCGCAACCGGTCGTCGATGGTATCCAGATGTGTCGCGATCATCCGTTTGCGGAAGCCAGATGCGGCGTGCCAATAGCGCCACTCCAGGCCGAAGCCCAGCGTCGCAAAAAAGACCAGCGGCAGAATGGCGGCGAAGGATCCCTGTTCCCTCATCTCGGTCATCAATGCGAGACGCGCTCGATTGAGTTCGGCGGGCAGTGTCGGAATGGCGGTCGCCATGTCGTGAACGAAGGAGCGCACTGCATTCAACCGGCCAACGATGATCTCGCGGGCGTTGGCGGCTTCGGCCGAACTTTGCTCTTCGACCGGGCGGTTCCCCGTTTGAGACTGAAGCCATGCTTGAATGTCGGGGCGTTGCAAGATGTCGACAAGATGTCGCAAATCTTCCGGAGGTGGCGCAGCAACGGATGTCGGCTGCTCGACCGGATTGCGTTCCGTTTGGGAAGTGCTGATTGACACGGCATCAGTAAAGCGAAGATGAGTGGCAACAAATAGCGGTGATTCATGTAACGCTCCTTGGCCCGTCCACCGTGTTTACAGGTCCCAACGGCGGTCCACACCAACGGTTGGCGTACATGCTCCAAAAAACCGCATAGTTCTCACGTTAGGGTTCCTTCGTCTTGAGCAACCGCGCAGCGCGCATTTTCGCGTACCGGGAGAGTCCGATCTTAATGGCGACCAGCACGGGCGCGGCGATGACAAAAAGCAGGGCGACTGCATTGAACGCCGTGTCGAAGGCGATCACCGTGGACTGACCTGTGATGACCCGGCCGAGCAGGCTCGCCGCTGCTCGACCAGCGGCCGCGGCGTCCATTCCTCTCGCCGTCAGCATGGCGGTCGTCGTCGTCAGCCGGTCGATGACCGCGGGCCGTCCTGCGGTGACGTTCGCGCCGAGGACCGCGACATTGGCGACGACGTTGTGGTCGATCAGTGTCTGGAGTGCGGCGACTCCGATCAGACCACCAAGCTGGCGACCGGTATTGAAGAGGCCGATTCCGGACGCGAGATTTCGGCTGTTGAGGTTGCTGAAAGCGATCAGAGTGATCGATAGAAACAGGAAACCCAGGCCCAAGCCACGCAACAGGATTGCTGCCATCATGTCGTCCGCGCCGCTCTCGCTGGTCGATCCGGAGAGCATCCACATCGCAACCATGATCATCAGGATGCCAAAGGGCACCGTGGCGACCGGAGGAACGCGGCGGACCTGCATGAGGAAGGCGGCAATGAGGAGCGTGCCGATGAAAAGCGCGCCACTCGGCAACAGGAGCAGGCCGGCATCGGTCGGCGTGAACGCGAGGACGGACACGGCAAAGGCCGGAATCAGGAACGCGCTTCCGAACAAGGCGGCGCCGGCGACAAAACTGACGATGAAGGCGAAGGAAAAATCCTCCGATTTGAACAGGGTGAAGTCGAGCAGGCCCTCGCCTTTGGCCAACACTTGTTGGCCGAGAAAGGCCAGCAGCGTGGCTGCACCGATCACTGTCAGCCAGAGGATAAGAGGTTCCTCGAACCAGTCCCAGCGGCTGCCCTGGCTGAAGACGTAGGTGAAGCAGAAAAGTGTGACGGCGATCAGCGAGAAGCCGATCCAATCAAATGGACGGTGCGCGGTCCTGGCGGGCATCGGGCCGTCTGCGATCAGCAGAAGTCCGGCAGCCGCCAGCGCCAGCGGAACAATGCTGAAGAAGATCCATGTCCAGGATTGGCTATCGAGCAACCACCCCTGAAGGGCGGGCGCAATCGTCGCGGGGGCGACAACGGACCCCATCGCAAACAGAGCCTGAAGGAGCGGCTGGTGGGATCGCGGATAGGCGAGAAAAATCATCGCCTGGCCGGCGACAAGCAGGGTGCCGCCGGCGAAGCCCTGAATCATTCGAAGCGCGACCAGCAGGTCCAAGCGAGCCGTTATGGCGGCAATGCCGCACGCCAGGCCCATGGTGAGGGTCGAGCCGACGATCAGGCGGCGCGGATCGATACGGTTCATCAGCGACGAGGCGGCCATGAAGCCGATGAGCTTGAGCGCGGTGTAGCCGATATCCAGCCACGCGAACTCATCAGGCGTTGCGTATGTGTCGCCGATGATGTCGCCGCGCCCGAGCGACAGGACGGTGCTGGCGATCGCTTCTGTCAGTGTGGCGAGCACGATGCCCGCGACTAGAAAGGATCCGGGCGTCGATCTGTGGCGCCTCCGCGTGATGGTGACGGTCGTGGTCATGAGCCGCTCCTCAGATCAACCTCGACACGCGCGGACAGGCCGGGCACGAGGCGGCCGGCCAACGGATTGTTGGCAAACCGGATCTTCACCGGCACACGCTGGACGACGCGAACGAAGTTCCCCGTCGCATTGTCCGCTGGCAGCAAGCTGAAGGCAGAGCCGCTGCCGGGCGAAGAGCTGTCAACCACACCTTCAAGCGCCCCGTTCGGATAGCCGTCGATGCTGATGCGGACGCGCTGACCGGGCCGGATATGTTCGAGCTGGGTTTCCTTGAAATTCGCCACGACCCAGACATTGTTGACCGGAACGATATCGAGCAAGGAGGCGCCCGGCGCAACAAATCGGCCGATGCGGACCTGCCGGTTGCCGATAACGCCGTCGACAGGGGCGCGTACCACGGTATTCTCCAGATCGATTTGGGCGAGATCGCGCGCGGCCTCTGCCTGCGCCACCGCGGCAACGGCAGCTGCACGCTGAGCGGCAAGGACGGCGATGCGCTGCTGCTGCGCCTCCAGCGTTGCCGCTGCCGCCGCCACGCCCGCTTCGGCTCTCGACCGTGCCGCGTCGCTTTCATCGACAATAGCCTGGCTGATGGTGTTGCTGCGGATGAGTTCACGGTGGCGGCTGGCGGCTTTGGTCGCCAGATTCACCTCGGCCACGGCCGAACGTCTCTGCGCTTCGGCCTGCCGAATGAGCGCATGCTGAAGCTCCGTCTCCGCATCGACATTGGTGAGCCGAGCCTGGGCCGCTTCGACATTGGCGACCGCCTGCGCAAGCCGTGCGCGGTAGTCACGATCGTCGATCCGGAACAGGACGTCACCCGCCCGCACGGCTTGGTTGTCCTGAACCTCTACCGCCGTGACATAGCCGGCGACCTTCGGGGCAAGCGAAGTGACATCCCCGCGGACATAGGCATTGTCGGTCGACGCGACGCCGCCCGGACGAGCCCAGGCCCATCCGCCGGCTACGACCACCACCGCGCCGAGGCAGAGCAGCAAGCCGACGATCTTGTTGAGCTCAGCCACGACGCCCCCCAATTCCGATGTTATTGCGCATTGTTTCCTCCATGCAGGCTGTGGCCGGCAATGACCAGGATGCGCCTATGCGTCCGGAGAACCATTGTACCGAAGTCTCTGTGATGCGAGGGCAAGGTCTAGGTCGGATGCGCCCAGCGGATGGGGATCCTAATCGTGTCACTAAACCGCCCGGCGGTCTTTCCTGCTCGAAAGAGCACCTCGAGAGTGTATCAGGACGCCGAGCGGCTTCGAGTCAACGCTGAGCGCGGGGGGCACCGTTCGGCGGCCGAGAGCGTCTACTCCATCATACCAGCCTCTTCACCACCAAATCTTCGTTGCGGTCCGCTGAGAGCACAGGCTGCCCTATCCTCAGGTGTAGCTCGACCGCCAAACATGCTTCAACATAGACTCCGCGACGTAACTCGTGATCGACATGTCTCGATCACGCAAAAACAGGAGCGCATCATGTCGCAGGCAGAAACAAAACCCCGTAGGATTGGTCAGCAGGAGACAAACATGAGCTTGGACAACACCTCAAACCCCGGTACGACGGCCCGCGACGAGCTGGTTCCGTCGCGCTATGCGGTGCAGATCGGCGAGATTGAGGTGCTGGTGATCAGCGATGGGGTGCTGCCGCTCCCAACCGCGATGTTGGCGCACGACACCGACCCAGCTGTCCGGGGGGCCTGGCTGGACGACATGTTCCTGCCGCCGGACGCCCTCGACTGGCCGCTGAACGTGGTCGTGGTGCGTAGCGGCGGGCAGACCATACTCGTTGATGCTGGGCTAGGTTTGGACCCGGCCTTGAACTTGCCGCGGGCCGGGCAGTTGGTCAAGCGGCTGGAGGCTGCCGGCATCGATCTTGCGTCCGTGACCGACGTGGTGCTGACCCACATGCACATGGACCACATTGGCGGGCTGCTCGTCGATGGCGTGAAAGACCGGCTGCGTCCGGACCTGCGGATCCATGTGGCGGCCGCCGAGGTCAAGTTTTGGGAGGCGCCCGACTTTACCCACGTCTCCATGCCGGCTGGGTTCCCGGACGCGCTTCGGGCGGCCGCCACCCGGTTCGCAGAAGAGTACCGCGGCCAGCTGCGGCTGTTCGATGAGGAGCACGAGGTGGCGCCTGGGGTGGTCGTCCGTCGCACTGGCGGCCACACCCCTGGGCACAGCGTGGTTCGCCTGGCATCCGGCGGCGATCGGCTGACCTTCGCTGGTGACGCCGTGTTCGCGGTCGGGTTCGACCATCCCGATTGGCACAACGGTTTCGAACACGACCCCGAAGAGGCGGCCCGGGTTCGGGTCCGTCTTTTGACGGAGCTGGCGGCAACAGGCGAACAGCTGGTGGCCACTCACCTGCCATTCCCGTCCGTCGGCCGGGTGGCGGTCGACGGCGACGCCTTTCGTTGGGTACCGGTCTTCTGGGACTACTGACCGCTTGTTGGGTTAGGGCCGAACTAGAGCAATCCAGGAAAGTGTGTAACGGTTTTCCGTCCGGAATTGCGGACTTTCAAAGAGTTAGATCGTTTCACTGTTTCCATGAAACAATGAAACGATCTAGACGACCGCATGCGTTTGAACAACTGGTCGATCGCCGCCTCGTACGACACCCGCCCGTATCTTCGCCGGCTTAGGCTTCGGCTTCTCTACCGCGGGCAGGTCGATCATCTCCGCGCCGCACCGGTTGTGCTCCGGCAGCATGCAGATGTAGGGGCTCTGCTCGGGATCGATCCGGCATTTCAAGCGGCGCGTCATGGGCGGTATGTAGGGTGTCCCCACGCCGTTTTGCTTTTCGGCCGCAAACCTCTGATCGACCACTGCCCGGTTCGATAGTTCGCTGCATCTGCTCACTTTCGGAGCGAAGTGGACATTCAGCGAGCCGCGCTTACAGAACCGAATTTTTGAGTACTCTAGTTCGTGCCGGCCTCGCGCATCGGCGCGGGCAATGTTTCCCATGCCCGGATCAGTTCGCCGATGGAAGCGGCCTCCATCTTGCGCATGACATTGCCGCGATGCAGCTTGACCGTCACTTCACTAATGCCGAGGTCGAAGGCGATCTGCTTGTTGAGGCGTCCGCACGCCAGTTCGTGCAGAACCTCGCGCTCGCGTGGCGTCAGCGTCTCAAGGCGTTCGACATTGCGCTTGACGATCACGGCTTCCGCCCGGCGCGCGGCATCCATCGCAATGCCCGCAATCACAGCGTCAAGCAGCGTTTGGTCCCGCACTGGCTTGGTGAGGAAATCCACAGCGCCGGCCTTCATCGCCTGGACAGTCATCGGAATGTCGCCATGCCCGGTCAGGAAGATGATTGGCTTGGAGTTGCCGCTTTGGGTCAGATGACGCTGCAGATCGAGACCGCTCGCTCCTGGCATGCGAACATCGAGGATCAAGCAGCCGGGGCTTTCCAATACGTCGGCGTCGAGCAATTCGCGGGTCGAGGCAAAGCAAACCGGCTGAAAGCCGGCCGACAGGATCAACTCCGTCAGCGCCTCCCGCATAGACGCATCGTCATCGACAATGATGACGAGCGGCTGCTCCGCTTCATTCCTCTGCGGCGCTGATATCCGCAGCACGAACAACTGGTCAACTATCATGATCACCCTCGATGTTTCGATTGCGTAAGGCGTGGTCCACGGCCGCCAGTAAGGCCTGGGCATCGAAGGGTTTGCGGAAGAACCCGCTGATGCCTTGGGCGCGGTCCTGATCCGCTATCTCGTGGCGGCCGGTGATCAGGAACACCGGCAGCTCCGGACGTACCTTCTTCACCCAGTCACGAAGTTCAAAGCCGTCCATGCCTGGCATCCCTATGTCGGTGATGAGCAAGTCCACGCCCGACAGTCCGCTGATGAGTAGCGACCCCGCGGACGGGAAGATGCGCGCGGCATAGCCCGCGGACTCCAGAAGGTCCTCCAGCGACTCGAGCAGTCTTGGATCGTCATCAACAATCGCCACGACAGGTCTTCGCTTGCTCATGCTCCGCTCCCTCCTGCTCGGCGCGAGTGGGTGATCGGTATTTCCAATCGCTCCGCGATACGCACAAGATCGGCGAGCGACGCCGCTGCCATTTTCTGCATCACGTTCCTTCTATGAATTTGCAGCGTGACTTCGCCGATCCCCAGCTCGGCTGCGGCCTGCTTGTTGAGCAGACCACTCACCACCAGCGGCAGCACCTCGCGTTCGCGCGGCGTCAGGTCGAAATAGCGTTGCCTTAGCACGCCGAGTTCAGCGCGTTCTGCTCTCTTTTCCCGATCCTGGGCGATCGCCGCATGGGTTGCGGCCATGAGGTCCGCATCACTGAAAGGCTTGGTCAGGAAGTCCACGGCGCCGTGCTTGATCGCGCACACCGAGGACGGAATGTCACCATGCCCTGTTATGAAAACGATCGGCGGATGATCGCCCGCGGCGATCTGACTCTGCAGATCGAGCCCGTTGATATCCGGCAATTCGACGTCGAGGATGAGGCAGGCAGGGACGTTCGGCTTGTCCGCGCTGACATAGTCGCCGGCCGATCCGAACGCGATGGCGCGCATGCCGTGGGAGGCCAGCAGTTCGCCGAGCGCCTCTCGAATGCGTTCATCGTCATCCACGATGAACACGATATGATCGTCCGTCGTCATGGCGATGCTTTCACTTCAACGGGTAATGTGAAGACGAAGGTCGCTCCATGCGGTTGGTTCTTCTCCGCCCATAGCCGTCCGCCGTGAGACTCGACAATCGAGCGGCAGATGGCGAGCCCCATGCCCATCCCGTGCTCTTTCGTCGAAAAGAACGGCTCGAAGATCCTGTCGGGAAATTCGACGCCCCGGCCGCGATCACTGATCTCGGTCTGGACCACATTTCCCATGCGGCGCACGCGCAACCCAAGGACTCTGTCATCGCCAGCAGCAGAGTCCATCGCCTCCACGCCGTTGCGAATGAGGTTCACCAAAACCTGCTGGACCTGGACCCGATCCAACGCGACAGGGGGAAGGTTGCTTTCGACATTGATATCCATCCGAACGCGCCGCCGCGCCGCCTCCTCCGCCATGAGGTTGCGCGCTTCGGCAACGACGCCGGAGATCGTCGTGCCGATCCTTGGCTCCGTGGACTGCTTGAACAATGCACGGATGCGGCCGACGACATCCGCCGCCGAGTTGGCATCCCGGATGATGCGCTCGGCGGTGATCTTCGCACGCTCAAGATTCGGCGGCTCGGCGGACAGCCAACGGTTGCAGGCATGTGAGTTGGCGACGATCGCCGCCAGCGGCTGGTTCACTTCGTGCGCGATAGAAGCCGAAAGCTCCGCAAGGCTGGCCGCCTGGCTCGCCCGTGCAAGCCCCTCTTGCGCCAGACGCAGATCTTCCTCCGCCCGAACCTCATTTTCGATGTCCAGGCAGATGACGTTCCACTGCACGATGGCGCCTTCGGCGTTGCGCATCGCCGCAGCGCGCGTCTCAACCCAGCGATATTCGCCATCGAAGCGCCGCAGACGGTGCCTCCTCGCATACGGCTCGCCGGTCGCCAACGAATGGGCATAGTTCTCTTTGACGCCCGCCACGTCGTCGGGGTGAACGCCGGCGTCGAGCGTCCCCGCCAGCCGGGACTTTCCGGTGCCGTCCAATTCTTCAAGCTCATACCCGAGGAATTCGCGAAGCTGCTGGCTGCGATAGACCGGCTCGCCATTCGGTGCGGCGCAATCGATCATTGCCGGCAGCGTTTCAACGAGCTCCCAGAGGAAGCGCTCCCGCTCTTGCAGCGCTTCCTGAGAAGTCACGAAATCATGGATATCGACGTTGGCGCCGAACCACCGGATGATGCGGCCGCTCTCGTCACGGAGTGGTTCAGCACGCCCCTCTGTCCAGCGGTATGAACCATCCGATCGGCGGTTGCGAAATTTCAACTCGAACGCTTCACCCGTGCTGAAGGAGTGGTTTAGGGCGCGCTGCAAAGGGATCCTGTCGTCAGGATGGACGATGGTCTGAATTGCTCCGGCTAATCCTTGCTGGGCATCAAAATCCTCCAGCTTCAGGCCGATATAGTCCATCATCGTTTTGTTGATGTATGCCGGTTCACCGCCAGGCGTGATGCACCAGATCTGCACCGGCACGGTGTCGATGAGTTGTTGAAGCTGACGTTCCCGATTGCGCAGCGCTTCCTGCGCGCGCATCTCATCGTCGATGTCGATGGAGATGGCGTACCACTGCACGATCGTTCCGCTTTGGTCCCGCACCGGCTCCCCTCGGCCGTCGAACCAACGATACGCGCCATCCGCATGACGCATACGATACTTCATAGAGTAGGGCTCCCCGGTGGCGAAGGAGTGGCGGACGGTCTCCAGCAGGCGTGCGGCATCCTCGGAATGAACAAGGGTCTGTATGGCAGCCGCCATTCGGCTCATGTCCGGCTTGTCCAGTTGCGCCAGGTCGTTCAAACCGAAGAAGTCGAGCAAGCGCTTGTTGAAGAAGGTCGGCTCGCCTCCGGGCGTCAAGCGTCTGATGTGGACGGGAACCATGTCCACGAGTTGCGACAACTCGCGCTCCCGACCGCGCAACGCCGCCACGGTTTTCTTGTAAACGTCGATGTCAAGCGCGATGCCAAACCATCCTGTGATACGACCTTGGCTGTCGCGCGTTGGTCGTGCGGCGGTTCGAGCCCAGACATAGATGCCGGTCGCGCGCCGAAAGCGAAACTCGACATTAAAATGATCGCCGGTCTCCAGGCAGTGGCGCCATGCGGCTGCGATCTGGTCATAGTCGTCGGGATGAAGCAGCCGCTTCCAGGCGGTATGACCCTCCTTCAAGGAAGCATTCAAATCCTCCGGCGTCACCCCGAGGGAATTCTGGGCAAACGTATGCAGGTAGATCCATCTACCGGCCGCATCGAATGCCCATCCGTTGCCGAATATTCTCTCGATGACCTTCGCCGACCGGATTGGTTCGGCTTCGTTTTCACCCAATGGGTCTAATCCTGTCGTAGTTAGCGGCTCCCTGTCTGTCACCAGATCGTCGATGTCGACACTTACACTGTACCTCGGCTCTGATCGGGTCTCGGTCCAACGATAGGTGCCGTCGGCCTGGAGTTGCCGATGTCTCGTGACTTGGGGGACGCCCGTCCAGAAGGCGCGGGCGGCCGCATGAGCCGCAGCAGTCCGGTCATTCGGATGAATAAGGCTCAGCGAATGCGGTGCGACGGGCGCGGCTTTTTCCTCGAGCGCAGCACTGGCGACGTCCGCGAATCGCTCACTGGCCACGGGCGGAACATCGCCGTCAATAATTGTGCCGTACCATGCAAGGACATGACCTTGGCTGTCACGCAATGGCTGTCCCGAGCTTCGACTCCAACCGTAAGCACCACTCGCGCGTAACATGCGGTGTTCGACATTGTAATGCTCACCTGTTTGCAGGCAGAGACGCCATGTGGCGACGGCGCCCTCATAATCGTCTGGATGGATTATCCGCCTCCAACCGGAAGGACCCTCTTCCAAAGGCGAATTGAATTCCTCCAGCGTCATGCCGAGAAGCGACAACGTCGCCGGAGTCACGTAGGTGAATTTGCCGGCGGCGTCGGTCGCCCACGCGTTGCCAACCACGCTTTCGATGATCCGAGCCGCTCGCAATGCTTCGGAGTCGATTTCGCCAAGCGAGTTAAACGCCGTCGTCATTGCCTCCTCCTACGGACGAGAAAAGCTGCGGACCGTCAGCGCGTCGCGCAGCACTTGTTTTGAATATCTGTGTTGGCGAAATCACGCGCACAATCCTAATCGCGCCTTGCCTCAGCCGCATCCTATGGAAATCCATGCATTGCATGTCGATGGGGTGAACTGTACCTGCCTGGCCCCTCGGATCGCTCTGCTAGACCATCCGAGTGGAGATATGACCCTCTAGCATGATGGCTCGGTTCGGCTCGCTCCGGCATGATTTGCCATGAACCTCAACCGCCTTCAAGGAGATGACTATGAGGCATCGGTGTACGACCGAGATTGCCGGATAGAGGTATCGCTCTTGGTGAGCTTATAGGTACCGCCCGATGTACTCGGAAGCAGCCTTCATGCCGACGGGGGCGAACGATGCCAGCTCCGCCAGGCCTATCGATGCCAGCTCGAACGGTTGGGATTCGTTCTCGTCGAAAAGGTCCGAGGTGTGACCAAGAGCAGCGCCCAGTCACGCCGATAACTGAAACTGAAACATCAGCGGCGACGTCGATGACCCGCCGGTCCTGAAGTTGGGTAAGACAGGCCTGTAGCTCTGTCTTTGGATTCAAGCCGCCGAGTCTTGCAGCGGCAACAACTTGGCTCTTGTTCAGCTTGCTCTCCGCAAGCCTAACCAGAAGCGAAGCCGCCTCGCCGCAAGGTCTATCGCGCTGTATTCCTACGCACCGCGCTGGTCGCCCGAAACCTTCCTGCCGTGATGGATAACCCATGCACCCTTTGTCTGCTTATCCATGTGCGTCCCCCGTTCGCCCAAGATTGCACTAGCATTTTGCAGATCATTCGAACAGATTATCTCGCACGTGTGACTATGTTCATCGTTCACGAGCCGCCGCGGATTTCGGCGGCGCAAAGACTTTTTGGTCGTGCCAGCAGCGTCTGCTTTAGGGATGAAGCGAAGTCCGCTTCAACGGCCGAACGGGGCGCAAAGCGGTCAGCACGACTCCGCCCTTGAGACTCTGCATTGGTGAAGGGAGCCATTCTTCACGAGCCCTGTGCGCGACTTGTTGCGAAGATGTTCACGTTCTGCGCTAAGAAGATCGCATAATGTATCGACTGGAATTGCCGCACCTAACGCACACATCATCAGGCTTAGAGCCTCCCGGGAGTTGGTTCATCAGGGAGGTGCATCCTCGCTTTAACCGATGCGCTGGGCGACCTCGTGCGCTTTCATCTCCTGCCGGGCGAGCGCTACAACACGGTCGGAGTCGCGCCACTTATCGACGGCCTCGATTTCGGGGCCACCCTCGCCGACAAGGCTTTCGACGCCAACTGGATCATCGAAGAGATGCAGGAATGCGGCGCGCGGATCGTCATCTCGCAACGCCCACAACGCAAACATCCCATCGCGATCGATCAAGAGGTCTACAAGTGGCGGCATCTGATCGAGAGTTTCTTCTGCAAACTCAAATCGCAACTTTTCATCAATGATTTATGTTTGCAACGCCTTCATCAACTCGCGGTGAATCTCAACAGGCCCTAGACCGGAAAGTGGGATGACGATGTTCACTGTGAGACCATCCAGCCGCCAATCATGGCTCAGAGTGCCGCCGAATTGGCGGACCACAGTGGCTTCTACCAACGCGCTGCCGAAGCCCTTCGACCCGGGGGAGGAGTGTATTTGCGGCCCACCGTGTTCCTTCCATGTGATGACAAGGTGTTCGCCTTCGATCTGCCAGACAATGTCCACTCCGCCACTGTCGCCGCAAAGACCGCCGTATTTGGCAGCATTGGTCGCCAGTTCGTGGAAGACGAGCGCGAGCCCATTGACCGCCTGCTCTCCGCATCGAACAGCTGGCCCGTCGAGAGAAAACCTTCGGTTCCGTTCAAGCGTCGCAGCCTCGTGCGGTTCGACGATGATGCTCAGCAATTCGGCCAGACCGGAGGCCGCCCCCTCAACGTCGCTGAAAGAACGCCTCACCAAAGAGTGGGCGGCAGCGAGCGCGCGCAGCCGACCGGACAGCATCGCGATCAGATCATCCTTGTTGTCCGTACCGCGGGAGCTCATCCGGATCATGCCGCCGATGATTGCGAAAAGATTCTTGAGCCTGTGGCTCATCTCCCTGGTGAGCAGTTCCTGTTGTTCAAGCGCGTAAGAGAGTTCCTGTTCGGACCGGACCATCTTCAGCGCTATGCCGATGAAGCTCGCAAGTTCCTGCATCGTCGCTGCGTGGCGGCCGTGGAAATGTCCGATTCCATCGGCGACGATCCAGAGTGTCCCAAGTGGTTCCGTCCTTCCGATGTAAAGGGGAACGAGCAGGACCTC
Source organism: Sinorhizobium numidicum (assembly GCF_029892045.1). Classification (NCBI taxonomy): domain Bacteria; kingdom Pseudomonadati; phylum Pseudomonadota; class Alphaproteobacteria; order Hyphomicrobiales; family Rhizobiaceae; genus Sinorhizobium; species Sinorhizobium numidicum. The sequence goes on from NZ_CP120367.1 coordinate 2,276,724, forward strand.
CGGTAGCGACAGGTCCCGCGGGATCCACTCGTAGACGCGTTCTGGATGAACGGCGAGTGTCGGCGCGTTGCGGTCCAGCGTAACACCGCACGGCGAGAAATCGCGGGGCGTCGTGGCTCCGTCGAACGGCGACAGAATTCCGGTCAGATGATGCCACCGGAATACTGGGGATGGCTCCGTCTCTTCCAGAAGACTGATGCCCGCCGAAATCCCGCCGGTCAGTTCCATGGCGAGTTCGACGAACTTCGGGAGCAACTCTCCGGGCGCGTCGTGCATGCGCCCGGCGAGCTGGAGAAGTGCGGACTTCTCGCGCGCCGCATCGGACTGTGGCACTGGCCGCTGTCTCAGGTCGACGGCGTAGACCGCCGAAACGTCAGGCTTCGACACAGCTGCAATTTTCACCTTTCCCGTCCTTTCCGCGCCCTGAGCGATCAGAAGGTTCATTGATACCGCAAATCGGAAGGCGAGCAAAACGTCGGCAGGTAGAATTCCTGGTGCAGGAGTCACGGTGACCGTGTGATGTTTTTCCAGGGCCTTCATTCCGGCCCAGCGACCCACCAGCCCGCCGCTTGTGGCTTTGAACGCGTGCGCGACTTCTCTGCGTGGCGGCAGTTCAAATCCGTTCAAGGCGAGGGATTCGCAGTCGGCTTGCCGCTGTGTCGCGTGGGCAAGCGCCGATCGTCTCGAGCGGGTGGTTTTCTGCCTTCCGATCGGAACGCGCAGGCAGCGCCATCGTCTGACATTGCGAGTGTGGCGATCCGACCCCGTTGACGACCTTGGTCGTTGCAGACTGAACGTCCTAAACGAAGTCGGGAACCTGACCTTCAGCGTAAGAGCATTCGGGCGTGCGCTGGTCTGGGGTCATTCACCACATTTCGTGTCCGGTCACATCGTGGCCGCCCAAGTTTCAACACGTTCAACACCGCAAGGACGTGCGTATGTGGAAGATCCAAGTCGGCCTCGCCGCTGTATCGCCCCATGGCACGGATGAGACGACCCACAGTTTACCGGCGGCGCGCGAGACGGCTAGCGGGCGACCCGCGGATGCTTTTTTCGTGTTATGATGGGGCTTGCAGCGCGTAATCACGACCTCGACAATAGGGCAGAGGCCGAACGCTATTTTTGCTCTGGCGCAGGAAGTTTTGCGCCCCCCAGGATAGGCTCAACGCCGAAGCTGGGTGTGCTGCCTTTTCCTGACTGATCCGGGGCGAGGAGGTAGTCCATGTCCACGAGTACCCGCCCGCTGCAGCTGGGCGACCAGGCCCCGAATATAGTGCTCGATGCGATATCGCGCGACGGCAAGATCGCGCTTGATGATTTTCGAGGCCGTAACCCGTTATTGATCGGTATGTTTCGCGGCCTACACTGTCCGTTCTGCCGGCGCCATGTCGCGGCGATGGCGCAACTCAAGCCGGCCCTGCGTGAGAAAGGCGTCGAATGCCTGGCGGTGGTCATTACGCCGGTCGAGCGGGCGCGGCTCTATTTCCGTTACCACCCGGCCCCCGATCTTCTCGCCGCATCCGACCCGGAGCGGGCCTCGCACCGTGCTTTCGGCTTGCGCGAGGTCGGGATGGACACGGTCAAGGCGATACGGGTTCATCTCCCGGGCGAGTTGCCCGAGCCTATGGATGTCATGGCAATGGACGAGTTTCTCAATAAGAAGGAAGGATATGAGATTACGGAAGCCGATCAGCAGGCGATGGCTTCCAGCCAGGGGCAGCTTGTCGGTCAGTTCCTGATCGACCGAGGGGGCATCGTACGCTGGAGCTTCACTGAAGTTCTGGAGGCTGGCCTCAATACGTTCAGGGCACCGAATCCTGAGGAATTGATGTCCGCAGCTTCCCAAGTTACACATTAATAGGCGGCGGAAATAGGCTGCTGAAAACTCGCTCGACGACCACCGTCCTGTGGTGATTCTGTGAATTTAGATGATGCTAAGGCGCGGAGGGTTAAAGTCTGCCCGTGGGCTTCGTAGCGATTTCCATTCAACGGCCGCGGAGCGACCAGACGCTAGAGTGAGCAGGCCTCGCGCATAGGCGGGGCGACGTCCCCTCCTTGCCGCAATCACGCCGTTCCGACGGGCGCGCCATCTGGCAAGTTTCCACACCCTTTCCTGATTTTCTTTGGCGAAGTGGGAAGGTCAGGATTGGGCGAAGGGAGCCGTTCTTCACGAGCCCCCGTGCACGGCTTGTTGCGAGGATGTTCACGTTCTGGGCTAAATGGATCGCATAATGTATCCCTTGGAACAGCCTCCAGTGGAGGATACGACCGCGTCAAGCAACGCCGGTCGCTTGCAACGGCGGGGAGGTGAGGGGAGGCCTGCGGCCCATACTGCATTTAGTTCTTCCGTCGACATCCCCACCTCGCGTGCTTGCGGTACCTATGCCGACCGCTTGCTGACAATGCACCGGCGATCGGTTGCCGGTTCGAGGGGCTGGGGCCGGGTTAAGTAAACTGGAACGACAATCTCTGCACTCAGCTGCGCGCGAATTCCAGCAGCGGACCGATATCATGATAGTCCGCTGCGCGTAGCGCGGCGACGTAACGCGCGCGCAATTCGCCCACGTTGGCCAAGCTGCCACCACTCCAACTGAAAGGCTCGCCGCCGAGCCGCTCAATCAGAAGGTCAGCCGCCAGGCGCGCGTGACGGCCATTTCCGTTCGGAAACGGGTGAATCGCGACGAGGCGATGATGGAACCTGATCGCGATCTCATCCGGCGGAAAGGTCTCATGCTCGATCCAGTATCGGATGTCGTCCATCAGGCTCGCCAGGTCCATCCCTATGCGATAGGCTTGAATGCCGATGTCGCGCTCGGTCGTCCGGAACGTACCGGCCCACTGCCAGACTTCCCCAAACATCTGCTTGTGCAGTGTCCGCATGAAGTCTTCGCTGAGCATCCGCTCGAGCGGCACGCGCCGCCGCGCGCGCGCCCAGGCCGCACCCTCCACGATGTTCTCCTGTTCTGCCTCGTTGAGGTCGTTGCGGTGAGTGATCCAGGTCTGGAGCAGGCCCTCTCGCTCCTGCGGTTCAAGCGGTGTCGCGTCCTCAGGCTCCTGGAAGAGATCCGTCATATCTCGTTCCAGAGATCGCGCTCAGAGAGCTTGTCGCGGATATATGCCTGGATGCGAGATTCGAAATCGGCATTGTCCGTGCCTTGCGCTTCCAGCCGCATCGTATGCGCGACACGCTGCAGCTCGCGTATTGCGATCTTGCGCGCCCGAGCCTCAATGACTGCCTGAAGCGAGCTGTTCGGAACGAGGGCGTAGACGAGCGTGCAATCCAGCGCCTCGGCGGCGCGCCGCAGCGTGTTGAGCTGGATGGTTCCTGCCGCTTCCGACTTCTCGATCGTTTCGACAGTCTGGGGTCGGATGCCGATGCGCGCGCCGAGCTGCACGCCCGTCATGCCGAGGGCATCGCGCAGCGCGCGCACCCATCCCCTCGGCGGCGCCCTGAACCGATCAATCGGCTGGAGCGACTGAAGTCTCTCGTCGAGGCGGAGCCGTGCTCTCTTGCGAGTATTGCTCTTCATCATGCTCCTATCACCAGCCTGCAAGCTGATCTTGGACGCAACTTTATCAGCTCAGAGCCTGACGAACAAGATCAATTGGTCAGTCCATAGGCTGACAACATGAGGCATAGAATCAGCCTACAGCCTGAGACATAGGCGATAAAATCAGTCTGTAGCCTCCGGGTGTTCCTGAAACTAGAGAAAAGTTCCGATGGAGATGACCCGTGAGATACTGTCATAGCTATTGTCACGGCCTGCGTTCTCGAGTTCGCAATCACTAAATTGAAGGTTCTCTGGTTCGAATCGCCTCAGGGCGGACAGCACGCTGTATCCGATTGTCGAGGCGGTCGTGCTGCGATCTAGCGCCTCCGCATCGAATGCCTTCTGCGATCCACAGCGGCAATAGATTAGCGACAATGATTATGCATGCGGTCGACTAACCCGGCGAGGGAGAGATACCCTCGATCGGTCTCTAAAGCCGGCCGAATTCATCGAGCAGATCCTCGAGCGTTTTCCCCTGAGCGACCCGCTCCCGAGTCTTCTGCTCGCGTTCGGCCTGTTCGCGTGCCGCTTCGAGGACCACTTCCGCCATCGGCAATGGCACGACCGTCACGCCGATCGTGTCGGCCACGACGAAATCACCCGGATTGACCGTCACCCCTCCGCACTGGATCGGCACATTGACGGAAAGCTCCTCCTTGCGTCCGGAATACATGGTGTGGGTGCCGCGCGCGGTGATGGCGCGGGTCCAGATTGGCCATCCTATGTCGCGCAGCTCATCAATGTCCCGACCGGCGCCGTCGATGATCATGCCCCGGATGCCACGATTGCGCGCAAGGCCGCCCATCAGCCCGCCGCAAACCGAAGTCTGGCGATCGCCTCCGGCATCAACCACGATCACGTCTCCGGCACCGCTCATCTCGATTGCCCGCAGCGGGTCCACGAGATCGCCGGGCGAGAGCTGGACCGTCACCGCCTGTCCGACGATCTTGGCCGGGAAGGCCGGCTTGATCTCGGAATCCATCACCCCCTGGCGGTATTGGCAATCTGCAAAAACGCAGGAGGCGCTGTAGCACTGGGCCACCGCATCGAATTTCGCGGCGAGCGCAGGATTGCGCTCGAAATGGTTGAACAGCTTCAGCATTTTAACCTCTTTCAATCCCGCCGGAGGTCACCGTCTTGCCCGCCCAGCGACACTTCGTTCACCGGATTGAGCGGGCGCTCGCCCTTCAGCACGCGAGCGACCTCCGAGGCGGCCGTCTCGCGGGCGAGCCGGATCGATTCTTCGGAATAATAAGCGACATGGGAGGTGACGATCAGATTTTCGAGCGAGAATAAAGGATTGCTGGAGGGGTTCCAGTTCCTGAGCTTTGCCGGCTCTTCCTCGAGATCGTCGAGGCCGGCACCGGCAATGCGCCCCTCAGCCAGGGCTTTGGCGAGAGCACGGTTGTCGATCGTTGGGCCGCGGCCGGTATTCACGATGATGGCGTCCTTCCTCATCTTCGCAAGCTCGGCCTCGCCCAGAAAATGATGCGACTCGGCCGTCATCGGCACCTGCATCATCAGATAGTCCGAGCGGGCAAGGATCTCGTCCTTCCCGACAAGCGCGACCCCCTTCGCTTCGGCGATGCCTTCGGCTAGGTAGGGATCATAGGCGATGATCGTGACGCCGAACGCCTTGGCGCGCTCAGCTATCGCCTGGCCGATCTTGCCGAAAGAGACGATTCCCATGGTGCGGCCTTTGAGACGACAAACGGGTTTGCCCATCTGCCAACGCCAGATGCCGTTGCGGATCGCCGCGTCATAGCGAATGAGCTTGCGGGCGAGCGCCAGCCAGAGCGCGATGGCGTGGTCGGCCACCTCGTCGGTGCAGTAATCGCGGACATTGGTGACGAGGATCCCCTTCCGGGTCGCGGCCTCGACGTCGACAATGTCCACGCCGACGCCGTATCGCGCAATCACCCGGCAGCGCTCCATGCGATCGATGGTCGCCGAACCCACACGCGCATATTGATTCATGATCGCGTCGCAGTCGCGCGCTTCTTCGAACAGCTCCTCCTCCGACTTGGCCTGCAGGGCGACAACCCGGGCTCCCGCCGCTTCAAGGATCGGCAGCTCAATGTCGAGATTGCCATAGTCGTAGTCGGTGATGACGACCTTGGGTTTGCGCGCCATGCTCGCTTCCTTTCAGACGTAGGCGCCGGCCGAATAGGTGAGCTCGTAGGAATGGCTGTAGAGCTCGATGACGTTGCCGAACGGGTCCTCGCAATAGATCATCCGGTAGGGCTTTTGCCCCGGATAATAGAACCGCACCTGCTTCATCCGCTGCCGGCCGCCGAGCGATTCGATGATCTTGACCCGCTCCTCGAGATTTTCGTCCTGCAGGCAGAAATGGAAAAGGCCAGGCCGCCAATATTCGAATGGCTTTTCCTCCGGCGCCGTTCTGGGGAATTCGAAGAGCTCGATACCGATGCCGTCGCCTGTCGAGAGATGGGCGATGCGGAAGCTTCCCCACCCTGGACCGAACACATCGTCGCACATCTGTCCGATAGCGCTGTCGTCGTGCTGGATTTCGGTCGGCGGCATTATCACGTAGAAGCCGAAGGCCTTCGCGTAGAACGCGACCGCCTTCTCGAGATCTGGGACGGTGACGCCGATATGGGAAAACGTGATGGCTGTCATTGCGCTTTCCTCCTTTCCTGCCGTGCGCCTCGCGCCGAGTGCAGCAGACCGAGGGCCCAGACGAATCCGCGGCTGAGCTCGCCGCGCCACATGTCGATCGCCACGGCGAGAACGATGATCGCGCCGATCACGACATTCTGCGTGGATGTCGCCACAGCATTGAGGTTCAGTCCGTTCTGAACGATTGTTACCGTCAGCGCACCGAAGAGAGTGGCCACCATGTCACCGCGCCCGCCCGCGAGGCTGGCGCCACCGATCACGGCTGCGGCGATCGCCTGTAATTCGAGGCCGGCGCCGTAGTTGGGCGAGCCCGAATTCAATCGCGCCGCCATCAGAATCGCCCCGATCGCCGCCATCAGGCCAGCCAACGTGAACGCGCAAAGCTGGATACGCCGCACCTTGATGCCGGATAGCCGCGCCGCCTCGGCATTGCCACCCACCGCATAGATCGAGCGTCCGAGGCGGGTGCGCCGCATAAGCCAGTGGGCGACCGCGAAGAACAGAACAATATAGATCAGGGGAAGCGGGATGCCGGCCAGCCTGCCGTAGAACAGCGGCTCGAGACGATCCGACGCCTCGAAGACGGGCGAGCCGTTGTTGAACATGAATGCTAGGCCGCGATAGGCGCTCAGGCCGGCGAGAGTGGTGATGAAGGCCGGAATGCGGAGATAGGCGGTGATCGCTCCGTTGAGGGCGCCGATCGCAGCGCCGGTAGCAAGAGCGAGCACAACAGCAGGCCAAAATCCGAAGCCCCAGAATTTCAGCATCATAGCGAGCAGCATTGTCAGAAGCGCGATCATGGATCCGGGGCTCAGATCGATGCCGCCGACGATGATTACCGCCGTGGAACCGATCGCCACGAGAGCGACGATGCTGACCTGAAGAGCGAGATTGTTCAGGTTGCCTGGGGTAAGGAAACGGTCCGTCGTGGACATGACGAGAAGCGCAACGACGATCGTGGCGATCGCCGGGCCGGTGACGGGAAGGAAAAACAGCCGCTTCATGCCGCATCCCGCCTTTCTCCGGCGCCCATGAGCTCGGCCTTGGTCAGCGTCTTCGCCTCGGCGATGCGCATGATGCGGCCCCGCCGCACAATCGCGATGCGATCAGACATGGCGAGCAGCTCCTTGTCGTCGGAGCTGATCAGTATGACGCCTTTCCCCGCTGCGGTCAGCTCGTTGATCAGCCGGTAGATGGCGACCTTGGCTCCGACATCGATGCCTTTGGTCGGCTCATCGAGAATGAAGACCTCCGCATTGGCGTTCAGCCATCGCGCGAGCAGGATCTTCTGCTGATTGCCTCCTGACAGCCGGCCGACCAGCTCGGTTTCGGCGGCACGGCTTACTCGCAGGCTGCGGATGAGATCGCCCGCCACCTTGCGCTCGCGCGCAAGATCGAGCCAGAGACCACGGTCGAGATCGGCGAGGCTTGCGGCAGTGATGTTCTGCGGGCCGGTGAAGTTGAAGAACAGGCCGTCGATATTGCGGTTTTCGGTGAGGAGCGCGATGCCGGCGGCGATTGCGCCCGCCGGGCTGCGAATCACTTGCGCCTTTCCATGCAGCCGAATTTCTCCGCCGGCCAGCGGCACCACGCCGAACAGGGCGCGCGCGATAGCGCTTCGGCCGGAGCCGAGCGGCCCGCCAAATCCGAGCACTTCGCCGCGATGGAGAGTGAAGCTCACGTCATGGAGCTTGGGATCGGCGGAGATGCCGAGCGCTTCCAGAAGCACCTCGCCCTGCCTGCAATGGATCTTCGGGTACTGCTCCTCCATCTCCTTGCCGATCATAAGCGAGATGATGGCGCCTACATCGAGCGGCGTGTGGTCGGCTCCGCTAACAATGCGGCCGTTCCGCATGACGCTGACCACGTCGCAGAGATCGACAACCTCGTCGAGCCGATGGGAAATATAGAGGATCGCCGCGCCGTTTTTTCGTGCCCGCCTTAGGAGCTCGTGCAGATGCTCGATCTCCGTCACCCCGAGCGCCGTGGTCGGCTCGTCGAGCACGATCAGGCTCGCCCTCGCCGCCATCGCCTTGGCGATTTCCACAAGCTGCTGCTGCGCGACCGGCAACTCGCCGACCACAGCGTCCGGAGGGATGTCGAGCTCGAGCTCCATCAGGGTTCTGTGCGCCGCCTCGCGCATGGAGCGCCAATCGATGCTGAAGTAGCTGCCGGGCCATCGCCCCAGGAACACATTCTCCGCGACAGTCAGTTCAGGAACGAGAGAAAACTCCTGGAACACCGTGGCGATGCCGAGCGAGCGGGCCGTGAGCGTGCTGTCGAGCGTGACGGGCGCACCCTCGTGCAGGATCATGCCCCCGTCCGGCCGGTGCGCGCCTGAAAGCGTCCGAATAAGAGTGGTCTTGCCGCTGCCATTCTCGCCGACGAGCCCATGGATCTGGTGCCGGCGAAGCGCGAGCGAAACATCGTCATTTGCCAGCACCACGCCGAATGCCTTGCTGATGCCCCGCAACTCCCAGACGGTATCGCTGTCCACGCTCATAACTTCACCATGTGTCACGTGTTGCTCCCGGCGGGATCCAGCGATCTGCCATGCTCCTGCGCATCAATATGCCTTGGAGGGCTTCGGATAGAGCGTTTCGGGATGGCGCAGGATGTCGATCACGTTGTTCTTGTCGACGATCTGCGTCGGGGTCTCGACCCAGCCGCCCGGATATTTGTTGGCGAGGATATCGGCGGTGATGGCGAGCGCGATCTGGCCCATGACAAAGGGCGTTGTGTCGACCGTTGCGGTGACGTTGCCGGCGGCGATCTGCTCTAGGCCGGCGCCGGTATCCCCGTCATTGCCGAACAATAGAAGGTCGGTGCGGCCGAGTGCTTTCGCAGCCTGCGCGGCGCCCATGATCTCGTAATCGTTGGCAGCGAAGATCAACTGGATATCGGGATGCGCCTGCAGCATGTCCATCGCGGCGGCGTTACCGCCCTCGACGTTCCATTTGCCGTCTAGGCTGGCGACGACCTTGAAATTCGAGCCCTTGATGGCGTCCAGGAATCCGCCCACCCGCTCGGTCGAATGATAGCCGGGCTGCCCCTCCAGAATCCCGACGATCATCGGCTTTCCATCAGTCAATTTCAGGGCATATTCGCCGAGCTTGTGCGTGCCCTTGCGCTGCGAATAGCCGACCACCGCGTGGACAGGGGCAGGAAAGTCGGGAATGTCGGAATTGACGATCACCACTGCAATTCCAGCATCCACCGCGCGCTTCACCAGGGGAGCCGCCGCGTGCTCGTCATGCGTCGAGAGGATGATCGCATCGACGCCGCGCGTGATCACGTCCTGCAGCATGCCCATCTGGCCGTTGATGTCGGCTCCGCTTTGCGGCGCGAGTAGGAAGGTGTCGATGCCGCGCTTGGCCGCCTCCTTCTTTATGCCTTCGCCGATCGCGATGTAGTAGTTGAACTCGGTCGCCGGTGGCATGTAGGCGATATGGGCTCCCTTCGGTCCCTTGAAGCTCTTGATGGGAGCCTGGGCCGACGCCTGAAGCGGTTTCGGCGCCGGGTAAGAGAGTTCCTGTGCCCACGCGGCTCCAACCGCCAGCCCTATGGCAAGCGCCAGGCCGGCAGCGAGAATTTTCGTTGCGTTTCTCATGACGTTCATCCTGTTCTCCCTGGGCGTTGCGCGCTTCCTCTCGTTGTTTTCTCATCCGGCGAAAGGCTGGTCTGCGACGCCGCGCACGCCTGGCCGGAATGCAAAAAGCGCCCCGGCCGTCGGCTCCGCTGCGAGCTGCTCCGGGGTCATGGCCAGCCGTGACGTGGTGATGTAGAGCGTATCCAGTTCCGCTCCGCCGAAGGCGCAGCATGTCGGTTTCCAGACCGGCACCTCGATCGTCCGGTCGGCCCTGCCGTCGGGAAGGATGCGGACGATCCGCTGGCCTTCCCAGACCGCGTTCCACACAGCACCCTCGGCATCCACGCACGAGCCGTCCGGAATGCCGGCTTCGCCTTGAAAATCCTTCAGCACGCGGCGGTTGGAGGGGATCCCTGTGCGAGGATCGTAGTCATAGGCCCAGATCGTGCCGGCGAAGGAGTCGGCGAAATACATCGTCCGCCCGTCCGGCGAAAAGCAGGTGCTGTTGGCACACCCGACCCCGCTGATGATGGTGGACACCGATCCGTCGAGATCGACGCGCACGACGGTGGAAACCGGCTCCGAGGAACCCTCGTTCATGCCGCCGGCTATGAAGCGGCCCTGGCGATCGGTGCGGCCGTCGTTGAGGCGCGTGTCCGGATTGTCGGGCTCGAAGCGATGGATGGAGGACACCGCGCCGCTCTCCGGATCGAAGAACGCAATTTGCTTGGCGAAGGCGATGATGAACCCTCCGCTCCGCCGGGGCGCGAAGCAGCACGCGCGGTCGGGCATGGCAACAGAACCGGATCTGGCGGACTCAGGCTCGTACCACCAGAGATGCCAGCCATGGATATCCGTCCACCAAACGCGGCCGTCGTTCGGGTTCCACAGCACACCCTCGCCGTGCTGGTTGTGGCAATCAAGGAGAAGCTCAGCCCTGTCCATGCGATCCTATCCCGGAGCGCTCCTAAAGCGTGGCGCGCCGCATCAAACCGCTTGTCCCATGTGCTGCTGTCTGGTATATCACATTCCAGATGGCAGACAAACCGAAAATATACCGCAATTCCGGCGTTCGGCGCATTGAGCGCCCCAAATCGCTGGCGCAGACGGTTCTTTCCCACCTGCGTACGTCGATCATTCACGGCGACCTCGAACTCGGGCAGCCGCTCTCGGAGCGGCAGCTCGCAGATGATCTCGGCGTCTCTAAGACCCCGGTGCGGGAAGCGCTCGCTCAATTGCGCAATGAAGGCCTGGTGCTGATCTATCCTCAGCGCGGCGCGTTCGTGTTCACGCTCAGTGCCCGCGAAGTCCACGAGATTTGCGAGTTTCGGAGCGCGGTCGAAGCGGCAGCGCTGAAGCTCGCGATCTCGCGCAATCCTGAGACCTTCGCGGCCGATCTGGGGGCGGTCGTCACGGAGATGACGGCGGCCCAACAGCGCGGTGATCAGCGAGCCTATCTAGAGCTCGACACCCGCTTTCACGCCACCTTCCTTGAGCATTGCGGCAACAGCTATCTGCGCGACGCCTACGAACGCAACGTCGGCAAGATCGCCGCTCTCAGGACCCATCTCGCGACCAAGCCGCTCCACACCAAGATGTCGTTCCGCGAGCACCGCCAGATGCTGGAGACGGTGCGGCAGCGCGACCTCGCCGCAACGCTCGCCATCCTGGATGTCCATATCGGGCGGACGCGGGAGACCTATTCGGCCGAGATCGAGGACATAGCGGCTGCCGACAAGGAGGTTGCGGAGGCGATGTGATGGCCGAGCCGCTCCTTCGATTAAGCGGCATTTCGCGCTCGTTCGGAATGACCCGGGCGCTCCAAGGCGTCCATTTCGAATTGCTAGCCGGCGAAATCCATGCGCTTTTGGGCGAGAACGGTGCTGGGAAATCTACACTGCTCGGCGTATTGTCAGGCGTCGTCGCGCCCGACTCAGGCTCGATCGAGATAGACGCTCGACAGGTCACAATCGATACGCCCGCAAAGGCGCAGGCGCTTGGCATCGGGACGGTTTTTCAGGAGCTCAGCCTCGCTCGCGCGCTGACGGTCGCGGAGAATGTCTTCGCCGGCCGCGCACCCACCCACTTCGGCCTTGTTCGATGGCGCGAGCTTCGGCGGAGGACGCGGGACATTCTGGCTGAATTCGATGTCGAAGCGGACGTCGACCGGCCCGTGGGGCGGCTGCCGGTCGGCATGCGTCAACTGGTGGAGATCGCCAAGGCGCTGTCGCTCAGCTCGCGGATCCTGCTCCTCGACGAGCCGACCTCCGCGCTCGATGCGGTCGAGGTGGAGGCGCTCTTTCAGGTCTTGCGCCGCCTCAAGGAGCGCGGAATCGGCATTGTCTATGTCACTCATCGCATACCCGAGGTCTTCCGCATTGCCGACCGGATCACGGTCCTGCGCGATGGGCGGCTGGTGAGCACAAATCATACGGACGCGATATCACCCGATCTGGTGGTGCAGGACATGGTCGGCCGCCACTTCGCTGCGCTGACGGCTCCGTCGGCTCAGGCCGGCGGTGGGGTCGCGCTGAAGGCGCGAAACTTGGGACGACGGGGCGAGTTTTCAGGCGTCGACCTCACCCTGCGCTTCGGCGAAGTGGTGGGGTTGGCGGGCCTGATGGGTGCACGCCGGGACGAGCTTGCGCGGACTTTGGCGGGAATCGTTCCGGTTCATTGCGGCACGATTGAAGTTCGCGGAGATCCGGTGCGCTTCCATGATGCCCGTCACGCGATGCGGCTCGGCGTCGCCTATGTGCCTGCAGACCGGAAGGAGGAAGGGCTCTTTGTAACGAAATCGGTCGTAGACAACATCATCGTGACAGCGCTTGGCCGGTTCAGCCGGAACGGCCTGCTCAACGCGGCCGCGGGCCGCGAGGCGACGAAAAAAGCCGTCGAGCGCTTTCACATTCGGGTCCCAGGGCTTTGCGCGGCGGCCGCCAAGCTCAGCGGTGGCAATCAGCAGAAACTGATGATCGCGAAGTGGCTGGAAAGGAGGCCCGAGATCATCATAATCGATGAGCCGACCAGGGGCGTCGACATCGGCGCCAAACAGGACATCCATCAGGAAATCCGCCGCCTCGCCTCCCAAGGCAAGGCGGTCCTGTTCGTCTCATCCGACCTGCCCGAACTTTTTGCGCTCACCAACCGCATCATCGTAATGCAGCAGGGCCGGATCGCGGCAGAGCTCGAGACCGCAAGCGCAACCGAAGAACTCGTCATGGCCTTCGCTGCGGGAACACGAGGCCATAAAAGTGGAGCGGTGGCATGAGAGCCGAGAACATGCGCCGCCTTACAGTTCAGCTGGTCTGCAGGCAGTTCCTGCGTCTCATCATCGAGACGCGCGAATTGACGCTCGCCCTTCTGATCGTGGCACTCATCATCGCCACCTGGCTGGCCTCTCCCTTCTTCTTCTCCATGGCTAATTTCCGGGCGATCACAGTCGGTATGGCGCCGACCGCCATCATCGCCATCGGCATGACAATGCTGCTCGCCTCGGGCGGTTTCGACCTGTCCGTCGGCTCCGTTCTCGCGCTCGCAAGCACCATCGTGGCGCTGCTAATCATCGACGGCTGGCCGATCCCGCTCGCCGTCCTGGCCGCGCTCGCGCTCGGCGCCGCGATCGGATTGGCGAACGGGCTGGTCGTCACCAAGATCAACGTCAACCCGCTTGTCGCGACCCTAGGCTCGATGTCGATCGCGCGAGGGATAGCATTGGTGCTCACAGAGGGTTTTTCTTTGTCAAACCTGCCGGCCGCCTTCGCCTGGGCCGGCAAGGCGCAGTTTATTGGCGTCCCTTTCCTGGTTTGGACGACCCTCGGGCTGGTCGTCCTGTTCGATCTGGCCATGCGGCATGTACGTTTCTTCCGCCAAATCTATTACATCGGATCGAATGAAAGGGCGGCGCGCCTGTCGGGCCTGCCTGTCGAGCGCGTCCGCATCGTCGCCTATATGCTCTCGGGCCTGCTTGCCGCGCTCGCCGGCGTGCTGCTTGCCTCCAGGCTGATGAGCGGCACCCCTACCGCTGGCGCCGGGCTTGAGCTGCAGGTTCTCGCAGCCGCAGTGATCGGCGGCGCCAGTCTGCGCGGCGGCGAAGGGACGGTTCTCGGCGCCTTCCTCGGGGTGATCTTCGTCGCCCTCATCAACAACGCCATGACCATGCTGGCAGTATCGATCTACTGGCAGATGATCGTCACCGGCACCGTGCTCGTGGCCGCGGTCGCACTCGACATGCTCGTGCGCCGCGGCAACGAATGAACCGTCATCTCGACGGTTAAAGGCAAGGGAGGAAAAAATGACCACACTCGACATGGATCGCCGCGATCTTCTCAAGTTTGGAGGACTGGGCCTGGCGGGCCTCAGCCTGCTGCCTGGCTTCAGCGCGGAGGCGTTCGCGCAGGGAGCCGGGATGGAATATGTCTTCTTATCCTGCGTCACCCAGGTTCCGTTCTGGGTCGACCATCGCAAGGCGCTCGAAGATTGCGCGAAGCTTCTGGGCGTCAAGACAGCCTTCACAGGGCCGCTCGATTTCGACACCGCCGCGCAGGCGCGCCAGCTCGATGAGCTCATCGCCAAGAAACCCGCGGGCCTGCTCATCTTCCCCGCCGATGCCGCCGCGCTCACGCCAGGCATCGACAGGGCAGTGGAGGCTGGCATTCCCGTCGCCATGATCATCGGCGACGCGCCCGGCTCGAAGCGCCAGATCTATCTCGGCATTTCCAACCTCGCGGCAGGCAAGGTCGGCGGCAAGATGCTTGCCGACGCGATCGGCGGAAAAGGGAAGGTGCTGCTCGGCTCGTTCCCGGCCCCCTCCGTTCTGGAGCGTGTGGAAGGCTACAAGACCTATTTCAAGGAGAACGCGCCGGGAATCGAGGTTGTCGATGTCGTCAACGACAAGGCCGACCCCTCTTACGCGCCGACCGCCTATAGCCAGGCTCTGCTTGCCCATCCCGATGTGATCGGCGTCGGCGGCACCGATGGCGACAGCGGCAAGGGGGCTGCGATTGCGGTCACCGAAGCCGGCCTCCAGGGCAAGGTGAAGATCGTCGCCATGGACCGGAACGACGACATGCTGCCCTATATCGAGGATGGGACGATCGTCGGATCGGTCGTGCAGAAATCCTATGTCGAGGCCTTTCTCGGTGTATATCTGCTGCACTGGCTCAACACAGGCGCCATGAAAGTGGTGCCGGACCATAAAGCCGCAGGCATCAACCCACTGCCGGAGAAGGTGGAGACCGGCGTCATGCAGCTCACCAAGGCAAACGTGGCGCAGTTCAAGCACTAGGTGTGGAGCCTCAACAGGTTGTTCCCGGTCAGACCGAGTCGGCTGATGGGTGGTTTTGAGCCGATACTGCCATGCGGTCTATGCCAATTGTAGCGGTGAAGCCATCGCGGCAGTTCGGCGGTGCGTTCGTCTGAGGTGTTGTAGGCGCGAGCATAGGCCCATTCGCGCAAGCTTGTCTGAATGAAGCGCTCGGCTTTCCCGTTGGTCCTGGGAGTATAGGGCTTGGTGAAGATCTGGCGCAGGCCGAGACGCTTGCAGGCTGCCCGGAAAGTCTTTGACCGGTAGCAGGAACCGTTGTCGGTCATCACGCGCTGCACTTTGACGCCGAGACTGGCGTAATAAGCAACGGCGGCCTCAAGGAAGGCGACAGCGCTGTTCTTGCGCTGATCGGGCATAACTTGGACGAAAGCGACGCGCGAGGCATCGTCGATGCAGACATGGACGCACTCCCAGCCGATGCCGGTGTGACGGTTGATCATGCCAGTTTGTCGTCCGGTGATGCGGTGTCCGACAGAGCCGATCCGGCCGAGCTTCTTGATATCAAGATGGATGAGTTCGCCGGGATGCTCCCGTTCATAGCGGCGCACGGGCCTCCGGCTCCAACGCGCTCAGCTTATTCAAGCCCAACCGGCGCAGAATACGGCTCACCGTCGCTGGCGAGACGCCGGCCTCAGCGGCGATCTGTTTGCCCGTCCAGCGCTGGCGGCGCAGCCGTTCGATCGTTTCGATTATCGCCGCAGGCGTCGGCCGGCGCAGTCGATGGGGCCGGGAGGAGCGATCATGCAATCCTGTCAATCCTTCGCGGCGATATCGGTCTATCCACTTCCGAATGGTCCGCAGGCAGACGCCTGCGGCTTTGGCCACGGCCCCCGGCGTCTGCCCGCTCTCGACCTGCCTTACAATTCGCTCTCGACCGCGCGGCGTCAGCCGCGCATTCTTGTGGATGTTCATCCGGTCCTCCGAGAATCACTGAAGCTTCGACAACCTCAGCTTTCCCGGTCTGGGCCGGATGGACAACCTACTGAAAGCTCACAGCTAGCTAAGCTAGGCTGGAATTGGATGCCGAATAAGGCAGCGTTTTTCTTGCCACCGACCTCGGTCTCGCGATCGAGCCGCGTGACGATCACGCCGATTAAATCGCCTCGTGGGCGAAGGTCCTGAAGGACTTGCGCCCCTCGCTCCAGGGCGGCTCGCGCGAGCGGCCGGTGCAGACGTCGAGCACGTGCATTCCCTTGGCAACACGTGCGGCAGCCAAAATAGCTGGCACGGTCTGCGTGGGTGAGACGCGCAAAATGCCGCTCGTATCCTTTGCTGACAGTTTCCCAACCGGCATGCTCGAATTCACGGCTCGCCTAGAAGCGAAGCTGCCATTCAATGGCGCCTTCGGTCGGCCAGTTCTGGGCCAAGCGTACCTATTGCCAAATGTTAATCGTCGCAAGCGTCCGCATCAGGTGGTTGGAAACCAGCTCCTCGGCGCGCTGGCCGTTGCGGTCGGCAATTGCGTCGACAATCGACTTGAGGTCCTTGTAGGTCTGCTGTTTCACCGGGCTAGGCGCTGGCTTGCCGGTGTCGTGACCGTCAAGCAGCACGGCGCGGCGGTCGTCCAGGATCGAAGCCATGATCTGCTCGAGGAACTTGTTCTTGGTCGAGGCGAACATCTGCCGGTGCAGCGCGTAGATGCTTTCCTTGAAATCTTCCCAGGTGGTGGCGCCAAGGATCACTTCGAGGATGCGGCGCATCTCGACGATCTCGTGCTCCTGCACCCGGCTGACGACGAGGTGCATCATTGCCGGCTCGAACAAGAGGCGCCCCTCTACGATCTCGGCGAAGGACGGCACGGCCTCGTGGCTTGCGGCGTTGGTCTGGTCCATTCGCCCGAATACGTCGTGCGCATCGTCAGTGAGGAAGGTGCCGCTGCCGACGCGGCGGCGCACCAGGCCCTGCCGCTCCATCATCGCCAGCGCGCTGCGCACCGCCGTGCGACTGGTGTTGAGCTGCTGGGCGAGCTCGCGCTCGTTGGGGAGCTTGGCACCCGGCACCATCAGCCCGTCCTTGATGCTGCGTAGCAGCGACCGGTAGACCAGCGACGGGGTCGCCCGGTCGTTGGTGCTGATGGCGGTCAGTTGCGGCAATGCGGCAGTCATGGTCATCAATGCAGGTCCTCCAGGTGGTCGGCAATGAGGCGAATCGGGCCACCATTGTCAACTATTCGCGCCCAATCTGGTGCGTAGAACAGGCAGAGGCTCGCTCCATGGACGGCCGGGCAGGGCGAGCAACGTGTGGTAATCGGCAAACCCAGCGCGCCGATCATGCCGGCCACCCCGGCGACCCGCACCGGATCGAGGTCGGCGACGCCGATCAGCCCGGCGGGGGGATGATCCGCATGGACCCGGGCGTGCCAGCCGCCGAAAAAGCCGAGACCGATGACGCCGACTCTCAGCGGTTCGATCACGGCCGCCGCTCCGGAATGGTCCAGAAGCGGAAGTTGGCAATGAACGTGGCGAGTTCGCTTGTGACGGCGTCGAAGAAGGCCTTTCCCGCTTCTGGACTGGCGAGCGCCGGGTCGCCAAGGGTGCCGGTGGGCGAAAGGTCGCCGAAGTCGTGGTAGAGGCGGATGGCCTGTGCTCCAAGCAGGTCGGTGGTGAGGTAGCGCGAGCCCGGGTCGGGGTAGGTGGTCTCGGCAAGGTCGATCTTCACCAGCTCGGGCCGGAGGTGCTGGACCATCGAAGTCTCGAACTCGCAGGCGTGGCCCATGCCGCCGCTTTCCGACTTGCGCAGTTTTGCGATCGCCTCGCGCGCGAGGGCAAAGTAGGTGAGCGCGGCGATCCGGGCGGCACCGTAATGGGTGTGGCCGAGCGTTGAGGCCAGCACGTCGATCACGCCGTTATTGCCGCCGTGCCCATTGACGATGAGAATGCGGCGGAAGCCGTGTGTTACCACCGAGGCGACCACGTCCTCGACCACAGCGATCAGCGTTTCGGGGCGCAGCGTTGTCGAGCCGGGGAAGCGCATGTGGTGGGCTGAGAATCCATACCAGGGTGGCGGCATGACGATTGTGTCGCCCGCGGTTTCCGCCGCCGCCAGAGACACCGCCTGGGCCAGCAGCGTATCTGTGCCGAGCGGCATGTGGTTGCCGTGCTGCTCGACGGAGCCTAGCGGCAGAATAACGACCGTCGCGGCGCGGTCCAGCGCGCCGATTTCGGGCGAGGTCATTTCCTCCCAGCGCATCATCGCACCGTGAAGGTTGCGGTTTTGAGGTCGCACATGGCGGTCAGCGCGTGTCTGCCGCCGACGCGCCCAGTGCCGCTGTCCTTGCCCGAAACGCCACCGAACGGGATGTGCAGCTCCCAATAGTTCGAGGTGTCGTTGATGTTGACGATCCCGGTCGGCATTTCCTCGACATAGCGGAAGGCGCGGTCGATATCCTGGGTGAAAACCGAGGACACCAGGCCGTAGCGGTTGTCGCGGGCGATCTCGAACGCCTCCTCATCGCTGTCAAAGACGAGCAGTGGCGCCACCGGTCCAAAAGTCTCTTCGCTGTTGATGATCGCATCGCGGGTGACGCCGGTCAGTACGGTGGGCTCGAAGTAGAGCGGGCTCAGGGCGCCCTTCGGGAACTTGCCCCCGGCGATCGCGGTGGCGCCGCGGGAGACGGCATCGCCGACATGCTCGGCCACTTTCCGTGCGACGCCCTCATTGTTGAGCGGGCCCATGGTCACGCCTTCCTTGCGCGGATCGCCGAGGACGACCGCGCGCGCCGCCGCGGCCATGCGCCCGGCAAAGGCATCGTAGACCTTGCGGTGGACCAGGATGCGCTCGGACGAGGAGCAGACCTGACCGGCATTGACGAACGAACCCGATGCGGTCGCCGCGGCGGCGCGATCGAGGTCGGCATCGTCGAGGATCACCACCGGGCCGTTGCCGCCGAGCTCCATGAGCTGCGGCTTGCCTGCGGCGCGCTGACTGATGATCTTGCCGGTCGCCGCGCTGCCGGTAAAGCCCACGGCGTCGGTGCCGGGATTGGAGACAATCTCGTCGCCGACGACATTGCCGGCGCCGGTCACTAGGTTGAGGATCCCGGGCGGCAGGTCGGCGTCCTCCATGGCTTCCACCAGCGCCATGGCAACGAGCGAGGTGGTCGGCGCCGGCGTCCAAACGATGCCGTTGCCCGCCGCGAGTCCAGGCGCGATGTATTCGACCGGAATGTTGACCGGAAAATTCCACGGCGTCACCACGGCGTAGACGCCGCGCGGCTGGTAGAAGGTCATCACCCTCTTGGTCGGGTCCTCGGTCGGGATGGTGGTGCCCTCGAGATATTTCACCAGGTCAGCCGCAAGGTTGAAGCCGTCGACCGACTTGCCGATCTCGAAATACGCCTCGGCATAGGGCTTGCCCTGCTCGAGCGTCAGCAGCCGCGCCAGTTCCTGGCGCCGTGCTGTGATGGCGTCGCCGATCCGGCGCATCGTCCTGGCGCGATCCCAGGTCGAGACCTTGCGCCAGCCCGGCTGGGCCGCACGCGCCGCGGCGATGGCATCGACCGCCGCCTGCCGCGAGCTCCAGCACAGCAGCCCGATGGCGCTTCCGTCGATCGGGGAATGCTGCGGTCTGGTCTCGCCCTGCGGATCGCCGCGCCAGTGCCCGCCGATGAAATTGGTTTCGCCGTTATGCGCCATCCCGCGACCTGTTCTACGAAGGTGGTTGCAATTGATCTCAAGTGGTTCTTATAATTCAACCAACGAGCAGGAGTGTCAACGAGAATTGGGGCACCCCCGCCGGTCGGCACGGTCAGTCAACTAACCGGCCGCCAAGAGACAGAGAGGATGGACCCAAAATGCAAATCAGGAAACTCCTAGCCGCCGCGGCCGTGGCTTTAGGCCTCGCCGCGCAGCCGGCGCTGGCGCAGAATCTCACGCTCGAATTCGTCGTCTGGAACTATTCGCTCGAGACCATCCAGGACAATGTCCGTCTGTTCGAGGAGGCCAATCCCGGGATCAAGGTCAACATCACCGATTATGCCTGGCCCGACTATCACGACAGCCTGATCCTGCGCATCCGCAGCAAAACGCCGACCGATGTGGTCTATGGTGGTCAGGATTGGTTGCCGGCATGGGCCGCCGCCGGATTCATCGCGCCGCTTGACTCGGTCGCGCCTGCCGGGGCGATCGAGGAGCTTTCCGCTGACATCGCCGGCTTTGCGCTCACCGACGTGACCTATGACGGCAAGGTCTACGGCTTGCCGTACTACTCGGACACTATCAGCTTCATCTACAACAAGAAGATCCTCAAGGATGCCGGCATTGCCGTGCCCGCGACCTGGGAAGAGGTGACGGCCGCGGCCGAGCAGCTCAAGGCTGGCGGCATGGATAAGCCGATCATCTACGAATACAATCAGGAGCTGCCGAACTTCTACGATGCCTTCGTCGCGCAGTCCTATGGCCGCGGCGCCGAACTATTCGACGCCGAGCTGAACCCGCTGTTCGCCGATCCCGAGAACGGTGCCTACAAGCAGCTCGAGTGGATCGCCGACGCCTATGCCAAGGGGCTGGTGCAGTCGGACAACCACGAGTCGACGATCATCACAGCGATGAACACGGGCAAGCACGCCTTCACGATCGTCTTTACCTACGTGCTCGCCGCCCTCAACGACGCCGCAACGCAGCCGCTCGCCGGCCAGTTCGCGCTGGCGCCGATGCCGGGCGAGAAGCATTCGACCCTCGGCTTTGCCAAGTCCTATGTTGTCACCGCGACCACCGCGGCCGATCCGGTTCGCGCCGAGGCGGCATGGAAGTTCGTCAACTTCATGGCCGGCAAGCCCTATACGGTTGCCAAGCGTTGGGCGGTTGAAAAAGGTCTCGGCTTCGCGCAGCTGCCGCTGTTCGAAGACCAGGACGTGATCACCGCCTGGGGCAAATGGGCCGACGTCGGCGCGCTCGGCGCGCAGGCTTCGATCGCCAAGGCCGGCACCTATACCGAGTTCTCCTCGATCTGGTCCGCCTACTTCCGGCCGCTGCTGGCCCAGGCGATGGTCGGCGAGGCCCCGGTCGATCGGGTGATGAAGGACGGCGCGCAGCGCTGGACCGAACTCAAGGAGAAGTTCGCGAGCAGGTAAGCTTGCTCCTGAAGCCGGCGGATTGCGACTAGTCGCTGTCCGCCATCATAGTCACCCGAAGCCTCGCGGGACGCCCGATCCATGTGGACCATCAATCGCTTTCCGGGCCTGTGGCTGTTGCCGGCGCTGTTGCCCGTCATCCTGATGACGGTCTACCCGATCGGTCACGCGCTCTGGACGTCGCTGCACGAGGTGATGATCCTGTTCCCCGGCGAGCCCTTCGTCGGTCTGAGGAATTACGGGCGCGTCGTTGCCAGCAACTATTTCCAGGATGCGCTGCGGAACTCGCTGGTCTTTACGCTCTTCGCCGCGCCGTCTGCGGTGATCCTCGGCACGCTGATCGCACTCTTCCTGCAGCGGCGCTTTTTCGGCTCGCAGGTCGTTCGCTCCATCGTGCTGCTGCCCTGGGTGCTGCCGGGCGCGATCTCGGCGGTGCTGTGGGTCTGGGTGTTCCACCCGAGCTTCGGTATCCTCAACGGCATCATGCGCGATCTCGGCCTGATCGAGGACTCGATCCTCTGGCTCACTAACCCGCGTACCGCGCTGATGGCGGTGACCTTCGCCCATGTATGGACGCAAATCCCATTCGCCGTCGTTTTGATGATGGCGGCGCTCTCGACCATCAACTCCGAGACGCTCGAAGCGGCGGCCATCGACTGCCGCAATCCACTGAAGCGGTTCCGCTACATCATCTTCCCCGAGATCAAGGCGATGATCGTGGTGCTGCTAGTCTATAACGCGCTGATCGCGTTCACCAGCTACGACCTGGTCTACGCCATGACCGGCGGCGGCCCGGGGACGGCGACGACGCTTTTGAGCTTCCAGATCTGGCGCGAGAGTTTTTCGATGTACGACTTCGGCGCCGGCTCGGCGGTCGCTTTCATCGTCGTCGTCATCTCCGCGGTCCTGATCGTCGCCATCACCCGGGCGCTGCCCTCAGACCTGTTTGCGAGCGATTGAGATGGCTGGTCGGCTGCATCCCATCCTGACCGTAGCCTTCGCCGCGCTGATCCTGCTGTTCACCGGCGGGCCGGTACTGCTCTCGCTCTATGGCAGCCTGGTGCCCGATCGTATCCTACTCAGCCCCGACAAGTCGATCATCACCGAAGGCCCGAACTTCGAGACCTACCGCTACGTCTTTACCGGGCAGTTGCCCGAAAGCTACCAGCAGGAAAGCGCCAACCGCGCGATGATCTCGGACGCCGCGCGGCAGGTGCCGCGGGCGCTGGTCAATTCCTCGATCTATGCGCTTGCCGCGATGGTGCTGAACCTCATCCTCGGCGCGCCGGCGGCCTTCGTCTTTGCCCGTTACGTCTTCCCCGGCAAGAAGATCAGCTTCATGTACCTGATCCTGTCGCCGCTGGTGCCGGCCGTGGCGCTGGTGACGCCGATCTACATGATGTTGCAGTTTTTGGGGCTCGTCGGCACCCAGCTCGGCATCATCCTGGTCCACACCGCCAAGGCGCTGCCGTTCACCGTGCTGATCCTGTCGGTGTTCTTCCGCAAGATCCCGGCCGAGATCTTCGAGGCTGCCGTTCTCGATCATTGCAGCCGCTTCCAGACCTTCTGGCGCATCGCGCTGCCGCTGGCGCTACCGTCGGTCGCCGCCACGGGGCTGTTTGCCTTCATGATCTCCTACTCGGAGTACATGTTCGCGATGATCCTTTCCGGCGACACCCGGACGCGGCCCGTCTCGGTCGTCATGACGGCGCTGGCGCGCAACACTGATGTGAGTTGGAGCCTGCTCAACACCGGTATCTTCATCGCCATCGTGCCGACGCTGGTGCTGGTCGTCTTCGTCTGGCGCTTTGTCGTCGAGGGCCTGCTCAGCGGCGCCGTCAAGGGATAGTGAGATGACCGACTTCGCCGGTGACGAGATCCATCACCCATTGAAGTGCCGCCCCAAGGGCGCCGCGCCAGGATGTGACCGCCGGCCCCTACTCACCGGTGCTCGAGGTCGCTGTGCGGCGCCTCGTCGTCATCTCCGGCCAGGTCGCCGTCGATCTCGAAGGCCACGTCATCGGCGACAGCATCGAAAAGCAGACGATTGCGATGCTGCCTTGCGCTGGCCACCTGGCGAGCGCCGGGTGCATGCTGAGCGATGTGTTCAAGGTCAACATCTACTTTGTCGACCTCGGCCACTGGGCGCGCTTTAACGCCGTCTACGAGGAGGCGATGCCCGAGCCGCTGCCGGTGCGCACCGCGGTGCAGGCGATCCTCTTGCCGGGGTATCTGGTCGAGATCGAAATGTGGGCCGTCAGAGCGAAGGGTTAGGCGCGTGGCATCCGTAGACCTCAGGAATATCGTCAAGAGCTTCGGCAAGGTCGAGGCTGTGCGCGATGTCTCGCTTTCCATCGCCGACAAAGAACTCGTCGTCTTCGTCGGCCCCTCCGGCTGCGGCAAGTCCACGCTGCTGCGCGTGATCGCCGGGCTTGAGGGCATCACCTCGGGAGAATTGCTGATCGGCGGCAGGCCGATGAACAGGGTGGCGGCCGCCGACCGCGGCATTGCCATGGTGTTCCAGTCCTATGCGCTCTACCCGCATATGAGCGTCGCCGAGAACATGGGTTTTGCACTAAAGATGATCGGGGTGAGCAAGGCCGAGGTCGACCGCAAGGTGCACGCCGCGGCGAACATCCTGCAGATCAGCGAACTGCTCGAGCGCAAGCCGCGTCAACTGTCCGGTGGACAGCGCCAGCGCGTCGCCATCGGCCGCGCCATCACGCGATCGCCGGATGTCTTCCTGTTCGACGAACCGCTCTCGAACCTCGACGCCGACCTCCGCGCCCAGATGCGCGTCGAGATCGCCCGGCTCCACGACGAGCTCAGGACGACGATGATCTACGTGACCCACGACCAAGTCGAGGCGATGACGTTGGCCGACCGGATCGTTATCCTCAACAATGGGCAGGTGGAGCAGGAAGGGCCGCCGCTGGAACTGTACGAGAAGCCGGCGAACCGGTTCGTCGCCGGCTTCCTCGGCCAGCCAAAGATGAACTTCCTTCTCGCGATCGCCGCGCCGGGCAATGGACCGATCGACTTCCGGCTCGGTGCGGACGGACCGGTGATCGTCTCCCGGCCGGTCTCGGGGGCCATCGCCCCGGGCGACCGCGTCGAACTCGGCATCCGGCCCGACGCCATTTCGCTCGTCGACAGCGGGGGCTTGGCGGGGGGCGTCGTTTTGGTCGAGCGCTTGGGCGGGTCGAGCCTGCTGCACGCGCGCGTCCCGGGCCTCCGCGATCTCCTGACCGTGGAACTGCCGGGCACATACCAAGCGGAACCGGGCAGCACGGTGCGGCTCGGCATCGCAGCGGATCGCGTCCACGTCTTCGACGCCTCCGGCCGGACGATTGGATGAGGGGAGGTCGGAGTGATCCAGACCGCAGGATAGGAAGACAGAGCCAGCGGCTGCCCAGCCGAGGCCGCCTTGGGTGCGGGACAGTTTTGTCGCATGCTCGAGGGCCACGTCGTGCAACCATTCGAGGTGCTTGATGTCGAAGCGACTGCTCGGTCCCGAAATGGCGATGCCGCCCGCGACGGCGCCCCCCTTCTCGAACATCGGCACCGCCACACAGCTCATGTCCGGCGGGCGTCGCCGACGACGAGCAACTGGAGCAGATAGCGGTCGGGCTTTTGACCGGACCCGATCCGCGGAGAGCATTATGGCCAGCGGCCACGAGCGCCGCATCAACAGACCGGACACAAGGCAGCTCCGACCAGCAGTGCACTCGGGTTCAGAACACTTAAACGTAAGAATGCAGCAGTTCATGCAGGCGGGGGCACTTAATGGGGAATCTCAGCGCGTCGGTTCTCAAATAATTATGCAAAGTGAGAACCACGCCACCTGACGCCGGCACGCTATGAGGTTTAAAACGTTGAAAAAGATGCCGGATCGTTCACTGAAATGAAAAAATCCTGCCCGGCTCATTCTCATGTGTGGAGCGGCCGTTTGTTGCAAGAGAGAAAATCTGTGATGCCGCTCTGGTCGGGTGCAAGCCATGTGTCCGGCCTTCGCAAGGCGGCGCATATGGCCGCAGGCCCTGATGAAGTCCGCGGATCGGGTTCCAATCAAATTAGCGCGCTCGATGCGCCTTGAGAATCTCGGATTTATCCAATCCCCAGTTCGACCGGTTTGCCATCACATCTCATCAGCCCTCGCTACCTACCGTCCAGCGTTCCTATTCGAGTTTGCTAAACGGAAGATTCGATTATGCAGCACCAACGTCAGCGGTATAGGCTTGGTTGCGCGCCAGCAATGCCCAGGCAATACGCGCTGTCTTGTTGGCCAGGGCCACCGAGACCAGCCGGGCCGGCTTGCGGGTGAGCAGCTTGGCCGCCCAATTTTTGCTGGCACTGTCCTGCCGTGCTCGACGGATCACCGCCGTGGCGCCGATAACAAGCAGGCGCCGAATATAGCCATCGCCCTGTTTGCTGATGCCGACAAGTTTCTCCTTGCCGCCACTGCTATGCGAGCGCGGCGTTAGACCAAGCCACGCCGCGAAGGAGCGGCCCGAGGAAAACAGTGTTGCATCGGGTGCCGCCGCCACGATAGCGCTTGCCGTGATCGGCCCGATGCCGGGGATGACAGCCAGCCGCCGGCTTGCCGCATTATTCCGATGCCAGGTCAAGATCTGCGTTTCGATCTTGTCGATTTCGCTGGCCACGATGCGCATTTGTTTGATCAATCCATGCAGCGCCTTGCGCGCCAATGTGGGCAGGCTGTCTTGCATCGCATGAAAAGCCTCGATCGCCGCTTTCACGCCGGCGGTCCCTTGCGCGGCGATGATGCCGAATTCAGCGAGATGTCCGCGCAGGGCGTTGATCAACATGGTGCGCTGGCGGACCAACAGGTCGCGGGTTTTATGCAGCATCAGAACGCCTTGCTGTTCCATGCTCTTGACCGCGACGAAACGCATGGTCGGTCGTGTCACGGCCTCGCAGATCGCCTCCGCATCGGCCGCATCGGTCTTGCCGCGCTTGACGTAGGCTTTCACGTAGGCTGGCGGCATCAGCCGAACCGTGTGGCCGAGCTTGCCCAATTCCCGGCCCCAATGATGAGCCGTCGCGATGCCGATGAGGCAGGGGTGAAGGCTCGCGAAGAATTTCATCACCTCGCCGCGGCGCAATGGCTTACGGACGACTACCTTGCGGCATGCGTCGATGCCGTGAACCTGGAAGATATTCTTGGCAAGGTCGAGTCCGATTGTCACAATCTGGTTCATGGAGTGGCTCCTTTCCCATGTTTCTCACAACAGCGAGGCTAGACGCCGTTGGGAGGCCGCTCCACCCCATCAAATTAAGTGTCATGCCAACCAACTGAAATCATTGGTACAGCAATCTCAAAATTAAATGCCAAGCGACACGAATCCATGGGCGCCGAATTCGTCTATCTGGACTTTGCCGATCAGAACCAGGACGGTGCGGCAACCGGCGGTTACGCGGCCCCTTCCTCGCCGGAGTTCCGCGAAAAGCAGCTTGAAAAGTTCCGCGAACTCGCGCCAGACAGTTCCCGCCGCCGCTGAAGGTCCAGGCGATCGCTGCGCAGAAACCCAAGGAAAAACCGAAGGAGCTGACACCGGAAGAACGAAGGCCCAAGATGCCGCCGCTTTCAAGACGGCAACCCGCCAGCAGATCGGCCTACTTGTCATCGGGGGGCTGCTGATGGCGCTCGTCGGCGCCTATGCGCCGCCGGCCTTCATGGGCCACTTTATCGTCTTCGCGCTTTCCTGCTTCGTCGGTTTTCAGGTCATCTGGGGTGTTTCCCATTCGCTGCACACGCCGCTTATGGCGGTCACCAACGCGATTTCCGGCATCATCATCATCGGCGCATTGTTGCAGATCGGGTCCGGCGGGTGGCTGGTTCTAGTGCTGGCGGCCATCTCGGTGCTGATCGCCACCATCAACACCGTCGGCGGCTTCATGGTCACCCGGCGCATGCTGATGATGTTCCAGAAATCGTAATTCCAAGCGGAGGCTGACCAACATGTCTTTCGGTATCCACACCGCCGCTTATATTGCGGCATCCGTTCTCTTCATCCTGTCACTCGGCGGCCTTTCCGGCCAGGAAAGCGCCAAGCGCGCCGTATGGTACGGCATCGTCGGCATGGCGATCGCCGTCATGGCCACGGTTTTCAGCCCGGGCGTCGAGCTTTCCTTTACGCTTGTCCTGATGCTCATCATCGGCACCATACTCGGCACCATCCTCGCCAAGCGCGTGGAAATGACCGGCATGCCGCAGCTCGTCGCGGCGCTGCATTCCTTCGTCGGTCTTGCCGCCGTCTTCATTGGTCTCAACTCCGACCTGACGGCGCATGAGTTCGCGACGAATGCGGAAAAGATCATCCACGAAGTGGAGATCTTCCTCGGCGTCTTCATCGGGGCGGTGACCTTCACCGGCTCGATCATCGCCTACGGCAAGCTTGCGGGAAAGATCGGCGGCAAGGCACTGATCCTACCCGGACGCCACACCTACAACGTCGCAATAGTCGCGGTTTCCGTCCTGCTGATGATGCTCTACATGGACGGCGCCGGTTCGTGGACGCTCTACCTCATGACGCTGATCGCCTTCGTGCTCGGCGCGCATCTGGTCATGGCCATTGGCGGCGCCGACATGCCGGTCGTCGTGTCCATGCTGAACTCCTATTCGGGGTGGGCGGCGGCGGCGACGGGCTTCCTGCTCGGCAACGACCTCCTGATCGTCACAGGGGCACTCGTCGGCTCTTCGGGCGCAATCCTCTCCTACATCATGTGCAAGGCAATGAACCGCCACTTCCTGTCGGTCATCCTCGGCGGCTTCGGCGGCGCCACCGGCCCGGCAATGGAGGTCGACGGCGAGCAGATCGCCATCGACGTAGAAGGCGTCGGTGCGGCACTCAACGATGCCGACTCGGTCATCATCGTTCCGGGCTATGGCATGGCGGTCGCCCAGGCGCAGCAGGCGGTTTCCGAACTGACACGGCAGTTGCGCGCGCTCGGCAAGGAAGTCCGTTTCGCCATTCATCCCGTTGCCGGCCGTCTGCCGGGCCACATGAACGTGCTGCTCGCGGAAGCGAAAGTCCCCTACGACATCGTTCTCGAAATGGACGAGATCAACGAGGACTTCCCGGAGACCGACGTCGTTATCGTCATCGGCTCCAACGACATCGTCAATCCAGCCGCGCAGGAAGACCCGAACTCGCCCATTGCCGGCATGCCGGTGCTCGAAGTCTGGAAGGCCAAGCAGGTCTTCGTCTCCAAGCGCGGCCAGGGTACCGGTTATTCCGGCATCGAGAATCCGCTCTTCTACAAGGATAATACGCGGATGTTCTACGGTGATGCTAAGGACTCCATCGGCAAGCTCCTGCATCACATCGCGGTCTAGCTCTCGCTCCTGATTGGAGGAAACCGGCATGAAAACAGAAAAGGCCTCGCTATCCATGCGAGGCCTTTTCTGTACTCCGACAAGATAAGGCATGAAGCTGCGAAATACGGGTGCCTGTCAGGCGGACCGACGACGCTCGCTTTCACCGATCGCAAAGCGCAAAACATCGACGCTTTCAGCAATCGCTGCCTTGATCTCGAGCGTATAGTCCTCGTTTTCGATGGAAATCACGTCGTCGTACCCGACCTCGCACAGGGCTTGGACGATTTCGAGCCAGCCACGCCGCGATAGACCGTGTCCCAGAGGCACGAAATTCCAAGTACGTCCCACAACCGGCACCACATGCTTGGTATCGAGCGTGCCATTGAGACGCGCTTGCGGCTCAACACGCGTGTCCTTCCCGTGGAAGTGGTAGATATTCTCCACGCCAAGTGCGCGAACGGCCGAAACCGGATCGCCTCCCATCCAGATCAGGTGCGACGGGTCGAAATTCATCCCTACAGTCGGACCGATTGCCTCACGCAGGCGAAAATAGCTTTCAGGATTATAGACACATTGGCGGCCATGATTCTCCACGCACAGGCGGATACCCTTCACTTCCGCAAACGGAGCCAGATCCTTCCAGAACGGAATGACCCTTTCCGTCCATTGCCATTCGAGCATATCCATCGCCTCCAGCGGCCAGGATGAGGTGATCCAGTTCGGCGTCTTTTCCTCCACCCCACCGCCTGGCAGGCCCGACATCATGATCACCCGTCCCACGCCAAGCTCGGCTGCAAGCTCAATCGCATCGCGCGCGAGCTGGCTGTCCTTGGGGCCTATCTCGCCCGGATGAAGCGGATTGCCTGAGGCGTTCAACGCCGAGATTTCCAGCTTGCGCTCGCGAAGCATACCCAGCAACCGGTCCCGCTCAGAGGGGCTCGCCAACAATTCGCCGATGTCGAGATGTGGCGCCGAGGACCATCCACCAAGCCCGAATTCCACGCAGTCGAGACCGAGGCTCGCCGCGTGATCGAGCGTCTCCTCCAGGCTGAGCGCTCCCAGACTGTCCGTGTTCAAACCGATCTTCATCACTTATTCCTCGCCACCAACTTTGACGGGTGCGTTTGTCATGCTTGCCTCCTGGATCGCATCGAGCACTTGCGCCGCGCGATATCCGTCTTCGATGGATCCGTTCTCGAACGGCTTGTCCTCTGCAATGGCGGAAAGGAATTCATGGATCATGAATCCGAAGGACTCAGCATATCCGATCGGCACCAGATCATGCGGCACTGCGGCAAGCTCGCCGACATAAGGCGAGGATGGCCGGTTGATCATGCGCGTGAACGGCGCGGGTCCCTTGCCGTCGAAAACGGCAAGATCGTAATGGGTCGGCAGTTCGTTGCTGAAGCGCGCCGTTCCCTTGGTTCCATAGACCTCGACCTGGATCCGGTTCCCCATGCCGACTGCCACCCGTGATGCCGTGACGAAACCTTGCGCGCCATTCCGGAACCGAAGAAGCGCGGACATCACATCGTCGTTGTCGACTTTCGCTTTCTTATCGGACAGAGCCACGTGCCCGTGCCCAGTCGCCGTCTCAGCAGGCAGAAAGCGCTCGTTTATCGATATCGTGGAAATCGCGCCGCTAACTTCGTCCACGTCGCCGAGAATGAAACGCGCAAGATCGACTGCATGCGTGCCGACGTCGAGGAGTGCACCGGGGCCTGCGCGGTCGAATTCGTATCGCCAGCTGTGCGGTAGCATCGGATCGGCGGCATAGTCGCACTGATAGAAGATGACGATCTGTACCGGCTGACCAAGTTCGCCCGCATTCACTCGGGCCCGGATATCGGTGATCGCCGGAATTCGGCGATAATTGAAGACCGTCCCGGATTTACCCGACGCAGTGAGCGCCAGATCATGGGTTGCACGAGCTTCGCGCGCGCTGAGCGCCAGTGGTTTCTCGCACAAAACATGCTTGCCAGCCTTCAGCGCCGCCTGGGTAACCTCCGTGTGCAGGAAGTTAGGCAGACAGACCGACACAATATCGATCTCCGGGTCATCGATTACCGCGCGCCAGTCATTCGCAAGGCGCGCGAACCCCCAATTGCGTGCGAGCTTTGTCGCCAGATCGGCGTTGGCGTCGCAGACGGTATCGAGCCGAGTCGACAATCCATCCACGCGAGGACCGTAGGTGCGATACCCGGAGGCATGCGCGGCCCCGATCATGCCAGCACCAATAACAGCAATTCCCTTCCCGGCCATCGGCGGTCTCCTCCCTTTAAGACGTCACTTCGGGCACAATTTCCTGTGCTCAGCCCCAGAAGGCCCGCAAATACGACGAGACGGCAACCGGTGCCTTCAGGGTGAATTGTGCCAGTTTGTAGCGGCATGACACTGCACTGTGAACGAGGATACTGATGAATTTCCATCACCGACATGGAACGCTAATGGTGTTGGGATCAAAGCGCTCTTTAAGCTGAAGCGTCCCGACGTCCACAAAGGGTCGAGAATTCGCCTTCATCCGCGTCACGGTTGGGTAGAGGGCGGAAGTCCGAGGTGAACGAGCAATTCGGCCGATATGCGCCGATAGGGCGCATTTCGGCGGCCTTCTTCAAAGCGAAGGCCTGCGGTGGCGTCACCGTCGGCACATGCGCGATGTAAGCGCCCACACTGGGCTTTGATGTGTGGGAGACGTCTCGAGTCGCAGTTCGCATCGGGGCCGCGAGTCGAAGACTCTCGTCGCGAAACGTTCCCTCGAGGTTTGTGCGGCTCGGCCTCCTGGGGATCTCCTTCATCAGTAGGTCAGTGAGAGTAGGAGTTAGTTGCTTCCGCGGCGTCTCACATATTCTCCGGCGTCACGATATCGAATGGGACGGTCCTGTGGATTGTGCTGCCCGGCGCGCCCTGATTGATCGTCTCGACCATCGTCTGCACCAAGGTGGCGGAAGTCTTCTCCAATGGATGGCAGAGGGCCGCCGTAATCAGCCCTTCGGACAGACCTTTTTGTGTCTCCGGGCCGATGTCACGGCATACCACACGGATGTTCTTGCGCCGGTCCTCGGGGGCTTCTCTCAGCGCTCGTAGGACCCCGGAGATGCCGCCCCCGACGATCAGGATGCCGACGAGGTCATCCGTTGTCGCCAACAACTCCTTGACCATCCGGTACGCCTCGCTCGGTTCCTCATGGGTGGGGCGACTGTCCTCGATACTCAGATGCGGCGCGTGTTCCCGCATGTAAGAGCGGAAGCTCGCGTCGGCGACATCCTGGCATTGGTAGCGGTGGTTACCAATGAATACAGCGATACGCCCTGGCGCGGGCGTCATGTGCCCGATAAGCCATGCCGCCGTTCGGCCCATTTTCCAATTGTCGGCTCCAACGTAAGCGGCCCTTTCCCGCGCGGATTGATCGGTAATATAGGCAGTGACGGGTTTGCGCTTATCGTGCAACTCGCGGATGGCCTGGGCGACGACCGGATGATCTGCTGCAATCACCGCAACGGCGTCACAATCTGCACCAAGCGCCTTCAGCCGGCCTGCGATGTTTTCTGGCGTTAGCAGATCTACGAAATCGATGACCGGATCGACGACCTCGTCACGTCTTGCATGGCAGGCCTCGACGATTTTCTTGCCAAAGAGCTGGTAAAGCTCACGGCTGGATTGCTGCAGCAGAAAACCAAGCCGATATTTCGGTACGGATTTGCGCAGCCGGTCCTCGATAGCGCCGACGCCGTAAAAGCCAATGCGCTCTGCGGCCGACTGGACAAGTTGCACTGTGGTGCCTTTGACCGAGGCGGTGCCGCTAAGAATCCTGTTGACTGTTGAGATGGAGACGCCTGCCTCTTTGGCGAGATCGGCGATGGTCGGCCGACGCATGAATGTTCCCCCTCTCACGGTATTTGTGTCATTATGAATGACATTACATGACACTTTTTGCATGTTCAGTATGATTTCCCATTTCTGAAATTTCAAGCAGCCGATATGTTTCTCCTCACGGTCACGCCAGGGAGGCGGGCCAAGGGAGGAGATTTAGATGATCGAATTTCGCCGTCTCGCGGCAACCGTATCGGCTGCCGCCATCATCACTTGCACTGCGACCGCCGTTATGGCTGCCAACATCTTCGTTGTGGGCGGCAAGCCGGATGATCCATTCTGGTCGATCGTGAAGCGTGGCGCCGAGGATGCCGGCAAGGTGGTGGAGGCGCAGGGCGGTAAGGTAACCTGGCTCGGGCCCCAGAACTACGACAACCTTGGGGTTGATGCAGCTGAGCTGATCCGTCAGGCCATCGATCAGGGTGCCGATGCGATCGTTGGGCCGGACTGGGTGCCGGAAGCCATGGACCCCGCCTTCAAAGCGGTCGTCGACGCAAAAATACCGCTGATAATCTACAACGCTGGCGGCATCGAAGCTGCCGATCGCCTTGGCGCGATGAACTATGTCGGTTCGAACGACTACCTGTCCGGCAAGGCTGCGGGCACCTACTTCGCCAAGCATGATCTGAAAAACGCCGTCTGCCTCAACACGCTGCCCGGTGCTGCGAACATTGAAGCCTTCTGCAAGGGCATGATCGATGGGGTCACCGAAGGTGGCGGCGTCGGCTCGTCACTGCCGCTGCCGGCAACCTCCTTCGGTTCGGCGACGGCGGTGGCCCAGGCCCTGAAGGCGCACCTGCTGCAGAACCCGGACATCAAGGCCGTATTCGCGATCGGTAACGTCGACACGAACTCGGCGGTCAACGGTGTGACGCAGGCAGGCAAGCAGGGGCAGGTGCACGTCTGTGGCATGAACATGGACGAAACCATCCTGAACAACATCAAAAACGGCACCCAGCTTTGTGCGGTCGACCAACAGGGTTACCTGCAGGGGTACCTCGCGGTCTCGATCCTGAACGCCAACGTCAATTACGGCCTCACCGTGCCGACCCGGGAAATCCTGACCGGTCCCGGCGTGATCGACAAAGCGAACGTCGAGGCCACCTTGGCCGGTGTGCAGGCGGGCGCCCGCTAAGCTTCGGCTGAGCCGTCGCGAAGCTGCCTGCCAGTGAGGCAGGCGGCTTCCAGTCTTCCAATAGTGCCGACCGTTATCGGGCTCTGGCTTCATTGGTGGTATCGAATGAACACGACAAATAGTGTCCCTGTCACCTCGGTTCCCGCAGGTGGCCAAAACATCAAAGCGACCATCGGTCAGCTTTCCCGCCGCCCTGAAGCGGGGTCGCTGTTGGGTCTGATCGCGGTCTTCGTCTTCTTTGCCCTGGTGGGCGGCAAGGTTTTCCTGTCCTCCGCGGGCTATGCGAGCTGGCTCAACGTCGCCGCCGAGATTGGTATCGTCGCGCTCCCGGTTGGGCTGTTGATGATCGCGGGGGAAATGGACCTCTCGATCGGCGCGGTGATTCCGGCGGCATCTCTGACGGTGGCCATCATTTCCGGCCACTATGGCCTTCCCGAGATTGTCGGGGTTTTCGCCGGCCTGGGCGTCGGGCTCATCGTCGGATTTCTAAACGGCTACATGGTCAATCGGACCGGGGTGCCCTCCTTGATTGTCACCATCGGTTCGATGTTTGGCGTCATGGGCCTGACTCTGGGCTTCACCGTGCTCATCGCCGGCAGCACCGGCGTGTCGCTCGTGCCGAGCCCGACCGTCAAGGCGATCCTCGGCGATTTTGTCGGCGGCATGTTCCAGGTGACGATCTTCTGGTGGGCCCTGTTCGTGGCTGCCTTCTTCTACCTGCTGCACATCTCGCCCGTTGGTAACTGGATCCTCGCTTTGGGTGGCGACAAGGTCTCGGCTCGCAACGCCGGCATCCCGACGGCCAGATTGACCATCGCGCTCTACATGCTGTCGGGCTTCTCTGCCGCCTTCGTCGGCATAAGCCAGGTGTTCGTCTACCAAAGCGCGCAGGTGCTCGCGGGACAATCGTTCATCTTCAATTCGATCATGTGCGTGGTCATCGGCGGTGTGCTTCTGACCGGAGGCGCCGGGTCGGTGGTGGGCATTGTCTTCGGTACGCTCACCTTCGCGATCGTCAACCAGGGCATCTATTTCACCGGGATCGACCCGAATCTTGGCAGCGTCATCATCGGTGCGCTCCTGCTGCTCGCGGTGATGATGAACGACAGGTTCCGGCTGATGGCGATGTCCTACGCAGCGAAGAAGAAGAAATGAGGGCGGGAAAATGAACGATTTCTCCATTGGACAATTCGTACGCCGCCCGGAATTCGGGGCCGTATTGAGCTTCGTCGCGGTGATTGCCTTCTATGTCGCTTTCGGCGGCGTTAGCCTGGGTACGCTCTTCGGCGCGGCAAGCTGGGTCAATTTCGCCGCCAATCTCGGTATCGTCGCGCTGCCCGTCGGCCTGCTGATGATCGCTGGCGAGCTTGACATCTCGATCGGCGCGATGATCCCGGCGGGCTCGATGTCGATCGCCATTCTGTCGGGCTATTACGAGTTGCCGATCGTGATCGGCATGCTTGGCGCGCTCGCCTTTGGCGTTCTCGTGGGGCTGGTCAATGGTTTCCTGGCGGTGCGCACGAGCGTGCCCTCGCTGATCGTCACGCTCGGCACGCTGGTTGCGGTGCAGGGTCTCGTCCTTGCAGGATCGGTCATTCTGACCGGGGTCGCCTCGGTTCCGCTCGAAGCGCCGGCCTGGGCGAAGATGATCTTCGGCCAACTCATCCTCGGCAAATTCCAGGTGATCATCCTGTGGTGGTTTGCGCTGACGGTGGTCTTTGGTTTCGTGCTTCACGCGACGCGCTACGGCAACTGGATCTTCGCGATGGGAGGAGACGAGGTCAGCGCCCGCAATGCCGGCATCCCGACCAAGAGGCTGAAGATTGCTCTGTTCGTACTATCGAGCACGGCCGCTTCGTTCGTCGGAATGTGTGGGGCGGTTCTGTTCAACTCTGCCCAGGTCTCCGGTGGCATGAACTACATCTTCAACACGATCGTTTCGATCGTCGTGGGTGGGGTGCTGCTCACCGGCGGCTTTGGTTCGGTCGCCGGGATATTCCTCGGCGCGCTGACCTTCGCTGTCGTCAGCCAGGGCATCTATTTCACCGATATCGACCGCAACTGGTCCAACCTCATTATCGGCGTGATGCTCATGGCCGCGGTCCTGATGAACAACACCTTCCGGCAGATGGCGCTGAGCCTCATGCCGAAGAAAAAGAAGTGAGCGTTCAACCATGTCTGACAATACTCCGATCCTTGAACTGCAACATGTCGACAAGAGCTTCGGTCCGATCGACGTGCTGCACGACATCTCGCTCACGGTCCGTGCGGGGGAAGTGCTCTGCCTGCTCGGCGACAACGGCGCCGGCAAGTCGACGCTCATCAAGACGCTTGCGGGGGTACACAAGCCGACGCGCGGCACCATTCTGATGGACGGCCAGCCGGTCGAATTCAGCGGGCCGCGCGAGGCGCAGGAAAAGGGCATTTCGACGGTGCACCAATTCGGCGGCACCTTTCCGCTGATGTCGATCGGCCGCTCCTTCTTTGTAGGAGTCGAACCGACGAAGGGGTGGGGGCCCTTCAAGGTCTATGACCGCAAGACGGCCAACGAGATTGCCGTCAAGGCCGTTCAAGACTTCGGAATCACCCGTATAGACGATGGCGATCGTCTTGTCGGGGGGCTTTCAGGGGGCGAACGCCAGTCACTTGCGATCGCCCGTGCCGTGCATTTCGGCGCCCGAGTGCTGATCCTTGACGAACCGACCGCCGCTCTCGGCGTGAAACAGGCGGCGCATGTGCTGCGGATCGTCAACGAGGCGAAGCGACGGGGCCTGGCGGTGGTGTTTATCACGCACCAGGTCATGCATGCGATGGCAGTGGGCGATCACTTCGCCGTGCTCATCCGTGGGGCGGTCGCCGCCGATTTCCGCAGGGGTGAGAAGACCCGGGAAGAGATTACCGATCTGATGGCGGGCGGGGAAACCATGGCGGACCTCGAGGCGCAGATCGAAACCTACATGGCAAGCCACGAGGGCCAACCGCCGCCGCCAGCCCAGTAATCGCTGACGGCATCACAAACGAATTGCGCAAGCGCTCAGCTTCGACAGCACCTGAAAGGACCGCTGTCGGAGGAGGGAGAATTGCGTTCAGAATCAGGAGGTCAACATGAAAATCGCACTCGACCCGTTCATGCATCGGCATCTGTCGCTTGAGGAGTTGCCCAGCAAAGTCAAGGAACTCGGATACGATTGGATCGAGCTGTCGCCGCGCGGCGATTTCCTCGAATGGTTCAAGGCGCCGCGCGTCTTTCCCGAGCGGATCAAGAGCTTCAAGAAGGCACTGAAGGAGGGCGGTGTCGGCATTGCCTCGCTTCTACCGATGTACCGCTGGGCCTCGAACGACGAGACCGAGCGCCAGGCGGCGGTGAAGCACTGGAAGCGCGCCATCGAGATCTGCGTCGAGCTGGAAGTCGACACGATGAACTCCGAGTTCGGCCGCGGCCCGCATCCCGACAAGGGCTCCTGCTACTGCTGCCACACCGGGTCGATGATCGAGGCTTGCGAGGACGCCTGGTGGCGGTCGATGGAGGAGCTTGTGCCAATCTTCGAGAAGGAAGGCATCAACCTGCATGTCGAGCCGCATCCGGAAGACTGGTGCGAGACGCTGCAGCCGGCGCTCGATATCATCCGCACGGTCAACAGCCCGCGCGTCAAGTTCCTCTACTGCGCGCCCCACACCTTCTATTTCGGCGACGACACGAAGGCGATGCTGCGCGAGGCCAAGGACGTGCTCGCCCATGTCCACGTGGGCGACACGTTCAACCACAAGGCCAGCTCTGGTCTGAGATATATCCTCAATCCGCCGGGCACCAACGCCCGGGTACACCAGCACCTCAACATCGGTCAGGGCGAGGTGCCCTGGGACGATTTCTTCAGCACCCTGGCTGAAGTGGGCTTCGACGGCATCATGACCGCCTGCGTTTTCGCCTGGGAGGACAAGGCTGACCAGAGCGGCACCTTCATGCGCACCGAAATGCAGCGCTACATCGACAAATACTGGGGGGCAAAATGAGCCTTAAAGTCGGCATCATCGGCACGGGTATGATCGGCCAGGATCATATCCGCCGCCTTACGAAAGTCCTGTCCGGCGTTGAGGTCGTGGGGGTCACCGACATCGACCAGGCCCGAGCCGCTGCCGCCGCCCCTGAAGTAGCGGAGGTGTTCGCCACCCCCACGGCATTGATCTCTTCGGAAAAAGTGCAGGCGGTGGTCATCTGCTCCTGGGGACCCGCGCATGAAGAGCAACTGCTCACCTGCATCGCCGCCGGCAAGCCGGTGTTCTGCGAAAAGCCCCTGGTCACATCCGAGGCGGCCGCGCTTCGCGTGATGGAAGCCGAAGTGGCCTTTGGCCGGCGTCTCGTGCAGGTGGGCTTCATGCGCCGTTTCGATGCCGATTATCGCCGCCTCAAGGCCGTAATCGACAGCGGCAGACTTGGCGCGCCGCTCCTGTTCCATTCCGTGCACCGCAATGCCTCGGTGCCCGAAGGTCTCTACACGTCGGAGATGCCGCTGAACGACACGCTGGTGCATGACGCAGACATCGCCCGCTGGCTCCTGTCGGACGAAGTCACTGGGGTCGAGGTGCGCGTCCCGCGCCGCTCCTCGCGTGGTGGCGAGTTGCGCGACCCGATCTTCGTGCTCTTGCACATGGCTTCGGGCGTTCTGGTCGACGTCGAGATTTCGGTGAACATTGCCTACGGCTACGACATCCGCGGCGAGGTCAGCTGCGAGACGGGCGTCGCCGCACTGCCGAACCGCCCGGCAACTCTGATTTCGGATTCGAACGGCATCCGCCAGGCGATTCCCGAGGACTGGCGCGAACGCTTCATCGAAGCATACGACCAGGAGTTCCGGGAATGGCTCGTGGCGGCCGCCGCAGGCACCGCGACCGGTCCATCCACCTGGGATGGATACGCGGCCACGCTGGTGGCCGATGCCGCTCTGCGTGCGGTCAGTGGCGGCTTTGAATCAATCAACTTGATAGCAAAACCAAGCCTTTACGGGCCTCCGACCGCCATGGCGGCGGAATGAACCGGCGGGCCACTTCAGGAAAGATGATCGGATGATCAACGGAGAAAGAACGATTTCCCGCCCGCTGCGCTGGGGCATGATCGGTGGCGGCCGCACCGGCCAGGTCGGCTACAAGCACCGCACCGGTGCACTCAGGGACGGCACTTACCAATTGCTCGCTGGTGCATTCGATCTCGATGCGGAGCGGGGGCGCGATTTCGGTACCAAGCTGGGAGTGGCCGCGGACCGCTGCTATGCCACTTACCAGGAACTGATCGCGGGCGAAGCAGGGCGTCCCGACGGCCTCGAGGTCGTGTCGATCGCCACGCCCAACTTCACCCATTACGAGATCAACAAGGCCTGCCTAGAGGCCGGCCTGCATGTGATCTGCGAAAAGCCGCTCTTCTTCACCGTCGCCGAATGCGAGGAGATCGAGAAGCTCGCCAATGAGAACGGCCTGATCGTCGGCGTCACCTACGGCTTCACCGGCCATCCGCTGGTTCACCAGATGGCGGCCATGGTCAACAAGGGCATGCTCGGCGATATCCGCATCGTCGACATGCAATATACCCACGGCTTCAATGCGGGCGACGATGTTGGCGCCGGCGAGGCCGTTAGATGGCGCACCAATCCGAAGACCGCCGGCCCCACCTTCGTCCTCGGCGATATCGGCACGCATCTCTACTACCTGTCCGAGATCGTGCTGCCGCATATGAAGATCGAGAAGCTGCTCTGCGATCGCAAGGCGTTTATCCCGACCCGCGCACCGCTTGAGGACCATGCCACGGTGCTGATGCACTACGACAACGGGGCGCGCGGCCGCCTCTGGGTCTCGTCCGTGGACGCGGGCAACATGGGTTCGCAGCGCTACCGCTTCGTTGGCTCCAAAGCCTCCGTCGAATGGTCCGACAGCCGTCCCGACCAGTTGATCTACGAAGTCCAGGGCGAGCCGAACCGCACCCTGCATCACGGCATGCCCTATCTCGAGGAAGAAAGTCTTGCGGTCGACCGCATGGGCGCGCTGCACACCGAGGGCCTCGGTGACAGCTGGTCGAACATCTACCTGTGGATCGCGCAGGCGATCGACGCCAAGAACCGCGGCGACGAAGCCTTCCTGAAAACCCACCACTACCCGGGCATCAGCGCCGGCACCGAAGGTGTCCGCTGGCTGGAGAACTGCGTCCGCTCGGCCGACGCCGGCTCCGCCTGGGTCGATTTCAAGTAGCTCCTCCCCAACTGGGGCGCACTGAAGTGCGCCCCCCTTTTTCGGACAGAGACAAGATGAAACTTTCGATTTGCACAGATGTCATGGGCAATCTCTCCTTCACGGAGATGCTCGACAAATCCGTTAAACTCGGCGTCGAGGGTATCGAGATGACCGGCGGCGGCTGGTCGCGGGCGCCACATTTCCGGGCCGACGAGCTCCTGGCAGACAAAGCGCTCCTGAGGGCGAAGCTGAGGGAGATCGAGGCGCGCGGCCTTGAGATCGCGGCCCTCAATTGCTCGGCCAATCCGCTCGATCCGGGCGAGATGGGCAAACGCCACCTGAAAGAGATGAAGGACACGATCCGCCTCGCCGGCGAGATCGGCGTCAAGACCATCGTGACCATGTCCGGTCTGCCTGAAGCCGCGCCTGGCGACGTGGTCCCCAACTGGCTCGTCTACACCAAGAGCTGGCCCGACGAGATGCCCGAGCGAGACCGCTATCAGTGGGAAGACCGCGCTTTCCCGCTGTGGCACGATCTGGTGAAGCTGGCCAAGGAGGCCGGCGTCGAAAGATACGCGCTCGAAAACTTCTCGGCGATGCTCGTACGGAATCCCGAGACGCTTTTCCGCCTGCGCAACGAAGTCGGCCCGATGGTCGGCATGAACCTAGACCCGTCGCATCTGATGTGGATGGGAGCCGATCCGATCGCGTCCGCTCGTGCGCTCGGCAACGCGATCCACCATTGCCACGGCAAGGACACCCGTATCGAGCGCGGCCTCGCAGACGTGAACGGCCTTCTCGAACTGAAGGAGGTCACCGACGTCGCGAACCGCAGCTGGAACTACGTTGCCGTGGGCGCGGGCCGTGATCTGCAGTGGTGGAAGGAGTTTTTCTCGGTCGTGCGCATGTGCGGCTACAACGGCTGGGTAAGCCTCGAGATGGAGGACTTCACCATGTCTACCGAGGCAGGCATCACCTCTTCCGTCGATGCCCTCAAACAGACCATCAGCCGGTAGCGGCCGATGAGCGTGGGTTGCGGAACAGATGAGGAGAAGGCGGTTGCCTCCTCATCAGGTCCAGGAGGGGACAAGCATGCCGCCGAAAAGTCTCTCGGAACTGAAACAGATAATCGCGTCGAGGAAGCTTGTCTTGCCACCCCAGCTCGAACGCGTTCTTCGCGGAACGCTGGCCAAACCCGACATTGTCGCCTTTGGGACCGCGAGATCCGTCGCGGCCGCGTGTTCAGTCTCATCGACCACCGTGGTCCGGCTTGCCAGCCTTCTAGGTTTCCGCACGTTTAAACAATTCCGGGAGCTTTTCCGGCACCACCTCAGAGAAACTTCGCTTTGCCCCCAACACCGGACGTCGCCAGCGCCGAAAGTTCGCTGCGTCTGAGCGGCGACGAAAGAATCAATGACTGGCAGCGCAGAAGAGGAAAACATGACCAATCTGACCCACTCATCCGCTCGCTGCCGTCACCGCGATAGATCTCGCTTTCCAGTTGCGCGAGCCGGCCAGCGTCCCGTCCACCTCGACCGGTTTCTTTTTCGTCGAGATGGCAGATCGCCTGAGGCATCGCGACCATTTGTACGACATCGGCTCAATTAGGACGCTGAACGAAAGTCAATAGCGGCCGTTGACGCACGAACCGGACTTCGGCGGGTGTGTTCTCGTTATGTACTTCAAAGATCGCATAATGTATCAATCGGAACCCGTCTGTAAGACGTCGGTCTTAATCCGATTCAGCATCCCGCATTATCTTGTATGGGTCAGCGCCGATCGCTCTGCTTACCTTGACGAACTCCGCTGCATCGAGGCGCCGTTCCCCCAGCTCGAATTTGGACACAAAGGTTTGACGCTGGCCAATCCGCTGGCCCAACTCCGCCTGCGTGACGTTTGCGGCCTTTCGAGCCGCGATGAGGCCGCCGATCATTCGGCCGTAAACAATCGCGTGAAAAGAGGACAATTTCGATCGCCAGTTGGTTAGAACCAGCGATCTCAATAAACCCGCTTTTCGAGTACCCCAAAACAGGGTATTAATTGAGGCGCACGGTAGGAAACACGGCCGGAGTCATCCATGGAACTGCGCCAGCTGAGCTATTTCGTTGCGGTTGCCGAGGAGCTGCACTTCGGTCGGGCGGCGGCACGGGTGCATATCGCCCAGCCGGCGTTGAGCAATCAGGTGCAGGCGCTGGAGAAGGAACTCGGCGTCCAGCTTCTCACCCGCACGACGAGACGGGTGGCGCTGACCAGGGCAGGGGAGGT
This sequence comes from Sinorhizobium numidicum, assembly GCF_029892045.1. NCBI lineage: Bacteria > Pseudomonadati > Pseudomonadota > Alphaproteobacteria > Hyphomicrobiales > Rhizobiaceae > Sinorhizobium > Sinorhizobium numidicum. The sequence goes on from NZ_CP120367.1 coordinate 2,318,728, forward strand.
GTTTCATGATCGCTGTGTCCGGATCTTAAGAGATGTCGATCTCTCCACCGAAGCCACCCGCTCGGTCGCCGGCAGAAACGTCAAGATCAATCTCGGCTTCATAAGGCCGGTCGAAAACATCGGCGCCTTGCGCTTCTTCTCGATCGCCCAGGAGCGTTATCTGTTGGCGGTGGAAAAGCAAAGCCCGCTTGCCGCTCAAAGCGAGATCGGCCTTGAGGATCTCAGAGACCAGAAGATCATCTCCTTTTCCAGGGCGAACCTCTCCTATACCGAGCGCTATTTTACGGAAAAGTTCGAAGAGCACGATCTGACGAAAAACATCGCCTATAGCTGCGACGACAGCTTCTCGCTCGTCTCGCTGGTTTCTGCCGGCCTCGGCATCGGCTTTGCGCCGGAATGGACGCAGGATCTGCCGAACCGCAATTTCGAGCTCCGGAAGGTGAGGGGCGTCGACTTCCGCATCGGCCTCGGCGTCGCCTGGAACAAGGAGGACCCGACCGCCTCGCGCGACGACATCATCGACATTGCAAGATCGCTGGCGCGGCCGGGAAGGTGAGGGGAGGCGGTCTTCGCTCGCTCAAACGGAGCAGCTTGCCGGGCGCAGTGGTCCCGGTTTTTGCATTCCGGGCGGCTGCTCACGTTAAAACCTGCGGCTGCCCTCATAATCGATCAAGTGCGCGCGAACTGGCTTCGGCACTGCGGCGCCTCTGCCTCGTATGTCCCCTTCTTTCTGTTGGAGTGGCTTGCCGCTGGGTCTGATGAAGACCTCCTCGCGACAACATCTGTCGCCCGTGCTTCTGGACAATTGAGCGGAGCTTCAGTGCGGGTCCGCTCGGCGCTTGGCGCCGGTCTCCCACTTTTGAACTGTGGACCCTTTGGTATTTAGATATCGTGCGAACACCCGTTCAACGCCCGTGAGCGTTCGTACGAGTCGGGAATTCGCGATTCAGGGAACTTCAGGCGATGCGGCAGCACTAGTGAACGGTCAACCGGCGCCGACAAGGTGAAGACGATTTTTCGGCGACGAGGATGTAAGTTCGGCAGCCTAAGAGTTCCACTTGCGGCGGGTCACATTTCCGGAATGACCTTCGCCGATCCCAGTGCAAGAGTGTTTGTGTTTCTTGCTCAAAAGATCGCATGACGGCTCATCGGGGCAGACACGCGGATGTTGGCCCGCGGCGGGGCTGTAGGTCTCGAGTCCAAGACGAGGGGCGATATCCCTTACTCCCTTGCGGTGAACACGGTGCACTAATCGCCGCAGAAAATGCGGAGAATACTGTTGCAATGCGGAGATTAAAGGCCATATTCACCGCAAAGGACGCGGAGAATGTTGAGCTATATTCACACCCTGAACGGCTGGCCGAGATTTGGCTGGAGCAACGATGCTCTGGCAGGGCCGTTAGCGGCGGTCCGACATCAGCTTCGGATCGTGGCTGCAGAACGCAGCGCCCCGGCTTCACCGCAACAAGCTCGCCACCGCACTGGCCAACAAGCTGGCGCGCATCGCCTGGAGCGTGCTGCGCAACGACAAGCCATTCGACAGCCATCGCCACGAGGCCATGGCCATCTGAGCCGACGCCTCGACCAAGTTCGCGACTGAGGAGAAAGCATGGACCGGATCGATGAATGCATCCAGAGTCTGACGACCCTTTTGGTTGTTCGCCAACCTGTCCGCTAATGAGACCAAAGGTGCGTGCGTATTCCCCATCAAGGCCATGGCCCGCGAGCCGATCGACAGGCCGGATACATATGAGCGACTTCCGCTATCCCTGCACGCCTCACTTGCGAAAGGCAGCCGGTCCATACAATGGGGTCGGAAGCGGCAATCGCCCAAGCGCATAGGTGCGCGTTCACCAGTCTGGTGCGGATGACCTGCTTCATTGTCCGGGTGCGCGCGATCTGCTATCATTTTAGTTGTGGCTAATACGGCTCGGAACAGCCGCAGGCCGTACCATGACAACGATGAACTCGATCCGGGAGAACGGCCATGAAAAGGCTTCTAACGGCCGCTGCGCTTTTGGCGGCGAGCAGTTTGGTTGCAGTTGTGCAGGGCGCGGCCGCCGACGACGCTGCACTGATCAAAAGCGCTGAATCCGCGGCGCCCACTGCGGTAGCAAGCGGCGCTGCTATCCACGCTATGGATGAGAAGGGTGCTATGCGTACGTTGAGAGAAGGCACGAATGGTTTCTGGTGCATGCCGGACAATCCGGTCACGCCTGGCCAGGACCCGATGTGCGGCGATGCCAATGCGATGGAATGGGCGATGGCATGGATTCAAAAAAAGGAGCCGCCGAAGGGCAAGGTGGGCTTCATGTATATGCTGGCCGGCGGCACCGACGCGAGCAACACCGATCCTTATGCGACGAAGCCTGAAGCGGGTAACAACTGGGTGGAAACCGGCCCGCATGTCATGATCGTCAATGCGACGGACATGATGCAAGGCTATCCGACGGATCCCAAACCCGACACATCCAGACCATATGTGATGTGGGCGGGCACTCCCTACGCCCACCTTATGATACCGGTGAAGTAGCAGAAGTTAAAACGCCGCGCGGGCGCGCGATTGTTTTCGCCCGCGTGTCCCGACAATGACAAACATATGCTTCCGCGGCCTTCAATCGAGGGTTTCGGCGGCCGGTAGAATTTATGGATCAAGGTAGCTCGAAAGCCCGCTCCGTTTGACAGCGACGGGAGGCGGCCAGCCCAGTGCAACGTCTCCTAAGTTCGAGAGCAGCTCTACCTCCACAAGCTTCGACGGTCGCAGCGAGGGATGTTCTCGTTCCGTGCTCGAAAGATCGCATAATGTATTGAAGGGAAACTGCCGGCGCGCGCACCGCGATAATTGGGCTGCTGATTCACCGTCGACCCAGGGCGGATGTTCGCTTCTCATCGAACAGGCGAGGGAGTTAGGCGTCACAGTCCGCCACTGATCATTCTGTCAGGGGCGCCGTTCACACCCGACTGCAGTTTGCGCCAAGCGGTTGGCGGCATGTCAAATGTGCTTCTGAAGGCCCGGTTGAAGGCGGCTTCCGATTCGTAGCCAATTTCAAAGGCAATGCGAGCGATGGGTTCGTGGGAGCCCCTCAGTCGTTGTGCCGCGACCTGCATCCGCCAGTTCGCCAGGTAGCGCATCGGCGGCTCGCCCATGAGGCTTGTGAATCGTTCGGCAAACGCGGAGCGCGACAACCCGATTTCCTGGGCGAGTTCCTCGGTCGTCCAGCGGTGGGTCATGCGGCTGTGCAGAAGCGCCAGCGCCCGCCCAACCGCGCGGTCGCGCAGGCCGGCGAGCCACCCGCTCGCCTCCGGTGGAAGTGACCTCGCATAGCGGCGCACTGCTTCCACGAACAGCAGCTCGGCCAGTTTCGCAAGGACCGCCGGCGACTCGATCCTGCCTTCTGCTAGCTGTTGCGCGGCAAAGCGGAACGAACTCTCAATCCAGCTGCCGGAGGCTCCCTCTTCGACGTCAATTTTGAGCATCCTCGGCAAGATGCCACAGATCGTCGCATTGGGCGTATCGGTGCCGAGATAACCGCACAGGATTTGGGTCCGCTCGCCGCCGCCTCCGTAGACGATGCGAGCCAATCCGCCTGCTGCTGCGGGCTGGATTAGGAAATGGGCGTTAATCGGCCTGAGATTGGCCGCACTACCGATGACGTGCTCGTCGTTGCGCGGCATCAAGATGATCTCGCCGGCTTGAACCGGAACCGGTGGATGCCCGTCCGTCTGCAGAATGAGGCGACCGGCGGTCACGTAATGATAGGCGATCAACTGAGCCGGCGGCGGCATGAAAGGGCCGCAGTCCTCTGGCGCGATCTGCGAAGTCACACACCAGGGCGCGGTGAACTCCGCCTCGAGAAAGACTCCCCCGGTAAGCTGCATCGTCCGGCAGATGTCCAGCAGCGCATCCATTGTCCACCCCGTTGTCCGGCGGCTCGGACAAGAGAACCGGCGTTCCGGTCATTCTCCAGGAACGCGAGTTGCATCATAACCGATAGCGCAAAGACAGTAACGAAAATACGCGCGAAGAGGCCGCGATGGGGTAGTGGTCGCCGACCGCATCCGCGATTACGCATCTCTGTCCCGCAGCGGAGGACATAAACGATGAGCGATTTTAGACATCGTCTGCCGCAGCTTGGTGGAGACATCTTTTTAACCGACGCCGGAATCGAGACCAGATCGATATTCCAGGACGGTCTCGAACTTCCTCATTTCGCGGCCTTTCATCTGCTCCGGGACGAGAAAGGCGCGCAAGCACTGCGCGACTGTTATCGCCGCCACGCGGAAATCGCGCGAAAGAACGGAACCGGCTTCATCCTGGAAAGCGCCACCTGGCGGGCGAGCCGCGACTGGGGTGACAAGCTCGGCTATTCCGCGCAGACGCTCGATGAGGCCAACCGCAAGGCGATCGCCCTCCTGCGCGAGTTGAAGGCCGAGTTCGAGACCGAACGCTCACCGATGATTATCAGCGGCTGCATCGGTCCCCGCCGCGACGGCTACGATCCCGGCAAGGTGATGAGCCCGGAGGAGGCTCAGGCCTACCACGCTCGGCAAGTCGGCGTCTTCGCGGAATCCGGCGTCGATCTGGTCACCGCCATCACCATGACCAATACCAACGAAGCGATCGGCGTGACCCGGGCGGCGCAGGCTTTCGGACTACCGGCCGTCATTTCCTTCACGGTGGAGACCGACGGGCGCCTCCCCACGGGCGAGCGCCTTCAGGACGCCATCGAGGCCGTTGATCGGGCGATCGGCAACGGGCCGGAATACTTCATGATCAACTGCGCCCATCCGACCCAATTCAAGAACGTGCTTGATGGCGGAGCCTGGGTCGAACGGCTGTGCGGGATAAGGGCCAACGCCTCGAAATGCAGCCATGCCGAGCTCGATGCCGCGACAGTACTCGATGACGGGAATCCGATAGAGCTCGGCCTGCAGTACCGGGACCTGCGCCGTTGTTTCGGGCACATCGAGGTGCTCGGCGGCTGCTGCGGCACCGATCATCGCCATACCGAGCAGATCCGTATGAGCTGCATGGAAGCCGCGTGACGCGGCCTAGGATCGGAAGGGAACGAGCGCGGCTCCGAAAGAATCTGAGGCGGGAGTTCGGCCTGAGTCCAACGGTCCTAAACCTCAGAACCACACGTCTAGGGAGAATGCCATGAGCGAAAATTTGAGGTCATACACCGTCACACTCGGCGACGGCCTTTCGGTCCCATGCGTCGAGCACGGCGATCCCGCCGGGACGCCGCTGCTTCTCTTGCATGGTTATTCCGATAGCTGGCGCTCGTTCGAACCGATGCTGTCGAAGTTTCCGGCTTCGATCCGCGCCATCGCGTTTACGCAAAGAGGGCACGGCGAGGCAGATAGACCGGCCAACGGCTACTCGCCCGAAGATTTCGCGGCGGACGCCGTGAGACTGCTGGACAGGCTCGGCATTTCCCGCGCAGTCATTGCCGGTCACTCCATGGGCAGTTTTATCGCACAACGCATCGCTATCGATTACCCGGAGCGTGTCTCCGGACTGGTCCTTATGGGCTCGTTCCCGACCGTCATGGGTAACGCCGTTGTGGACGAACTCTGGCGGGAAGGGGTTTCGCAACTCGAAGATCCGGTACGAAGGGATCTCGCGTGCGATTTTCAACGTGGCACGGTCAACCAGCCAATCCCGGATGAACTCCTTGAGACTTTCATCAGCGAAAGCCTCAAAGTCCCCGCCAGGGTATGGCGCGCGGCGTTACAGGGGCTGATGAACGCCGATCATACGCGCGATCTCCCGCGCATCGGGGCTCCCACACTCATCGTATGGGGCGCCCACGACAACTTCTTTCCGCGGTCGGACCAGGACAAGCTCCTGGGCGTGATCCGGAACGCCGAATTGTTGCTGTACGAAACGGCCGGTCATTCGTTCCACTGGGAAGAGCCCGAGCGTTTCGCCCGGGACGCCGCGGCCTTCGTCGAGACGGTGGCGGCGTCGCGAGTAGCCGCCTGAGCACGCGCCACCTGACTAATTGAGCCTCGTGGCTTGGCGGCGGGAAGCTCAGACCGTTAGTCGATCGTCCGTCTTCGGCGCCGGCGTCCATCGCTCCGAGGACGGAAGGTCACAACCAAAAAGGAAGAGAAC
>NZ_CP120368.1:0-55000 GCF_029892045.1 Sinorhizobium numidicum
ATGAGCTTCATCGATGCTCACCAGCACTACTGGACGCTCGGCCTCGGCCACAACGATTGGCCCGGACCGGATCTGCGGCCGATATTCCGCGACTTCGGACCTGAGGATCTCAAGCCCCATCTGAGCGCGGCGGGTATCAGTCGAACCGTCCTGGTGCAGGCAGCGCCGAATATCGCCGAGACCGAGTTCCTTCTCGCGATCGCAGACCGGGAGGAGACGGTTGCGGCGGTGGTCGGCTGGGTCGACATCCTCGCCCCCGACGCTGCCTCCGAGCTCCAGCGGCTGAAGACGCATCGCAAATTCAAGGGAATTCGACCGATGCTGCAAAGCATCGCCGAAACCGCCTGGATTCTGCGGCCGGAAGCGATCGCCACGCTCGAGATGCTGCCGCGGCTCGACCTCCGTTTTGACGCACTGATCCAGCCGCGCCACCTGCCCGTGATCGCCGCGCTTGCCGATCGGCTGCCGGACCTTGCGATCGTCGTCGATCACGGCGCCAAGCCTTTTATTGCCGACGGAAGGTTCGAGCCCTGGCGGGCGGACATGGCGGCGCTCGCCAAACGTCCCAATGTCAACGTTAAGCTTTCCGGTCTTGTGACGGAAGCCGGCGGAGGATGGTCGATCGAGCGATTGCGGCCCTATGCCGCCCATCTCATCGACGTCTTCGGCGCCGACCGGGTGATGTTCGGCAGCGACTGGCCGGTGGTGCTCCTCGCTGCGGACTACGCGGCGTGGCTCGCCGCCGCCCGTGCGCTGACTGCGGATCTGACGGAATCGGAGCGGCAGGCGATATTTCTGGGGACGGCTACCCGTTTTTACGGAATTTCCGCCCTGTGAGGTACGAACGTCATGGCGCGTCAGGCCGGCGAAATGCTATTCCCCTATATTAGTAATATGATTCGAGTGAGCAGCTAGCCCTAAAAAGGCGGGGGTCTTTTTGTTGCGCTGCACAAGAAAAGTGGTAGTCTGAAAACGATTGCGGACACCAAGAGAAACACCCGCAAGGCTTGCGTCCGACTGGGAGCGGCGTTGTTGACTTCAAACAAGGGGTACGCATCCCATGTTCTACCAGCTCTACGAGATGAACCATGCCATGATGGCGCCGTGGCGCACCGCCGCGGATGCCATGCGGCTTGCCTTCAGCAATCCGATGAATCCCATCTCCCACACCTATTTCGGCCGCGCCGCGGCCGCTGGACTGGAAGTTTTCGAGCGCGCCACGCGCCGCTACGGCAAACCGGAGTTTGGCCTTCCTGAAACGATTATCGACGAGCAACCTGTGCCGGTCCATGAAAGGATCGTCTGGCGCGAGCCCTTCTGCAATCTCATCCATTTCGAACGCGCGCTTCCGAAGGGGCGCGCACCGGATCCGAAGGTGCTGATCGTCGCGCCGATGTCCGGTCACTATGCGACTCTGCTGCGCGGGACCGTCGAGACGCTGCTACCCTATTCCGATATCTACATCACCGACTGGATCGACGCTCGCATGGTGCCCTTGACCGAGGGTACCTTCGACCTCGACGACTATATCGACTATGTCATCCAGATGCTGCATTTCCTGGGGCCGGATACCCACGTGATCGGCGTCTGCCAGCCGGCCGTTCCGGTTCTGGCCGCGGTTTCCTTGATGGAAGCGGCAGAGGATCCGTTGTCGCCGTCGTCGATGACGCTGATGGGCGGTCCGATCGACACCCGCATCAATCCGACAGGCGTCAATCAACTGGCGGAAGAGCGGTCGATCGAATGGTTTCGCGACAACGTCATCATGCCGGTGCCGTGGCCGCAGCCTGGCTTCATGCGCATGGTCTATCCCGGCTTCCTGCAGCTCTCGGGCTTCATGTCGATGAATCTCGACCGGCACCTGGTCGCCCACAAGGAATTCTTCGCCCACCTCGTCAAGAACGACGGCGATGCTGCCGACAAACATCGCGACTTCTACGACGAATACCTGGCGGTCATGGATCTCACTGCAGAATTCTACCTGCAGACGGTGCAGGTGGTGTTCATGCAGCATGCACTGCCGAAGGGCGAGATGGTCCACCGCGGCAAGCCCGTCGATCCATCGGCGATCCGCAGTGTGGCGCTCCTGACCGTCGAGGGGGAAAACGACGATATTTCCGGCGTCGGACAGACCAAGGCGGCGCAAACGATCTGCACCAATATTCCCGACAATATGCGCCAGCATTATATGCAGCCGGATGTCGGCCATTACGGCGTCTTCAACGGGTCGCGCTTCCGTCGCGAGATCGCACCGCGGATAGTCGCATTCCAGCGCGAACATTCGCGCCGGGCAAGGCCGGTGAAGCAGGTCATCAAGGGCGGAAAATCAGCCTGATCCGGCCACCGACTGGAGCGGCGTTCAGATGCCGCTCCATGGATTTGGAGCAGGATTTTGCCGTTGCAGAGTCAAGGCCTTGCCCGATTCCCGCGCCGGCCATCTTGCAGAGGCGGCAGGCCTTTCCCACATCGTTTTCATCGGGCCGCAACGGGCGGCCCGGCTGATTGCGAGGAATCCTGAAGATGAACCAATCTGCACTGATCCGTCCGGACTGGACGCCTGCGACCATTGCGATGATGGTGCTCGGTTTCATTGTGTTCTGGCCTCTCGGCCTGGCGATGCTCGCCTATATTCTGTTTGGCGAGAAGCTCAGGTCCTTCAAGAAGGATGCCAACAGCAGCGTGGACCGCATGTGCGCCGGCTTCAAACGGAATCACCGCTCGCATTGGGCACATCATCGAACCGGCAATGTCGCCTTCGATGATTGGCGCGAAGCGGAGCTTGCCCGTCTTGAGGAAGAGCGCCGCAAGCTCGACGAAATGCGCGAGGAATTCGACGCCTATATGCGTGAGCTCCGGCGCGCCAAGGACCAGGAGGAATTCGACCGCTTCATGCGTGAGCGCAAGAACGGCGGCCCCGGCCCGGCGGCAGCAAGTTGATTCGATAGAAGCATCCGGCGTTTCATATGAAACGGCGGATGCTCGACAACTGCATTGCAGCAATTCAAAGTGCTACGGTGACCTTGTGCGTCTGAAAAGACGCCCGGCGCTGTGGACGCATGTCAACGGCTCCGCGAATCGGATAGAAAGGCGCCATGTTTTCCTCTCTCAAGCGGCGCCGTGACAGCGTATCGGCTTACGACATCACCAGGGACATCGAGGTCGCCGGCAAGGTACTGCCTTTGACCATTCGGCAGAACGCGCGCGCGACGCGAATGACGCTCCGTATTGAGCCCGGTGGGCGGGCACTGAAACTCACTGTTCCCGAGGGATTGCCGGACCGCGAAGTCAGCGCGTTTCTGACCCGCCATCAGGGTTGGTTGATGACGAAGCTGGCGCGGTTCTCCGGGGAGAGCGAACTTGAGCACGGTGGCTCGATCCTCATTCGTGGTGTCGCGCACCGCATCGAGAGGACCGGCAGAATTCGCGGGCTGACGGAAGCGGTAATGCTCGGCGACGAAGCAATTTTGCGGGTCAGCGGTGCGGACGAACATCTGCGCCGGCGCATCGCCGATTTCCTCAAAAAAGAGGCGCGCAGCGATCTGGAGCGGCTGGTCGCCGTTTATGCCGGCAGGATCGGGCGTCGCGCCCGCTCGCTCAGCCTGAAGGACACCCGCAGCCGCTGGGGGTCCTGTTCCGCCGACGGGAATTTGAGTTTTTCCTGGAGGATCGCGATGGCACCGCCGAAGGTGATTGCCTATCTGGCAGCGCATGAGGTCGCCCATCTCGAAGAAATGAACCATGGGCCGGCTTTCTGGTCACTGTGCGAAAAATTATGCCCGGACACCAATGAGGCCAAGCGCTGGCTGCGGCGCAACGGCACGATGCTGCACGCGATCGATTTCGGCTGATCGGCTGCCGATGTCCGTTTCGACCGAGGCTCACCCGCGAGCGCCTGTCGCTTCAGCTGGAGTGCATTGGGTGAGGCAATGGCCCAATGCAACGGCTTCCCCTTTGCGGGCGGTGGGAAGCAACGGTTTTGCTCGACTCGGGCGACATTTCGTGCAAGGTCCCTTCCCATGAAAACCGAAGTGAAGATTTGCGGACTGAAGACGATGGAGGCCCTCGACCGTGCCGTGGCGCTCGGCGCCTCGCATACGGGTTTTATTTTCTTTCCGAAGAGCCCGCGTAACATTGAGCCTGACGACGCGGGCCGTCTCGCCGAGCGCATCCGCGGCCGGGCCAAGATCGTCGCTGTCACGGTCGATGCGGACAATGACGATCTCGACGAAATCGTATCCGCGCTGAAGCCCGACATCCTGCAGCTTCACGGCGCCGAGAGCCCGGAAAGGGTGCTGACGGTCAAGGCAGTCTATGGCCTTCCCGTCATGAAGGCCCTTTCGATCCGTGAGCCGTTCGATCTCAAGAGGATCGATGCTTATCTGGGTATCGCGGACCGCTTTCTCTTAGACGCCAAGCCGCCGGCCGGTTCTGATCTGCCGGGCGGCAACGGTGTTTCCTTCGATTGGAGGCTGCTCGATGCGCTTGACGGAGCCGTCGATTACATGCTTTCCGGTGGACTGAATGCAGACAATATCGGCGCGGCTCTGGCGCTGACGGGCGCACGCGCCGTCGATATATCCTCCGGGGTCGAAAGCGCCCCGGGTGTCAAGGATTTGAAACTCATGGATGCGTTTTTCGATGCGGTTCGCCGCGCGGAAGCGCAAGGTCATGATCAGGGAGCAAGAAGTGAATCAGGCGCCTAAACCGAACTCCTTCAGAGCCGGTCCCGACGAGGAGGGTCGTTTCGGCATCTTCGGCGGCCGTTTCGTCGCTGAAACGCTGATGCCGTTGATCCTTGATCTTCAGGATGAATGGAACAAGGCCAAGAACGATCCGAGCTTCAAAGCGGAGCTCGAGAAACTCGGCACCCATTATATCGGCAGGCCCAGCCCGCTCTATTTCGCCGAACGCCTGACGGCCGAACTCGGCGGCGCGAAGATCTATTTCAAGCGTGAGGAGCTGAACCACACCGGCTCGCACAAGATCAACAACTGCATCGGCCAGATCCTGCTTGCCAAGCGGATGGGAAAGACCCGGATCATCGCCGAAACGGGCGCCGGCCAGCATGGCGTGGCATCGGCGACCGTCGCGGCGCGCTTCGGCCTGCCCTGCGTGGTCTACATGGGCGCCACCGATGTCGAGCGGCAGGCGCCGAACGTCTTCCGCATGAAGCTGCTCGGCGCCGAGGTAAAGCCGGTGACGGCCGGCAGCGGCACCCTCAAGGACGCGATGAACGAGGCGCTGCGCGACTGGGTGACCAATGTCGACAGCACCTATTATCTGATCGGCACGGCCGCCGGCCCGCATCCCTATCCTGAAATGGTCCGGGATTTCCAGGCCGTCATCGGCCAGGAAGCGAAGGAGCAGATTCTTGCAGCCGAAGGCCGGCTTCCGGATCTGATTGTTGCGGCGGTCGGCGGCGGCTCCAACGCGATTGGCATCTTCCATCCCTTCCTGGACGATGAAGGCGTCAAGATCGTTGGCGTCGAGGCCGGCGGCAAGGGCCTCGAAGGCGACGAGCATTGCGCTTCGATCACGGCCGGCTCGCCGGGCGTGCTGCACGGCAACCGAACCTATCTGCTGCAGGACGGCGACGGCCAGATCAAGGAGGGTCATTCCATTTCCGCGGGCCTCGACTATCCGGGCATCGGCCCCGAACATGCCTGGCTGAACGATATCGGCCGCGTCGAATATGTGCCGATCATGGACCATGAGGCGCTCGAAGCCTTCCAGACCCTGACGCGGCTCGAAGGCATCATTCCGGCGCTGGAGCCGTCGCACGCGCTCGCCGAGGTGATCAAGCGGGCGCCGAAAATGGGCAAGGACGAGATCATTCTGATGAATCTCTCCGGTCGCGGCGACAAGGATATTTTCACGGTCGGCAAAATTCTGGGTATGGGGCAATAACGATCATGACCGCACGCATGGAACAAAGGTTCGCCGACGTCGCGGCAGAGGGTCGACCGGTCCTCGTCACCTATTTCATGGGGGGCGATCCGGATTTCGAGACGTCGCTGGCGATCATGAAGGCGCTGCCGAAGGCAGGTGCCGACGTGATCGAGCTCGGCATGCCCTTTTCCGATCCGATGGCCGATGGTCCGGCGATTCAGCTTGCCGGGCAGCGTTCGCTCAAGGGCGGCCAGACGCTCGCCAAGACGCTCGAGCTTGCGCAGCGCTTTCGCAGCGAAGATCAGCGGACCCCCATCGTGCTGATGGGCTATTACAATCCGATCTACATCTACGGCGTCGACCGTTTCGTCACCGATGCGCTTGCAGCCGGTATCGACGGGCTGATCGTGGTCGACCTGCCGCCGGAAATGGATGACGAGCTTTGCATTCCAGCGCTGAAGAAGGGCATCAGCTTCATCCGTCTGGCGACACCGACGACGGATGACCGCCGCTTGCCGAAGGTTCTCGAAAACACCTCCGGCTTTGTGTATTACGTGTCGATGACAGGCATCACCGGCTCTGCCTTGCCGGACCCGTCGTTGATTGCCGGCGCCGTCGAGCGGATCAAATCGCACACGCAACTGCCCGTCTGTGTGGGCTTCGGCGTGAAGACGGCCGAGCATGCGCGGGCGATCGGCGCGTCGGCCGATGGAGTCGTGGTCGGCACGGCGATCGTCAACCAGATAGCGTCAAGCCTGACAGAAGAGGGCCGCGCTACCGAGGCGACGGTGCCGGGCGTCGAGGCGCTCGTCAGAGGGCTTTCGGCCGGCGTGCGCGCGGCAAGGCTCGCAGCAGCCGAATAATTGCCTATATTGACGCGCAGAAGCCGAAGGAAATCTTCAGGAGTTTATAAGTGAACTGGATCACAAACTACGTTCGGCCGAAGATCAATTCGATGCTGGGCCGCAGGGAGGTTCCGGAGAATCTCTGGATCAAATGCCCCGAGACCGGCGAGATGGTCTTCCATCGCGATCTTGAGGAGAACAAGTGGGTCATTCCGCAATCCGGCTATCATATGAAGATGCCGGCGAAGGCCCGATTGAAGGATCTCTTCGATGGCGGGATCTATGAAACGTTGCCGCAGCCGAAGGTGGCGCAGGACCCGCTGAAGTTCCGCGATTCGAAAAAATACATGGATCGTCTGCGCGATAGCCGCGCGAAGACGGAGCTCGAGGACACGATCGTTGCCGGTCTCGGCCGTGTTCAGGGCGTCAAGCTCGTGGCAGTCGCGCATGAGTTCAACTTCATCGGCGGCTCGCTCGGCATGGCTGCGGGTGAGGCGATCGTGAAGGCCTTCGAGAAGGCGATTGCGGAGAAATGCCCGCTGGTGATCTTTCCTGCTTCGGGCGGCGCCCGCATGCAGGAAGGCATCCTGTCGCTGATGCAGTTGCCGCGCACGACGATCGCGGTCAACATGCTCAAGGAGGCGGGTCTCCCCTATATCGTCGTCCTGACAAACCCGACGACCGGCGGCGTTACGGCGTCCTATGCGATGCTCGGTGATATCCACATGGCCGAGCCGGGTGCCGAAATCGGCTTTGCAGGCAAGCGGGTGATCGAGCAGACACTGCGCGAAAAGCTGCCGGAAGGCTTCCAGACCGCCGAATATCTTCTCGAACACGGCATGGTCGACATGGTGGTCAAGCGCCACGACATCCCGACTACGATCGCGCGCGTCCTGAAGATCCTGATGAAGAAGCCGGTCGAAGCGGCCAAACGCGAAGCTGGATCGCAAGTGTCCGCCTTGCCGGTTGCGGCAAGCGCTTAAGGCGAAGAGTGTTACAGCGGCGTTTGTGCGCCTGAAAAGACGCACGGAGCTGTAGGTGGGAGCGGCGCAACCGCGTCCCACTTGTTCTGCATTCCGCTCGAGCGGATCATTTTTCGGGACGATAGAGATGACAATGGCGCAGGTCAGCGAAGCAGCTCAGGAGATCGAGAAGCTTCTTGCCTTGCATCCCAAGGGATTTGATCTGTCGCTGGATAGGATAACCCGGTTGCTTGCCGCGCTCGGGAACCCACAGGAGCGATTGCCACCGGTCATCCATGTGGCCGGAACGAACGGCAAGGGCTCTGTCACTGCCTTTTCTCGGTCGATCCTTGAGGCCGCCGGCCTTAGCGTGCATGTACACACATCGCCGCATCTGGTGAACTGGCACGAGCGCTACCGGTTGGGCGTCAAGGGCGGCAAGGGAGCGCTTGTCGGCGATCGCGTTCTTGCCGATGCCGTGCGGCGCGTGGCGCATGCCAATGCCGGCCAGAGCATCACCGTTTTCGAAATCCTGACCGCGGTCACCTTCGTGCTTTTCGCCGAACATCCCGCTGACGTCGCAATCATCGAGGTCGGGCTCGGCGGCCGCTACGACGCGACGAATGTCATAGCCAAGCCGGCAGTCTCCGTGATCATGCCCATTTCGCTCGATCATCAAGCCTATCTCGGCGACCGGGTGGAACTGATCGCGGCCGAAAAGGCCGGGATCATGAAGCGCGGCTGCCCGGTGGTGATCGGCCATCAGGAGGAAGACGGCGTGCGCGAAGTCCTCGTCGCCACGGCCGAACGGCTCGGCTGCCCGATCTCCGTTTACGGCCAGGACTTCATGGCGCATGAGGAGTTCGGCAGGCTCATCTTTCAGGACGAACGCGGACTGGCCGACCTGCCTTTGCCGCGCTTGCCCGGCCGGCATCAATATGCCAATGCCGCAGCGGCGATCCGCGCCGTCAGGGCGGCAGGCTTCGATGTTCCGGAGATGGCGATCGAAAAAGGGGTGGCGAGCGTCGACTGGCCCGGCCGGCTGCAGCGCCTCGCTGGCGGCAAGCTTTCGCATTACGGACCGCCGGGCGCCGAAATCTGGGTTGATGGCGGGCACAATCCCGCTGCGGGCCAGGTCATCGCCGAGGCAATGGCCAGTTTCGAGGAACGCGAGCCGCGACCGCTGTTCCTGATCATCGGTATGATCAACACCAAGGACCCGGTTGGCTATTTCAGGGCCTTTCTCGATCTTGCCGAGCAGGTCTTCACCGTGCCGATCCGCGGCTCCGACGCGGGGCTTGACCCGGTGGCGCTAGCGGCGGACGCCGCCTCCGTCGGCTTGGAGACCGGTGCAACATCGTCTGTAGCGGAAGCCCTTAGGATCATCGCCGGTCTTGTCGAAGAGGATCCGGTGCCGCCAAGAATCCTGATCGGCGGCTCCCTCTATCTGGTCGGCGACGTGCTCGCCGACAATGGCACGCCGCCAAGATAACGGCAGGCAAGAAAAAAGCCCGGGCATGCCGGGCTTTTTACATTCGAAATTAGGCAGCTTAGGCAGCGTTCGAAATCCACGAGCTCAGTGCACTTTTCGGCGCGGCACCGACCTTGATGTCGGCGACTTCGCCAGCCTTGAACATGGCGAGCGTCGGGATCGAGCGGACGCCATATTGTGCAGCGAGTTCGGGGTTTTCATCAATGTTGAGCTTGGCAACCTTGACCTTGCCGGCAAGCTCGGTTGCGATTTCTTCAAGGCTCGGCGCAATCATTTTGCACGGGCCGCACCATTCCGCCCAGAAGTCGACGACGACGGGCTCGGCCGAGTTCAGGACTTCTTGCTGAAAATTGGAAGTATCGACTTTCACAGTAGCCATCGGCTGCTCCTTGCTTTCGGAATGGCAATGTCCAGATGTTGTGCCTCATGTGAGGCGTCGCCACTGGGTTTTCAATATCGTGTATCTCACTTTGTCGCGAGCTCTTCAAGGCTCCTGTCCAGGGTCGTTTCCGGAAGCACGCGGATTGCCGGCCCTTCGGTGAAGATCAACACGCATTGGAAACGCTTGCCGGGATAGAGCGGCTTCAGCAACTCGCGATAGATGGCCAGCTGTGTCTTGTAGACAGGCGCTATTTCATCGAGCGAAGCGGGCACCTGGCGATTGGTCTTGAAATCGGCAATCGTCACCGTATCGCCGGAGGCGGCCAAGCGGTCGATCCGGCCGGACACGGCGAATTCACGGGTGCCGAGCGTGAGCGTTCCCATGATGGAGACTTCCGCCCGGCTGTTCTCTCCAAAAAGTGTTTGCAGTTCCGGATGATCGAGCACGTCGATCACCGCGCCGCAGAGCGCGCGGCGCTCGGCTTCGGGCCAGTGCGGCACGGAGCGCGCCAAGTAGCGATCGGCGGCCGCAGCCCGTTCGCCATCTTTGAGGGACGGCAGAACCTGCAGCAGTCGATGGAGAATCGCGCCGCGCAGCATCGAGCGGTTCGGTGCCGCCTTCTCCGTGAAAATCGCCGATCCGACGATGGATTCGCCATCCGGTTCGTCCACCACGAGGCCGGTGCCGGAGGGGGCGAGCGGTCGCGGCAACCGCCGCGGTGGCGGTAACGGGGTCGAAAGCGCGGGCGGCAGGCCCGATGTCGTGTGCTGGGATTCCGTCAACGCGTCGCCTGCCGTCGATACATTGAGAGGCAGATGCGCCTCCCGCCATGCGTAGCCTGCCCATTCCTCGCCTGCTGCGCGGAAAACCGTAGGTGTAGCCCGTCCCTTCAGGTCCTGTGAGAGGCTCCCCTGAACCATGGCGTGCCAGGTGTCGACGTTTTGGCGCTGTCCCCGATAGCCGCAGATGATCAGCCGATCGGCGGCACGTGTCATGCCGACATAGAGGAGGCGGCGGTATTCCTCTTCGGCCAATCTCTTCAGGCGCTCATTGTCGGCCGCGATCAGCGAATTCGATCCCGAACCTGGCGCGCGCCAGACCGGCACGTTCAGTATGGAGCGATCGGCTTGCGGCTTCTCCAGAAACCGCAAATCCGATACCTGCTGACTAACGAAAGCCTTGCCGCCGCCGTCGGCGAGGAAGACGACCGGCGCCTCAAGGCCCTTGGCCGCATGGACCGTCATGACGCGGACCTCGTCGCGCTCCTTATCCTGCTCGCGCTTGACGGTTGGCGCTTCGATTTCGAGGATGGATATGAACGCCTGCAGGCCAGGCAGGCCATTCCTTTCGTGATCGAGGGCAAAGGTGAGGAATTCGTCGATAATGTCGCTGACCTCGCTGCCTAGCCGGCCAAGGAAGGCGCGCCTGCCGCCATGGACGCCGAGGACACGGGCATAAAAGTCATGCGGCAGCATCTGCCGGGCAAGCTCGGAATAGATCGCAAGCGTCCGCACGATCGCGTGATACCGGCTCGTCTCCTCCGTGCCGAGGTGCTGCAGCCGCTGCCAAAGGCTCTCGTCTTCTGTCCGCCGCGCGGCGAGTTCGAAGACATCATCCTCTCCAAGGTTAAAGAGCGGACTTTTCAGCAGCGCGGCCAGAGAAAGATCATCCTCCGGCAGCAGGACAAAGCGGCCGAGCGCCAACAGATCCTGAATGGCGATGTGACTGGTGAGCACAAGGCGGTCGGCGCCTGCGACGGGAATATTGCCTTTGCGCTTCACGGCGCGCGTCAACGCATTGACGAAAGCATCGCGTTTGCGGACGAGCACGATGACATCACCCGGGCGCATCGCTCGTCGGACACCCTTTTCGATAACCTTCTCCTTGCCGATCCACTCCTGCAGAACCGCCGCAATGCGTCGGGCGAGAACGTTCACCGGCGCGCGCTCGGGTGTCGCGTCGAAGGGAGCCGTCCATTCGTCTTCCGTGGCCGTCGGCTCGGGGGCTATGACGTCCCATATGTCGACGGCTCCGGGATGGCCGATCCGGTTCGAGGCGTGCACGATTGCCTCGTTCTGCGCGCTGAGCCCCTTGGCATTGCCTGGATTGGCAAAGACCGTATCGACTGCCGAGAGCACGTCGACCGTCGATCGGAAGGAAAGCTGTAGACGGATAGGGCTGAAATGCTTGTTGCCGGCGCGCACCCTCCGCTCCGTCTCCACGCTCTCGCGCGAAAAGCGCTCCGGCCGCGCGCCCTGGAACGAATAGATCGATTGCTTCTCATCGCCGACGGCAAAGATCGTCCGGTCATCCGCCCTTGCTGTTTCGCCGGCGAAGAAATCCGCTGCGAGCGACTGGATGATCGTCCATTGGGTAGGGCTCGTATCCTGTGCCTCGTCGACGAGGATGTGGTCTATGCCCTGATCGAGCTTGTAGTGGACCCAGGCACCGACGTCTCCGCGAGCAAGCAGGGCGGCGGTGCGATTGATCAGGTCCTCGAAATCAAGTTGGCTACGAGCTTTCTTGAGTTCCTCGTAGTCGCGGTTCAGCCTTTCGGCAAGGATCAGGGCGGCCCGCGTCGCCTCATACATCCGCACGATGCTCAGGCGGTCCGCGCAGGTCGCGATGTGCGTGCGTGCCTCGTCGATCGCCGCAGCAAGGTGCGGTGCCTCCCGCAGCATCGCTTTGTTCAAAAAGGTGGAATCCGCTTTTGGCTTGCCGCCTCCATTGAAGAACAGCTCCATCAGTCCCGCGAAGCGTTCCTCCGCATCCGCGAGCTTGGCGACGCGCTTTAATCCTTCCGCAAACTCGAAAGCCTTCGCGCCGCCGAGGCGCATCGCCAGATCGAGGTATAGGTCAAGCGCCGCCGCGTCCAGGCCGGCGAGTGGCCAGGCCTTGGCCATGATGCGCTCGGCCGTTTCATTCGGCGCGAGGCCGAGCGCCGTGCGCAAAAGCATCTCCGGCCCGCCCCGTCCAGAGGCGCGGTCGAGAAAGGCCTGGATCGGCCCGCGATTGGCGACGATCGCCGCCAGCAGTTTCTCAAGTCCGGTGTCGTCGGCGAGGTCGAGCACCGTGGCAAAGGCATCGGCAAGCCCCCTGTCCTCGGGCGCTGTCGTCGCGCTCAGCAGTGCGCGCCGTGCATCCGCAAGCAGGACTGCGGCAGCGCGATCGTCGAGAACGGAAAAATGCCCGGCGACGTTGGCTTCCAGCGGAAACTGGTGCAACAGCGCCTCGCAGAAGGCGTGGATCGTCTGTATCTTCAGTCCGCCCGGCGTTTCGAGAGCGCTCGCAAACAACCGCCGCGCCTCATGAATTTTCGCAACGGATGGGCGCTTGCCTTCGATCGCTTCGATTCGTGTTGCAAGGGCCGCATCATCGAGCGTTGCCCATTCGGCCAGGCGTTCGAACACCCGGTTCGACATTTCGGAGGCGGCTGCCTTCGTGTAGGTCAGGCAGAGAATGGCAGATGGCCGGCAGCCGGCGAGCAACAGCCGGATGACGCGTTGCGTCAGTACATGCGTTTTGCCTGATCCGGCATTGGCGGAGACCCAGGCCGAGCGTGCAGGGTCGGAGGCAATCGACTGCCGCTCCGTGGTCCAGTCAAGCCACGCCTTGGGGCTCTTCTCCTCGGCGCTGAAGGCGTCATTCTTCATCGTCATCCTCGCCTTCGGCGGTTGCCCATTCGGCGACGCGCGCCAGGTGATCGTATTCGCCCCCGTAGTCCCGCTCCTTCTGAACGAGCAAGCGCGAGGCAAAGCCGTGCCTTCCGCTCATCAGGGCGCTCAACAGCTTCTTCAATTCGGAGAAGGATTCTTCCGCCAGTTGATCGGCGGTTTTGGTCTCCTTTGATCTGCTTCCCTCATTATTGACGGTGTCGACCTTGAAGCGGCTGCCAGGCTTCAGCCGGACATAGCGGAGCGAATGCGGCCGCGCCGGGCCGACCGCTCGGAATGCACCGGCCTTGAGCGCGGCCGCCTCGAGGGCGAGCTGGGGATCAAGCAAAGCGCGCGCTTCCTTGATCGAGGGGCTCGATCCGGTCTTGTAGTCGATGATGTCGACCGTTCCGTCCTTGAGCCGATCGAGGCGGTCGGCGATGCCGGTTAGCCGGAGATTCGAGAAGCCGAGATCCATCGCTGCAGGCACCTCGGTAAAAGACTTGAGGATGTTGTGCCTGCGTTCCCTTTCCCAGCTCAGGAAAGCCTTGCCGACGGCGGCGAAGCGCGGCCGCCATATGGTATCGATGTGCGGAGGAAGGCCTTCCTCGTCGAAGGCCTCGTTGATGAGCCGCGCCATTGCCTCTTCCGCCTGCGGAGAGCCAGGGTCGAAATTGCCCTTTACGAAGCGATCGACAATCCGGTGATACAGCATCCCCCGTTCGGCTGCGCCGGGATCGCGATTGAACGGGTCGATCGGCTGCAGCCGCAGGATACGCCGCGCGTAAATGGCGTAGGGATCGCGGCGAAGGCGTGTCACCTCGCTGAAGGAGTATGTGCGCGGCTGCAGATCGGCCGGCGGTTTCGGCGCCGGACGCTCGGCCAGCGGCTGGCGTTCGCCCGCATCGAGAAGGCGCGCCCAATGGAGATAATCGCTACCCCTGCTCTTCAGTTGCAGCGTCAGTTTTTTGCCACCGAGCGCCTGCAGCCGCTGCAGCCACCGCGAGGCGACCGTTGGTGCCGATCCCTGGCGCATAGAACGGGAGAAAATCAGTCGGCGTGTTCCGCATGCCATCTGGAAATCATGGGCGAGCTGGCCGATGCGGCGTTCCGGCGGTTCGAGGCCGATACCCGACTTCATGGTCCGTGACAGGAACGGATCGTTCGAGGTTTGTCCCGGCCACGTGCCTTCGTTCATGCCGCCGAGCACGACCAGGTCAATGCTTTGAAGGCGCGATTCCAGTGCGCCGAAAATGAAGACGCGCGGATGCCGCATCGATCGAGGCTTGACCGCTTCGCTCGCGGAAAGCGCCTCCATGATGTCGCACCACTGTGGCCCGTCTGCGCTCAACTGCCCTTCCGTCTCGATAATGCTCCTGAGCAGCGTTGCCAATATCTCGCCGGCTTCCGAAGCCCAGAGTTCGCCGAGGCTGCCGCGCTCATCGATGGAGACGGCCTCCAGCGCGCGCCCGGTTCTCGTTGCCCAATCCGCCAAGGTCAGGGTCAGCGAAAGATGGCGCCCGCTTTCCCGCCGGAGAACGGAGGCGCTGGCCAGGGGCTCGACAGCGGATGCGATTCGTCCAGCGAGTGCACGCGCCGCAAGCATGTCGCCCTCGTCCAAGCGGCTTCGCCACGGCGGCGAATGCCGGTCCGAGCTTTGCTTTGTAAGCGCCTGCTCGAGCAAGGCTTCCAGCGTCGAAATATCGGCCACGTCGGTTCCGCCGCGTAGCGCAAGCAGTTCCAGCGCATCGGCGCCACGCCGGAAATCCTCGGCAGTCAGGCCGAAGCGCGCCAGCGGATGCTTGAGAAGAGCAATCAGAGGCACCGGATCATCCGGCCGCAAAGTCGCTTCAAGCAGCAGGCGTATCAGGGTACCTACCGATGTTGCACTAAGCGGGATGCCGGCGGAATCATCGGCCTCGATACCGAACCGGGCGAGTTCCGCCCCGACGCGGCGCGCAAGGCCGCGATCCGGAGTTATCAGGGCGGCCTGGCTCTCGTCATCGCCTTCGAGCGCCAGCCGCAGCGCAATGGCGATCGCCGCTGCTTCCTCGCGCTCATTGGCCGCCTCGATCAGCGATACATCCGCAAATGCTGCCGAAAGCTCCCCCGGATCGAAGCTTTCGCGGGTCTGCGTCCAACTATCCGTGGCTTTGGCGGGAAGCAGCGCTTGCGAAAGGACAGCGGCACGAAAGGCGAGATCGCTGTCGGCCGCCTCCAGCTCGGGCACGTCTCCACGTTCGATGCTCATCCGCTTGAGCAAGCGGTGAAAGCCGTATTGCGGGTGGCTTCGGCTCGCCGGGTCTTTTGCTGCGGAGGCGGGATGCTTGCCGCTCGGGGTATCGCCGACGATCAGGTCCCACTCCGCATCACTCATCGTATGGTCGAGGCCGGGCAGAACGATGGTGCCGTTCGGCAGCGTCTTGACCGCTGCAATCAGCGAGGCGGTGGCCGGGATCGAACCCGTCGAGCCGGCAATGATGATCGGTCCGCTTACCTTGCCGGCGGCGATGCGCTGCGTTTCCGCCTGGAGGATGGCGTTGCGGTGGCGAGCCGGCGAGGAATGTTTGAGTTCGTCCAGCCGCTCGGGCCAATAGGTCCGGGCGATCTTCAGGAAGGCGAGCGTCAGTTGCCACCAGAGCGCATGTTCGCCGGCGTCGAGCCCGTCGAGCGCATCCCAAGCCAGCTCCTCCGTTTCCATCGCATCGATCAGATCGGCAAGATTGCGCGCCAACCAGATGGCATCGGCCGGGCTTGCGGGCGCGATCAGCGGGCTTTCGGCGTGAACGTCGAGTACCGCCTGGGGCAGGCGATTGCGCCAGGCGAGAATGAGGCGGCCGAGTTCGATCAATCGCGGGGGACCCGACAGAGGCGGTGCGAGATCGAGAATCGCCGGCACTTCGGCATCGAAGAAGCCGCTGTCATCGTCCGCCTCCCCGAGAGCGCGGATCATCGGCAGAATGGCCGAGCGGCCCCCGAGCAGGTCGACGAACTCAGAGCGGAGCACACGCGCCGAGCGCCGGGTGGGAACGAAGATCGTCACGCCGGCAAGCACCAACGGATCTGCCGGATCGTAGCTGAAGCCTGGAACGAGCATGCCATCGCAGAGTTTCTGCGCCAGCGTTTTCAGGAACGGCAGGCCGGCGGGGATTGTGAAGACGTTCGAAGCTTGGCCAGGCACCTTATCCTCCCGGCCGGAAGCGCCGCACCGCTGCCTCGGCCTCGGCGATCGCTTCGGGGGTGCCGACCGTCATCCAATGACCATCGAGCATCAGGCCGAACAGGCGTCCTCTGGCGATCGCCCGGTCGAAATAGATGTTGAGGTTGAACGCGTCGTCCGGTGCCTCGGCAAAAAGCCGTGACTCCATGGCGATAGCACCGGCATAGACGACGGGATTTTCCATGCCGTCAACATAACGCGTGAGCATGCCGGTTTCAGCAAGCGAAAAGTCCTTCTTGCCGTTGTGCCCGGTCGTGTCCTCCAGGCGGACGCAGAGCAGGGCCATGTCCATTCGTTCCGGGTCGAAGAAGTCGGCGAGCCTTTGCAGGTTGGTCGGCTGCCCGGCCTTCTCGCCGATCCAGAAGAGATCGGCATTCATCACTAGGACCGGGCCGTCGTCGAGGAGTTTCAGTCCTTTGGCAAGCCCGCCGCCGGAATTCATCAAAGCGTCACGCTCGTCGGAAATCACGATCTGCGGCCTGTCGCGCCGGCTGAGGTGATCTTCCATCTGGTCGGCGAAATGATGGACGTTCACCGCCGCCTTCGTCACCCCGGCGGCGGCAAGTATGTCCAGCACATAATCGATCATTGGTTTGCCGGCGATCCTGACGAGGGGCTTCGGCAGCGTGTTGGTGATCGGCCGGAGGCGGGTGCCCAGTCCGGCCGCAAGCACCATGGCATTGGTGATGGGCATCGTTTCCTGTCAGTTCGCTGATTCGGGAGCGAGGATTCCAGCCTTAATGCACCAATCGCGCAAGGGTGTCAGCGCTTTATGCGTGAGCGCATATTGCAGATAGGCGAAGGTGCGCGGCATGTGCTTCAGGTAGCCCGGTTTGCCGTCGCGCTGCATCAGCCGCACCCAGATGCCGGCGAGCTTGCAGTTGCGCTGCGCGGACATCAGATGCCAGTCGCGAAGAAAGGCGACTTCGTCGAAGGCACCCGAAGCCTTGCGTTCGCTCATATAGGCATCCATCAACCGATCGGCCAGGTCGCGGTCGATCGTTACGCGCGCATCCTGCACGAGCGATGCGACATCATAGGCAGTCGGCCCGATCATCGCGTCCTGGAAGTCTATAATGCCGATGCGGTCCAAGCCTTCGCGCTCCGGACGCCACAGAATGTTCGGCGAGTGGAAATCGCGCAGCAGCAGGTTCTTCTCGGTGGTCGCGAGCAGGTCGACCAGGTGGTCCCATATGGCGGCATAGTCCTTCCGCTCGGCGTCGGACGCCGCTCCGCCACGCTTCCAAGGCAGGTACCAATCGACCAGCAGGCTCGTTTCGATCTTGATTGCGGTCCGGTCGAAATCGGGAATGTGATGGGTAACGCCGTCGCCAACAGCGATGTCCCGCTCGGGCGGTTCCGCGTGAAGTCGGGCGAGCAGCCGCGCGCTTTCGATGTAGCGCTCGGCAATGGGTTTCCCGTCAGCGTCGGCGATGCCTTCGGAGCCTAGATCCTCTATCAGCAAGAGGCCGCTATCCAGGTCGCGGACATAGATCGCCGGCGCCGCGAAGCCGCGTCTGCGCAGCAGTTCGGAAATCGCGACGAAAGGGATCACATCCTCGGCGAGATGGGCGAGCTGCTGGTAGTATTTTCCATCCTGGAGAATGGGTCCGTGCTTGTGCTTTGGCGCGTCCATCAAGATCATTGCAGGCTCACCGCCCGGAGTCTCGATCTTTTCATACGCGCGCACAGAGGCGTCGCCGCTCAGATGCCGCCTGCGTGCGCCCGCAAAGCCGTGCCGGGACAGAAAATTTCGAATAGCGAGCGAGCGGGCGATCCGCGCGAGCGCCGCATCGGGACCTGAGAGCGCGACACGGCGGCCTTCGCCCTCATGCGAGAAGGTCAACGTAATGCGATCGGCCGGAAGAGCCTCCTCTGCCCTCTCTGGCCATTCGACCAGGCAGATGCCGACGGAAAGCGCTTCGTCGAACCCGAGCTCGTCCAGTTCCGAGGCGTCGGCGAGCCGGTAAAGGTCGAAGTGAGAAACCGGGATCCGCAAGTCATAGCTTTGGACAAGCGTGAAGGTAGGGCTCGGCACCTCGAGCGTCGGATCGTCCGCCATAGCCCGGAGGAAAGCCCGCGCGAATGTCGATTTTCCGGCTCCGAGATCGCCCGAAAGCGCGACGCAGTCGCCTGCCTTCAAGGCCAGCGCCAGGTCTTCGCCCAACTCGATGGTGGCCGCTTCGTCCTTCAGCGAGCGTTCCAGCTGGTCCATCTATTCCGCCGCGATGATCTTCGGCACTTCGGCGGACGGAATGCGGCAGGCGACCTCCGTGCCTTCGCCTTCTCTGCTGCGGATCGAAACGGTGCCGCGGTGAAGGCTGACGAAGCTCTCGACGATCGAGAGGCCTAGCCCCGCGCCGCCGTGCTGGCCGTAGCTCTCGAAGCGGTTGAACACGGTGTTCAACACGTCCTGCGGGATGCCGGGTCCGCTGTCGGTGACGGAGAACACGAAATCGCTGCCTTCGCGTCGGCATTTGAGATCGATCGTGCTGCCCTCCGGCGCGAAGTTGGCGGCATTGGTCAGGAGCTTGATGAAGATCTGCTTCAGCCGCTGTTGGTCGGCGATGATGCGGCCGAGGTTGTCGGAGGCGTCTATGCGTAACGTGACGCCGCTCTCGACCAGCCTGTTGGCCATCTGCTGCGCCACGTCATCGAGGAAATCCATGAGGTGGACCTCGGACATATCGAGCTCGACGATGCCGGCGTCGACCGTTGCAAGGTCGAGGATGTCGTTCACGATCGTCAGCAGCAGGGAGGAGGAGGTGGCGATATGGTCGACATATTCCGCCTGCCGGTCGTTGAGCTCGCCGAAAGCCGGCGTCTTCAGGAGATCGGCGAAACCGATGATGTTCGTCAGCGGCGAACGCAGTTCGTAGGAGACGTGATGGACGAAATCGTTCTTCAAGGCATCGGCCTTGCGCAACGCTTCGTTCTTTTCGGTAAGCGCCCGCTCGACCCGTACGCTGTCGGTGATGTTGACGAAGGTCAGCATGGTCTGGGCGTTCGGCAGCGGAATTACCGCATAATCCAGAATCAGACCGGTACGAAGTTCAAGAATGCCGCGGCTCGACGGACGCTCATCGTCAAAGCTGGTGATGATATGGGCGAAGCGTTTCCAGCCGTCCGGCTGATCGTAGGAAGGAAGGCATGCCTGCTCGACAGCGCGGATATGGGTGCCGGGCTTGGCCTCCGACTCGCTGATGCCCCAGATCGCCCGGAAGGCCGGATTGGAGAGCCGGATGCGGCCGTCGGGCCCGAAGACCGCAACGCCTTCGGCGAGGTGATCGATCGTTTCGCCCTGAACCTGGACGAGAGTGTTGTACCGGGTTTCGAGGTCGACCTTCTCGGTAAGATTCTCGAAGACCCAGGTCGCGCCGCCTTGCGGTCGCGCGGTAGCGAAGACGCGCAAGGTCTGCCCATTCGGAAGGTGCCAAAGGTCGGATTGCGTGTCGAGCGCCTGATACACCGAAAGTGCGTTCGCCTTCCATTGCTTCCAGTTGAGCTGCTCCGGCAGCTTGCCGCCAGCCCGGAGCCGGTCGAGAACTTCGCCGTTGTCCGGCTTCCGCTCGAGGAAACCCATGTCGAGATCCCACAGGCGCTGGAAGGCCTGATTGTAGAATTGCAGGCGCTGACTGCCGTCGAAGATCGCGACCGGGGTCGCAAGATGGTCGAGCGTTTCGGCGTGGCTCTTCAGGGTCCGCGCCAATTCCTCGCGCACGGCTTCGATACCGGAGATGTCGATGGCGATGCCGGCCGAGCCAGCGGGGCTGCGTGCATCGACGACATCGAAGAAGGTGCGGTTGCCCCGAACGACGGTCGAAAGCTTGTCGCGGAACGGCGTTTCAACGGTTGAGACGGCGCGGATCTTTTCGCGGGCTGCCGTCGCCAGCAGTTCGCGTCCTTCGGCCACGGCCGCGGTCGCGCTCTGTGTCTCGACCGCTTCGGCATAGGCCTCGTTGACCCACTCGAGCTTGCCGTCCGTGGCTCGCTGCCAGACCGGAAGATCGATCACGTCGAGCAGCGTGCGGAAGGTGGATAGCGAGGCATGCAGGCGATCGCGCTCGAGCTTCAATTCGGCGAGATCCGCCCTGAGATTATTGAGCGCAATGAAACGCACAAATGCCCGCCCGCCGGAAACCCGGCCCTGGGCCTCCAGAACCTCGCTGCGCTGCGTCTCGAGCACGAGATCGAAACTCTGCGCCTGGGCACGCAATGCCTCGATTGCTTTTTCGAGCTGGCTTGCCGACTGCGGCTTGATCCAGCGTCCGAAGGCGAGAAAGTCGCGGTCGTCCTGTGGTGCACCTGTCTCGACGGGAAGCTGGCCGAGGAACTCCGGGCGCTCCGCGAGCCCGTCCCAGATCACGATGCGGCGACTCTTGTCGGCGATCAGCGCCTGGAAACGGGAAATCCGCTGGTTTGCATCGGAGAGAGCCGACCGCAATTCACGATTTTCGGCTTCGATATTGCCGCGCTGGCGGATGAGCCAGACCGCCGAAATCATCGCGGCGGAAATGACGCCGATAAGAACCGAAAAGGTGACGACCTCGGACGAGCCGAAAATGGCTCTGGCGACGGGGGCCTGGGCGGCCGCATCGGTGGCGGCGAAGACGACCGTCCCGGCCAGCAGCCGGCGCATCAGCGCCGGAGCCTTGCGCCTCTCGCCCAAAGAGATGGATCGTTCTGCTTTCATGGCGCCGCGTCCCCGTTTGTGCGGAAATTGCTGCCGACCTTGCGTCGCCACGCACCGAAACCCCTGGAAAGGGTTTGCGTCAGTTCCGATTGCATCCCCGGTCTGTCTCCGTCTGTTTGCCGCATGTCCGACAAGACATCCCATTCGCAACGCTTCCGAGCGGAAGAGGAAAGCACAGTGCGGTTACACGCGCCGTCCGCTCTCTCGCGATCGAAAATCCGCACCGGCGTCACGAATCAATGACTTAAACCATACTTCTTTGACGATTCGCCGGAAAGTGTAACGCCCAAAAAAGAGGCCGCGATCTCTTGTCAAGATCGCGGCCACAAGATGTTGTGGATTGCCCGGGTAACGATTAGTACCGGTAGTGTTCAGCCTTGAAGGGACCCTGCGGCTTCACACCGATATAGTTCGCCTGCTCTTCCGAGAGTTCGGTCAGCTTGGCACCGAGCTTGGCAAGATGCAGGCGCGCGACCTTCTCGTCGAGCTGCTTCGGCAGCACGTAGACCTCGTTCTTGTAGTTCTCGCCCTTGGTGAAGAGCTCGATCTGCGCCAGAACCTGGTTGGAGAAGGAGGCCGACATCACGAAGGAGGGATGGCCCGTCGCGTTGCCGAGATTGAGCAGGCGGCCTTCGGAAAGCAGAATGATGCGGTTGCCCTTGGGAAACTCGATCAGGTCCACTTGTGGCTTGACGTTGGTCCATTTGAGGTTCCGAAGGGCGGAAACCTGAATTTCATTGTCGAAGTGGCCGATATTGCCGACGATCGCCATGTCCTTCATCTCGCGCATGTGCTCGATGCGGATCACGTCCTTGTTGCCGGTCGTGGTGATGAAGATGTCGGCGGTGGAGACGACGTCCTCGAGCTGGACGACTTCGTAGCCGTCCATGGCGGCCTGCAGTGCGCAGATCGGATCGACCTCGGTCACCTTTACGCGCGCACCCGCGCCGCTGAGCGAGGCGGCCGAGCCCTTGCCGACATCACCGTAGCCGCAAACGACCGCAACCTTGCCGGCCATCATCACGTCCGTGCCGCGGCGGATGCCGTCGACGAGCGATTCCTTGCAGCCGTATTTGTTGTCGAATTTCGACTTGGTGACGCTGTCGTTGACGTTGATTGCCGGGAAGGGCAGCAGGCCCCTGACCTGGAGCTGGTAAAGACGGTTGACGCCGGTGGTCGTTTCTTCCGTCACGCCCTGGATGGCGTCGCGCTGCTTGGTGAACCAGCCCGGCGTCGCGGCAAGACGTTTCTTAATCTGGGCGAAAAGGATCTCTTCCTCTTCGGAGCCAGGGTTCGTCAGCACGTTCTCGCCGGCTTCGGCGCGGGCGCCGAGCAGGATGTACATGGTGGCGTCGCCGCCGTCATCGAGAATCATGTTGGAAAGGCCGCCATCGGCCCACTGGAAGATCTTGTCGGTGTAAGTCCAGTATTCTTCGAGCGTTTCGCCCTTGACCGCGAAGACCGGAATGCCGCTTGCCGCGATCGCCGCGGCGGCATGATCCTGCGTCGAGAAGATATTGCAGGAGGCCCAGCGGACTTCGGCGCCGAGCGCGACCAGCGTCTCGATCAGCACGGCGGTCTGGATCGTCATGTGCAGAGAGCCGGTGATCCGCGCACCCTTCAGCGGCTTCGATGCACCGAACTCCTCGCGGCAGGCCATCAGGCCCGGCATTTCCGTTTCGGCGATGGCAATTTCCTTGCGCCCGAAATCGGCGAGCCCGATGTCGGCGACGATATAGTCCTGAGTTGCGGTCATGGAGTTCTCCAGGCTGATCTTTTCCGGCCGCGCCGGCCTTGTGGCACTTGCGGCATGACAATGCCTCCCGCGCAACAGATCACGGGGAGAGTGCGCTCGGTCTATCAGGAATCGCCGGAGAGGGCAACCATCACATAAAGAAGTCTTTATATCTTTATATCGAGCATATCTGAAAAGCGGCAAACGGTTGTCGGCTATGCCACGACCAAACCCAACACCTAGATTTCTTCGCCGAACTTGTCGCGCACCAGGGCATCGAGGGCGTTGAGCGCTTCTTCCGCCTGTGCGCCGCTGGCGGTGACGAACACCGTGCAGCCGGTGCTGGCCGCAAGCATCATCAGGCCCATGATCGACGTACCGCCCACGGTCATGCCGTCCTTGGATACGGTGATGTCGGCATCATATGCCTCGACCGTCTGTACGAACTTTGCCGAGGCCCGCGCATGCAGGCCGCGCTTGTTGATGATAAGGAGTTCGCGCGTCAGGGCCGTGTCGGGGCGGTAGTCCATCATTTTCCACTCAGCACGCGGCTGGCGACATTGATGTATTTGCGCCCTGCTTCGGAAGCCTCGACGAGGGCCTTGTCCATATCGCTTTCGCCGCGAACGCCAGCCAGCTTGATCAGCATCGGCAAGTTCACGCCCGCGATCACTTCGACGCTGCCGCTGCGCATGACGGAGATGGCGAGGTTGGAAGGCGTACCGCCGAACATGTCCGTAAGGATGATGACGCCATTGCCTTCGTCGGCGGCGCTAACGGCGTCGAGGATATCCTGACGCCGCTGGTCCATGTCGTCCTCGGGGCCTATGCAAACGGTCTCGATAGCTTTTTGCGGACCGACAACATGCTCCAACGCATGCCGAAACTCTTCCGCCAGCTTGCCATGGGTGACAAGCACAAGTCCGATCATGGGTTCTTTGCTCCAACTGCATATGCAACTCGTCGATGGTCAGATATCGCAATGCAGCAATTTCGTCCACCTGTTGGGGCGGCCATCTTGGCAAGGAAAAGGCGAAGTGCAAGCCAAAAATGCCGAAAAAGCAGCCCTTGTGCCTTCGGATAAGGCTAAAGAACTAATTTTTCGGGTAGTAATGCGCGCAAGGCGTCGAGGGGAGAGACAAGGCTTTCAACGGGAACGCGCAATAACGGCAGACTTCTGCCAATCTCAAGCTGCAATTCGTCACTCTCGGGCGGCAGGCGCGGATTGAAGGGCGATCTCACAGGCATGATCGCCCAATCGAGAATACAGGCGGAAATGGTTTCGATCTCGGCGATCCCGCTCCCGCGAACCTCGATCAGCCCGCGGATGGAAGCGGGGCACCGCGCAACGATTCGGTCGTTTTCCAGCGTGAGGTCCACCCGGTCGTCGGCAACGAGCGCCGCGAAACGCCCGCGGCGTCGAACCTCGGAAAGGCAGGAAAGCGCCAGTGCGGATTTACCCGAACCGGAAGGACCGGTGATCAGAAAGCCGGTCGTGCCGAGGACAATGGCGGTTCCGTGAATATTGCAGCCAAGGGCGCTCACGCGTGCGGCTCGGCGGGAAGCGACAGCATGAAGCGGGCGCCGGTCACATGACCGCCCGGGCCGATGATGTTTTCCGCTTTCAGCGTTCCGCCATGCGCTTCGGCGATCTGACGCGAAATGGAAAGGCCGAGGCCGGAGTTCTGGCCGAAATCCTCGGCCTCCGGCCGATCGGTGTAGAACCGCTCGAAGATGCGATCGATGTCCTCGGCCTGGATGCCTGGGCCGTTGTCTTCCACAGAGACGAGGCAGCGGGATCGCGAACGGGTGAGCCGGACGATGATCCGGCCATTCTGTTCCGGGACGAAGGAGCGGGCGTTTTCGATCAGGTTCGTGATGATCTGGCCGATGCGCAGTTCGTAGCCGCTGACGATGAAGCTTGCTCTCGGATTGTCCTTGCGATCGACGACGAAGTCGAGCAGCACCGGCTTCTTCTTGCTGCGGATCTGCCGGGAAATATCGACGAGGTCGCCAAGAAGCTTTTCCAGATCGACCTTTTTCGCGTCGCTGCGCGCCAGTTCGGCGTCGAGGCGCGAAGCGTCCGAAATGTCGCTGATCAACCGATCAAGACGGCGAACGTCGTGCTGGATGATATCGAGCAGCCGCTTTTTCGAATCGTCATTGCGCGCCAGTGGCAGGGTTTCGACGGCGCTGCGCAGAGACGTGAGCGGGTTCTTGAGCTCGTGACTGACATCGGCGGCAAAATTTTCGATCGCCGCGATACGATCATAGAGCGCCGTCGTCATTTCCCGGAGCGCCACCGACAGGTTGCCGATCTCGTCCTGTCGCGAGGAGAAGTCGGGGATTTCCTCACGTTCCTTCGCGCCGCCGCGCCGCACGCGTATGGCAGCGGCCGACAGCCGTCGCAACGGATTGGCGATCGTCGACGACAGGAGCAGCGACAGAATGACGTTGACGAGCGCCGCGACACCGAAAACACGGATGATGGCGAGACGCTCCGCGTGGACGATCTTGTCGATGTCGCCAGCCTGTGTTGAGAGCAGCAACACGCCGAGCACGGCGCGGAAGCGCTGCACCGGCACCGCGACCGAGACGATCAGTTCGCCCTTTTCGGTGACGCGGACGACCGCTCCGCGCACGCCCGTGAGCGCGTTCATCACCTCCGGATAGATCGAGCCGTTGCCGCCCGGCGGCTCCTTGTAGAGCGGCAGATCGCCCGGCTGCAGCAGCCGGTTGAACCAGGTGTTGATCTTGTCCGCGAAGCTCGTCGTTTCCGGGTCGACCGGTGGTAGATCGAAGCGAAGCACCTGCCCGCCGCTGTAGAGGTGGCGCGAATCAAGCAGCAGATCGGCATCGGCGTCGAAGAGCCGGGCTCGCGTGCGTGTCGGCGAGATCAGCCTTCTCAAGACAGGCGCGACGCGTTCCTGAATGATCGGAAATTCCAGGTCTTCATCGCTCGGCAAAGGCGTGATGCTCTCGCCGGCTTGGAGTTCGAGCAGTTTTTCCGGATCGATGGTGATCGAGTTGGTGTCGACCGACGCTGAAGCGGAAATCGCTCCGGCGATGATTTCGCCTTGGGTCAGCAGGCTTTCGACGCGAGCGTCGATGAGGCCTTCGCGGAACTGGTTGAGATACATGATCCCGCCAACCAGGACCACGAGAGCGACAAGGTTGAAAAAGACGATGCGTCGCGTCAGGCTCGAAAAGACGGCATTGCCGAAGAGGCGTCGGATAAGGGTAAAGGGGTGCGCCCATCGGCGCTGCCCGCGCAGCGCAGATGCCCGCCCTTCAATATCTTCGATATCGCCCTGCAAGACTTCTACCAAGTCTCCCGCTCCCGCGACGAGTTTCGCCGCCTTCCTTCGTCTGCGTCGGCATGCCGCCCAGCCTGGCCGTTCGTCTATGCCGCTGCCACAACGCCATACTTCCGATGGCGCGCCCGCACAATCGGCCGGCAAACGAAGGTTCGCGCGGAATGAGCCGAAGTGCCGAGTGGCCTCCGGTCAAACATCCCGCTCCGACTTATCAGAGTCGATCGCGCCACGATCTTCGCCCGATTGGACAAAACCAGTCGCGATCGAAAGCCTGAGTTCGTCCGTCATGCCGGTTCTGAATGATCCACAATCGGCGTGAAGGCAAGTCCCACATAGAGCCGTCAGGCCGTCTCGCGAAAACGATAGCCGACGCCATAGAGCGTTTCGATCATGTCGAAGTCGTTGTCGACCATCTTGAACTTCTTGCGGAGCCGCTTGATATGGCTGTCGATCGTTCGATCGTCGACATAGACCTGCTCGTCATAGGCGGCGTCCATCAGCGCATCGCGGCTCTTCACCACGCCCGGACGCTGCGCCAGCGAATGCAGGATGAGGAATTCCGTCACGGTCAAGGTCACGGCTTCGTTCTTCCACGTGCAGGTATGGCGCTCCTGGTCCATCACGAGCTGGCCGCGTTCCAGCGAGCGGGACGGCGCGTCGGAATTTTTGGCTGTGCCGGCGGCGCCGGCTGCAGCGGCGTCGCGGGTCGGCGCCCGGCGGAGGATCGCCTTGACGCGCTCGACCAGCAGCCGCTGCGAGAACGGCTTGGTGATGAAATCGTCCGCACCCATCTTGAGGCCGAAGAGCTCGTCGATTTCCTCGTCCTTGGACGTCAGGAAAATCACCGGCAGGTCTGACTTCTGCCTGAGCCGGCGCAACAATTCCATGCCGTCCATGCGCGGCATCTTGATATCGAAGATCGCCAACTGCGGCGGACGCGCAAGCAAACCCTCGAGCGCCGATGCGCCGTCTGTATAGGTCTCGACCTTGTATCCCTCGGCTTCCAGCGCGATGGACACGGACGTCAGGATATTGCGGTCGTCATCGACAAGCGCGATGGTCTGCATCGTATTCAACTCCGTCTTTTGAGGTCCGGTGGCCGGATCCGCTTCAGAAACCGCGGCAACCGCGAGTCACGGCAGCTACTTGAGTATAAAGGTGGAACAAATTGTGGCGAAGCATAAAAGCGCGCGATCCTGTCACCCCGGAACCGGCCTGCAAATGGTGCTTTGCAATGCAGGATTCAACCGATTAAAAAACGCATATTTTTCCTTAAATCGATTAATATACTGATATCATTATTGTTTTAGAAGTCCGTATCTTGTCTTCGATTATCCTTGCCGGTATGTTCCGACGATATTCAACACCACTGGCCAAACACGAAGGAAGCTTGACCATGGAGCAACTTGGCACCCGCAACGCCTCGAATGGGCTGGAGACCATCGGATTTTCGGACCTGACGGCCGTCCGCTATAACTTCGAGGCAGCGGCGCTTTACGAGAAAGCCCTTCGTCGCGGCGAGGCGCAATTGACGGCACATGGCGCGCTCTGCGCCCGCACCGGCCAGCACACGGGTCGTTCGCCCAAGGACAAGTATGTCGTCCGCGATGCCGCGACCACCGACCAGATCTGGTGGGACAACAACAACGCGATGTCGCCGGAAAATTTCGAGCGTCTTCGGCAGGACATGCTGGCGCATGCCAAGGGCATGTCGCTCTACGTCCAGGATCTCGTCGGCGGTGCCGATGCGGAGAATGCGCTCCCGACGCGTGTCGTTACTGAATACGCCTGGCATTCGCTGTTCATCCGCAACCTCCTGATCCGCCCGGCGCGCGAGGCTCTCGCAAACTTCCAGCCGAAGCTCACGATCATCGATCTGCCGAGCTTCAAGGCAAGTCCGGAGCGTCATGGCTGCCGCAGCGAAACGGTGATCGCCTGCGATCTTACCAATGGTCTCGTGCTGATCGGCGGCACCTCCTATGCCGGCGAAATGAAGAAATCGGTCTTCACCGTGCTCAACTATTTGCTGCCGAAAAAGACGGTCATGCCGATGCATTGCTCGGCCAATGTCGGTCCGTCCGGTGACACGGCCATCTTCTTTGGATTGTCCGGCACCGGTAAGACGACGCTTTCGGCCGATCCGAACCGAACGCTGATCGGCGATGACGAACATGGTTGGGGCGAGAAGGGCGTCTTCAATTTCGAAGGCGGCTGCTACGCCAAGGCAATCCGACTGTCCGAGAAGGCCGAACCGGAGATTTTCGCAACGACACGGCGTTTCGGCACCGTCATGGAAAACGTCGTCCTGGATGAGCGGCGCCTCCCGGACTTCGACGACGGCTCGCTGACCGAAAACACCCGCTGCGCCTATCCGTTGGACTTCATTCCGAATGCCAGCGAGACCGGAACCGCGCCGCAGCCGCGCACCATCATCATGCTGACGGCAGATGCCTTCGGTGTCATGCCGCCAATCGCCCGGCTGACGCCGGAACAGGCGATGTACCACTTCCTGTCCGGCTACACCGCCAAGGTTGCCGGAACGGAAAAAGGCGTGACGGAACCGGAAGCGACCTTCTCGACCTGCTTCGGCGCCCCCTTCATGCCGCGTCATCCGTCGGAATACGGCAATCTGCTGAAAGACCTGATCGCCAAAAACGGCGTTACCTGCTGGCTGGTCAATACTGGCTGGACCGGCGGCGCCTACGGCACGGGAAGCCGCATGCCGATCAAGGTGACACGCGCCCTGCTTTCGGCTGCGCTCGACGGTTCGTTGAACGGCGCTTCGTTCCGCACCGATGCCAATTTCGGCTTTGCGGTGCCGGTGTCCGTGCCCGGCGTCAACGACGGCACTCTCGACCCGCGCTCCACCTGGGCGGATGGAGAGGCTTACGACGTTCAGGCGCGGAGGCTGGTCGACATGTTCATTGCGAACTTCGCCAAATTCGAGAGGCATGTCGACGGCAGCGTGCGCGACGCGGCACCCGGCACCAAGGTGGCAGCCGAATAGAGACTGTAGCCCATGATTCACGTGAAACCCGGTCCCTGTGGCCGGGTTTCGCGTTTGTCGCTTGGTCGTTTTCAAGCGCGCGGCTCTATGCGATAGAACGGTCCACCGCATGATTCCTTTAATCGATTCCGATTTACGGACAAAATCATGCGGCAATTCAAAGTGCTATAGCGGCCTTTGCGCGTCTGATCACACGCGCGGCGCTGTAGGAGCGACCCATGGCAAGCGACCCGCTTTACATCAACGACCGTATCGTTATCGCCGGCTGGGAGCTGACGGAACAATTCGTGCTGGCCGGCGGCCCGGGCGGGCAGAACGTCAATAAGGTGTCGACGGCAGTCCAGCTCTTCTTCAATATCCAGGCCTCGCCGTCGCTGCCGGAACACGTCAGGGCCAACGCCCTGAAACTTGCCGGTCGCCGGGTCTCCAAGGACGGCGTGCTGATGATCGAGGCTAATCGGTTCCGCAGCCAGGAGCGCAATCGCGAGGACGCCCGCGAACGGCTGAAGGCTCTAATCTTGAAGGCGGCGGAGCCGCCACCTCCGCCGCGCAAGAAGACGCGGCCGACGCGCAGTTCCATCGAACGGCGGTTGAAGGAGAAATCCGGTCGCGCTGAAATCAAGAAACTGCGTGGTCGGCCGGGCGGCGATTGAGCCGAGCCGCTACCGGAATCTTTCGGCCGCTCCCTTGCCTTTAACAAAGGCCGCCCTCTCTTATCGAGAGTGTACCGCACGAGAGGAGGCAACCATGGGTTTGTTCAGTTTTATCAAGAATGCCGGAAAGAAGCTCGGCATCGGCGGCGATGAAACCGCGCCGGACGCGGCTAGCGTCGAGAAGGAGCTCGCATCGCATGATCTCGGCACCAAGGACGTCAATGTCGAGGTCGTCGACGACAAGGTCGTTCTCAAGGGTGTCGTCAAGGACCAGTCCACCTTCGAAAAAGCGATTGTCGCCGTCGGCAATACGCTCGGCATATCGGCCGTCGAAGCCTCGGAGCTGAAAGTTGCCGATGCGGGCGCAGCGCCGGCCGCAGCGAACGCTCCGGTATTCTACACCGTGAAAAAAGGCGACAATCTCTGGAAGATCGCCGAAGCGCACTACGGCAAGGGCAAGGGCGCCAAACACACGGCAATCTTCGAAGCAAACAAGCCGATGCTGACCCATCCGGACAAGATCTATCCGGGGCAGGTGCTGCGCATTCCGGATTTGGCTGCCAGCTGAGCGAGGGCGATTTCGGCTAGCTCTCGGCGCCGGCGATCGCTACATCCTTATTGTCGGAGTCTCTTTCGGACGGCGCCTGCTCTCCGTGACGACGACCTCCGGATCGACCGAATGAGGATGCTGGCGATGCAGGTGTTGCCGAAGGGGGTCAGGCATATCCCCGGTTTTCTCGACCGCTCACGTCAGGAGGAGCTTGTCGCGGCGATTCGGGCCGTCGTAGCGGAAGCGCCGCTCTTCGCGCCCGAAATGCCGAAGACCGGCAAGCCGATGTCCGTGCGCATGACCAATTGCGGATCACTGGGCTGGGTCACCGATCGCGAGCGCGGCTACCGTTATCAGGCGCAGCATCCGGTGACCGGCAGGCCTTGGCCGCCGATCCCGGAGATCCTGCTGGACATCTGGCGGTCGGTGTCGGCCAGCGACAAGATGCCCGAAGCATGCCTTGTGAATTTCTATGATGCGGACGCGCGCATGGGCCTGCATCAGGATCGGGACGAACGCGATCTGGAGACGGCCGTCGTCTCGATCTCGCTCGGCGACACTTGCCTCTTTCGCGTCGGCGGCAGCACGCGCGGCGGGCAAACCGTATCCTTCAAGCTTGCCAGCGGCGATGTCGTCGTGCTTGGCGGCGAGGGGCGGCTGGCTTTCCACGGCGTCGACCGCATCTATCCGAATACCTCGACGCTGCTGAAGAACGGCGGGCGCCTGAATCTGACGTTGCGCCGCGTCAATCCGTAGCGGATGAGCAAAAGCGTGCGCCATTCTCCCCGACCGTGCCCCGAGGCTTAGAGTTTCCGCAACGCGACCGTTTCTGTCAGGTGATTGGGACCCTTTTGTAGGATTAGGTCGGCGCGCGGCCGCGTCGGCAGGATGTTCTGGTGCAGGTTCTTCAGGTTGATGTTGTGCCAGAGCTCTTCGGCGATCGCGCGCGCCGCGTCCTCGCTGATCGCCGCATAGCGATGGAAGAAGGACTGCGGGTTCTTAAAGGCCGTTTCACGCAGGCGCATGAAACGGCTCACATACCAGCTATGGATCAAGCTTTCCTCGGCGTCGATATAGATCGAGAAATCGAAGAAATCCGAGACCATCGGCACGATCTTGCCGTCTGCCGGCAGATTACGCGATTGCAGGACATTGATTCCTTCGAAGATCAG
The DNA here is from genome assembly GCF_029892045.1 of Sinorhizobium numidicum. NCBI lineage: Bacteria > Pseudomonadati > Pseudomonadota > Alphaproteobacteria > Hyphomicrobiales > Rhizobiaceae > Sinorhizobium > Sinorhizobium numidicum. The sequence continues at coordinate 31,571 of NZ_CP120368.1, forward strand.
GATGTCCGGCCGGTCGATGATCTGGAATTGATCCGGAACGACGTCATAGGTCAGATGCGAATAGGTCGGTGCCTTTACGTTCGGCTGCCCGGCCTTGATCGCCGAAAGGAAGCGCAAGAGCGCGCCGATATCGTAGCTCTCGGGGAAACCCTTGCGATCCATCATGTTCTCGCGCTTGAGGATCGCGTTCGGGTAGAGAAAACCGTCCGTCGTTATCAGATCGACCTTCGGGCTCGAAGGCCAGCGCGCCAGGAGTTCGGCGAGGATGCGCGCGGTCGTGGACTTGCCGACGGCGACGGAGCCGGCGATGCCGATGACGAAAGGAGTCTTCGTTTCGTCCGACATGCTGAGGAAGCGCTTGCGCTGCTGGAAAAGGATCTGAGAGGCTTCGACGTGGGCAGAAAGAAGCCGTGACAGCGACAGGTAGATCCGGCGGACCTCCTTGAGATCGACCGGGTCATTAAGCGATCTTAGCCGCTGCACTTCGTCGGCCGTGAGCGTCAGCGGCGTATCGGCGCGGAAGCGTGACCATTCCTCGGCCGAGAAGACGTGATAGGGCGAATAATCTCCGCCCTTGAGATTGCCCGGAATGTCGGCGGGTTCGATGTCTTTCGCGGCTATGGTCATGGATTTTGCCGGTTTGCCTTTTCCTGCAGGCCGGACTGGCTCGTCCGCCTGGCAAGTTCGCTCATCACATCCTGCAACGGGACGGCGGCGATGTTCAATACGACCATAAGATGATAGAGGAGATCCGCACTCTCATCGACCAGATTCTTGCGGTCGTCGCTGATCGCCGCGATGACCGTTTCCACCGCTTCCTCGCCCAGTTTCTTGGCCGCCTTGCGCTGGCCGGCCGCCACCAGCTTGGCGGTCCAGGAGTCCTCGGGCGCTGCCTTGGCGCGCGCCGCCACGATGTTTTCCAGGTCGGAAAGAGTAAACTCGCTCATCATCAGGTCCTTAGTTAAGAGGGGGAATGCGGGCGGAAAACCGCACACACTTTTCCTCATCCCGCCTAGTCGAGGCGCATCGCGATGCCGTGCTCGGCCATGTAGCGCTTGGCGTCGCCGATGCTGTAGGTACCGAAGTGGAAGATCGATGCCGCGAGCACGGCCGTTGCGTGGCCGTCGCGAATGCCTTCGACCAGATGGTCGAGTGTCCCGACGCCGCCCGAGGCAATGACGGGCGCGCGCACGGCATCGGCGATCGCCCGTGTGAGCGCGATGTCGTAGCCGCTCTTGGTGCCGTCGCGATCCATGGAAGTGAGAAGGATCTCGCCTGCGCCGAGGCCGACGACCTTCTGCGCGAATTCTATCGCGTCGATGCCCGTCGGCTGTCGCCCGCCATGGGTAAAGATCTCCCACCTTGTCGCTTCGCCTGCGGCCGAAACCTTCTTTGCGTCGATGGCGACGACAATGCACTGGTTACCGAACTTGTCGGCGGCCTCGGCGACGAATTCCGGGTTCTTTACCGCCGCCGTGTTGATCGACACCTTATCGGCCCCAGCGAGCAGCAGCTTGCGGATATCCGAGACTTGGCGCACGCCGCCTCCAACGGTGAGCGGCATGAAGCACTGCTCGGCAGTGCGGGCGATGACGTCGAAGATCGTCTCCCGGTTCTCCGATGAGGCGGTGATGTCGAGGAAGCAGAGCTCGTCGGCGCCGGCAGCATCATAGGCTCTTGCCGCCTCCACCGGATCGCCGGCGTCGATGAGGTCGACGAAGTTGACGCCCTTGACGACGCGGCCGTCCTTGACGTCGAGGCAGGGGATTACGCGGGCTTTCAGGGTCATCGGATCATCTCTTTCTCGATGCGCGGATCAGTGCCAGGGCTTCCGCCGGATCGATCCGTCCGTCATAAAGCGCCCGGCCGGAAATCGCGCCTTCGAGCTTCTGCGCGTCCGGCTGGATCATGCGGCGGATATCGTCCATCGAGGCGAGGCCTCCGGAGGCGATGACCGGTATCGAGACCGCATTGGCGAGTTCCAGGGTCGAAGCCCAATTGATGCCCGTCAGAATGCCGTCCCGGTCGATATCCGTGTAGATGATCGCCGATACGCCGGCCCCTTCGAATTTTTTGGCCAGCTCGATGACACCGAGCTCGGAAGCTTCTGCCCAGCCCTCGACCGCCACTTTGCCGCCCTTGGCGTCTATTCCGACAGCGACCTTGCCGGGAAATTTGCGGCAGGCCTCGATGACCAGCGCCGGGTTGCGCACGGCGACGGTACCGAGAATGAGCCGCGCCAGCCCGCGCGAAAGCCAGTTCTCGATATGATCCAGCGTGCGAATGCCGCCGCCGAGCTGCACCGGGTTTCGGGTGGCCTTGAGGATCGCGTCGACCGCTGCCCCGTTCACCGTCTCGCCGGCAAAGGCGCCATTGAGATCGACCACGTGCAGCCATTCGAACCCCTGTTCCTCGAAGGCGCGCGCCTGGGCTGCCGGATCGGGATTGTAGACGGTCGCCTGCTCCATGTCGCCGAGCTTCAGGCGCACGCACTGCCCGTCCTTGAGGTCGATGGCGGGGAAAAGAATCATATGTCGATCCGATCGGGAAAATTTGTGGAAGCTTCAGGGCTTCCAACGCAGGAAATTCGAAATGAGGGCGAGGCCGAGCGTCTGGCTTTTTTCCGGGTGGAACTGCGCGCCCGCCTTGTTGCCATTCGCAACGAAGGCTGTCACCGGGCCGCCATAGTCAGCTTCGGCAATCACGTCCTCGATGTTCTCGGCGGCGAGATGGTAGGAATGGACGAAATAGGCATGCAGCCCGTTTTCGCCGGTCGGAATGCCTTCGAACAGCGGGTGCGGACGGGTGAGCCGCAGCGTGTTCCAGCCGATCTGGGGGATCTTCAGCGACGGGTCCGTCGGCGTCATCTCGACGACATCGCCCGGTATCCAGCCAAAACCTTTCGTAATCGTCTTTTCGAGACCCCGCGAGGACATAAGCTGCATGCCGACACAGATGCCGAGAAAAGGTCTTCCCGCCGTCTCGACGGCTTGCGTCAACGCGTCTTCCATGCCTGCGACGGCGGCCAGACCGCGGCGGCAGTCGGCATAGGCGCCAACGCCCGGCAAGACCACCCGGTCGGCAGTGGCAACCCGATCCGGCTTGTCCGTCAGGTCGATTTCGGCGGCTATACCCGCTTCGCGCGCCGCCCGTTCGAAGGCCTTGGTGGCCGAGCGAAGGTTGCCCGATCCATAGTCAATGATGGCAACCCGCATCAGCGCTCTCCATAAGGTTCAAAGAAGCCGAGGCCGCCGCTTTTGTCCGGGCCTCTCGCCGTAGACCATTCGAACGATGACAACGCAGTTGCGCTCTTTGCGTCCGTTGTCGCCGCTGAGTTCGAGAAATAGATCTCTTCCGCCGTTTCTAGGTCGCGGGCCGGAATGATCGAACGAAGCGTCCAGTCGCGCGCCGCGAGCTTCCGGAAGAGAAATACCGGTCCTTCGAGCGATACCAGGAGGCTGAGCGCGACGTGCATGATCAGTGCTGCGGTGAATCCGCCGGGAAAGGCCGACAGAAGGATTAACAGTATTTGCAAAACGGCAACGGAGATTCCAAGGAGCCATGCCCGCTTGCTCATCAGCCAGAGGGCGGGAAAGAGAAAGGCCGGCCAGGAAAAGCCGTCGGCGATAAACCGCGCCCTTTCGTCATCGGCCGGTGCGCCGGGCGGGGTCATGATCAGATAGGAAGCCATGGTCATTAGCCGGATATTGGCCGGCTCAGGCGAGCGTCCCTTTGGTCGAGGGAACGCGTCCAGCCTGGCGCGGATCGATTTCGGTTGCGGTGCGAAGCACGCGGGCGACGGACTTGAAACAGGTTTCGGCGATATGATGGTTGTTGGCGCCGTAGATGTTCTGGATGTGCAGCGTGATCCCGGCGTGCTGGGCGAGGGCCTGAAAGAACTCGCGCACAAGCTCTGTGTCGAAAGTGCCGATCTTCGGCGAGGTGAAGGCCACGTTCCAGACGAGGAACGGCCGGCCGGAAACATCGACGGCCGCGCGCGTCATCGTCTCATCCATGGCAAGATCGATCGAGGCATAGCGGGTGATGCCGCGGCGGTCGCCGAGCGCTCTGGCGATCGCCTGGCCGATCGCAATACCGGTATCCTCGACGGTGTGATGATCGTCGACGTGGAGGTCGCCGTCCGCCCTGACCTCCATATCGATCAGCGAATGGCGCGCGAGCTGATCCAGCATATGGTCGAAAAAACCGACACCGGTCGCGATCGTCGATACACCCGTGCCGTCGATATTGACGGAGACGGATACGGCGGTTTCATTCGTCTTTCGCGAAACTTGGCCGGTGCGGCTGGGCATCTCGTCTGCCATCAGGCTCTCCTGTCTGCGCTCGATCGCGAAGATTTTGAGACACCCAAAATGATCGGAATCGACGCGAATAATTCGGAGCGGAATGGCGACGGAAGACCGCCTTGCATTTTCGCATTCCGCTTCAGAGCCGCTCCATATCAGGGGAGGCGTAAAATATCCAGAACTCCGACGGAGATTCAATCGCTCCAACGAGATCGGCAGAAGAAGATGCGACGAGCCACCGCACATTTGCAATCGCGCGGCGCGCGCTTACATAGGCCTCAAGAAACCAGGCTTCTTCAAGCCGCAATGCCCTGAGCCACGGGGCCGATAGGTAACTCATGAGCGAACATAATCCCTACGGAACGATGCATGCCACCACGATCATCACGGTGCGCAAGGACGGTAAGGTGGTGATGGCGGGCGACGGCCAGGTAAGCCTCGGCCAGACCATAATGAAGGGCAATGCGCGCAAGATCCGACGCCTGTCGAAGGGGGGCGTGATAGCCGGCTTTGCCGGCGCGACGGCGGATGCCTTCACTCTGCTGGAGCGGCTTGAAGCAAAGCTCGAGCAATATCCCGATCAGCTGATGCGGGCGGCCGTCGAGCTTGCCAAGGACTGGCGCACCAACAAATATCTGCGCAATCTCGAAGCGATGATGCTGGTCGCGGACAAAACCGTGACGCTCGCAATCACCGGCAACGGCGACGTGCTCGAACCGGAGCATGGGACGATCGCCATCGGTTCGGGCGGTAACTACGCGCTTGCAGCCGCACGCGCCCTGATGGACAGCGACAGGTCGGCCGAAGAGATCGCCCGGCGCGCCCTCGAAATCGCCGGAGATATTTGCGTCTATACCAACTACAATGTCGTCGTGGAGACGCTGGATGCGGACTGACCGGGCAGATGTCAGCTTCGAGCGCGTGGCCGAGCGCCATCTGCCGATGCTGCTTGCCTGGCTTTCTGAGCCGCATGTTCGACAATGGTGGGGCGATCCGGATGCCGAACTCGGATTGATTCGCGATGGCTGCACCACCGGCGAGGTCGACGGATTCATCTTTCATGTGAGAGGTGAACCGGCCGGATACATCCAGTCCTGGATACCCTCGCAATATGATGAGGAACCCTGGGCCAAGAATCTGTCTCCGGACACGCCGGGCGTCGACATTTTCGTCGGTCCGCCTGAATTGACCGGCAAGGGCATTGCGCCGCTGGCGCTCAGGGCCTTTGCCGGCCGACTGTTCGAAAACGGCGCCATGCGCATCGTCATCGACCCGGATGCCGGCAACCTCCGTGCGATCAGGGCCTATTCGAAGGCCGGCTTCGTGCCTTTCGGCGAATGGATAGATGAGTCCGGTCGGACACTCCTGATGGAGCTGACGCGGACGGAATTTGAGAGGAATTGATGAGCAACTTTTCACCAAGAGAAATCGTGTCGGAGCTCGACCGCTACATCATCGGCCAGCAGGACGCGAAGCGTGCCGTAGCCATCGCGTTGCGCAACCGCTGGCGCCGCCAGCAGTTGAGTGACGAGTTGCGCGACGAGGTCATGCCCAAGAATATCCTGATGATCGGCCCGACCGGCGTCGGCAAGACCGAGATCTCCCGCCGTCTTGCCAAGCTCGCCGGCGCCCCCTTCGTCAAAGTCGAGGCCACCAAGTTCACCGAGGTCGGCTATGTGGGCCGGGACGTGGAGCAGATCGTGCGCGACCTTGTCGAGGTGGGCATCGGCCTGGTGCGCGAGAAGAAGCGGACCGAAGTGAAGGCGAAGGCTCACCAGAACGCCGAGGAGCGCGTGCTCGATGCGCTGGTCGGGGCGACGGCTTCGCCTGCGACCCGCGATTCCTTCCGTAAGAAGCTCAGGGCCAATGAGCTCGACGACAAGGAAATCGAGGTCGATGTCGCCGAGACCGGCGCGCCCGGCGCTTTCGAGATTCCGGGTATGCCCGGCGCGAATATCGGCGTGCTGAACCTCTCGGAAATGTTCGGCAAGGCCCTTGGCGGTAGAACCAAGAAGATCAAGACCACGGTCAAGAATTCCTACGAGCTGCTGATCAACGACGAGTCCGACAAGCTGCTCGACAACGAGCAGATCCAGCGTGAAGCGGTGGACGCGGCGGAAAACGACGGCATCGTGTTCCTCGACGAAATCGACAAGATCGCCGCCCGCGACGGCGGTATTGGTGCCGGCGTTTCGCGCGAAGGCGTTCAGCGAGACTTACTGCCGCTGGTCGAGGGCACGACGGTCGCGACGAAATACGGACCGGTGAAGACTGACCACATCCTCTTCATCGCCTCCGGGGCGTTCCACGTGTCGAAGCCGTCGGATCTCCTGCCGGAGCTTCAGGGCCGCCTGCCGATCCGGGTGGAGCTGCGCGCTTTGACCAAGGAGGACTTCCGTCGCATCCTCACGGAAACGGAGGCAAGCCTGATCAGGCAGTACAAGGCGCTCTTGGAGACCGAGGGCGTGATACTCGACTTCACCGACAATGCCATCGACGCGCTCGCGGAGGTCGCCGTTCAGCTCAACACGAATGTCGAGAATATCGGCGCCCGCCGTCTTCAGACGGTGATGGAGCGCGTCCTGGATGAGATCTCCTTCAGCGCGCCGGATCGTGGCGGCGAGACGACAACGATCGATGCGGAGTATGTCCGCAAACATGTGGGCGACCTTGCCGCCAACACAGATCTGTCGCGCTACATCCTGTGACCGTGTTGCCGTGGCGCCGCGGAGTCTGGTAATCGCCGACTTGTGAGGCGCCTGTCTCTCGACAGGCGCCTTCATTTTTTCTACAGCATTGCACGGATCCCTTCCGAGCGCCGGGCATCATTCCGACATGATTCTGCCCTAGGGGCCGCTCGCCCGAACGGACCGGTCCGGCTATCACAGGAAAAAACAAATCGTGCGTCTTACCGCTTGCCTCTTCGTTATTGCCGCTCTTTGCCTCACCGCTGCGCAACCCGCCGCGGCCGAGATCAGGATGGTTCCCGAGGGCAATCGCCACGCCGAACAGCCGAGCGTCCCGGGCGCCTCCATTCGCCGGACCAAGGCTGGCCGTAGCTCTTTCGACGCGAAATACGAAAAGGTGCGCGAGCTTCTCGCCACCGATCGCAAGCTTGTCAGTAAGATCAAATCGGTTGCCGGAGCCTACGGCATTGCGCCGATTCACATGATCGGCGCGATCGTCGGCGAGCATACCTACAATGTCGATGCCTATGATCGGCTGCAGTCCTATTACGTTAAAGCTGCCGCCTATGCCGGCAACAGCTTCCAGTTCGGCTACGATGGCGAGTCCGTTGCCGACTTCGTCGCGCGGCCGCAATTTGCCGCCTGCAATGGCAAGGAGACGTCTATTGCCCTCTGGAGCTGCCGCGAGCGGGTGTGGGACAGCGAGTTCCGCGGTCAATCGGTCGGCGGAGAATCCTTCCCGAACAACCGTTTCAGCGCGGTCTTCTTCCAGCCCTTCTTCGCCGGCCAGACGTTCGGCCTCGGCCAGATCAATCCCCTGACAGCGCTGATGCTGACGGACATGGTGTCGCGCGTTTCGGGCTATGATCGCCTCGATGAGAACAACGCCGCCGCCGTCTACGAAGCGATCATGGATCCGGACGTGTCGCTCGCCTACATGGCCGCCTCGATCCGCCATTCAATCGATGCCTATCGCTCGATCGCCGGCATGGACATCTCCGGCAATCCCGGCGTGACTGCGACGCTCTATAACGTCGGCAGTCCGGACCAGCGGGCCGCGGCGCTTGCGGCGAAGAACCAGGGCGCCGATGTCCACTGGCCGGAAGAGAATTATTATGGCTGGCTCGTCAACGACAAACTCGCCGAGCTCGAAAGCCTGCTCTGAGAAAGGGCGCGCGTAGCATTTTTTCCGCCGCTGGCACGCACCTCATTTTGCCGAGATCACCGGGTTCCACCTGACGCACTTCCTTGATTGCGCCGTAAAAAACTGAGACGGTAGGCGATCAGGAAAGGCCTCTCCTCATGGACACGCGACCGGAGCCGTTCGAGCCGCCCGCGCCCGTTCCGCGCGTCGGGGTTCCTTCGCGGCTGCAGATCATTCGCACCGTCTTGCGCAATCCGCTCGAGCTCTGGGGCGAGCCGTCCTATACGTTGCCTTGGATCGAGACGAAGTTCATCAATCAGCGCACGCTGATCGTCAACGATCCTGGGCTCATTCGCTACATCCTCGTCGAGAACGCCGGGAATTACGAAATGTCGAACGTCCGGCGATTGATCCTTCGCCCCATCCTTCGCGACGGCCTGTTGACAGCGGAAGGGGAGGTCTGGAAGCGGTCGCGCAAAGCGATGGCGCCGGTGTTCACACCCCGCCACGCCAAGGGCTTCGCCGGCCAGATGCTCAGCGTCTCAGAGCATTTCGTCCAGCGCTACGAGCGCGCCGTCTCCGAACCCTTCGTCGCTAACATCGCCGTCGATATGACCGAGCTCACCTTTGAGATCCTGGCCGAAACGCTCTTTTCCGGCGAGATCGCCGTCGAAAAGGAGGGATTCGCAACCAACGTCGAGGAACTGCTGCACCGGATGGGCCGCGTCGATCCGATGGATCTCCTTGTCGCGCCGGAATGGGTGCCGCGCCTGACGCGGATTGGCGGCAAGAAGGTGCTCAACCGCTTCCGCGGCGTCGTCTCAGAGACGATGGCGCAACGCCGGCAGCGGATGTCCGAAGCGCCGGGCAAGGTTCCGAACGACTTCTTGACCCTGTTGCTCCAACTCGAGGGGCCGGAGGGGCTTTCTACCTCGGAGATCGAGGACAATATTCTGACCTTCATCGGCGCCGGCCATGAGACGACGGCGCGGGCGCTCGCCTGGACGCTCTATTGCATCGCCAATACGCCAGCCTTCCGCGAGACGATGGAACAGGAAATCGACGCGGTTTTGGCGAGCGGCGCCGAGCCTGTCGAATGGTTCGGGCGAATGCCGCACGTGCTCGCCGCCTTCGAAGAGGCGCTGCGGCTCTACCCGCCTGCACCGTCCATCAATCGCGCGGCTATCGAGGAAGACGAGTGGACCTCGCCAAAGGGAGAGCGGGTCCCTATACGGAAAGGCATATCGGTGCTCATCATGCCTTGGACGCTGCACCGTCACGTGCTCTATTGGCAAAAGCCGCGCGCTTTCATGCCCGAGCGGTTCCTTGCCGAGAACCGCGAAAAGATCAACCGGTTCCAGTACCTGCCCTTTGGCGCCGGCCCTCGCGTCTGCATCGGCGCGACCTTCGCCTTGCAGGAGGCGGTCATCGCCCTCGCGGTGCTCATGCACCGCTTCCGCTTCGATCTCACGGAGGCAACTCATCCCTGGCCGGTACAAAGGCTGACGACGCAGCCGAAGGGCGGCCTGCCGATGAAGGTGTCGCCTCGGTAGTCCGAATGGCCTCTCGTTACGTGCGACGGCTTATGTCCATCGTGCGATGGTCTTTCTCGAGAATTTGCCCTATCACCGGAGCGATCCCCTGCAGCGTTGCGCGTCTTTTTAGACGCACGAAGGTCGCTATAGCATTTTGAGCAGAATCCGGGCTTGTCCCGGCCAAAACTGGACTGGCGCAGAATTGAGTTCCCATCTTCTTCTCGGCATCGACACCGGCGGCACCTACACCGATGCGGTCCTTTTCAGCGAAGCAAGCGGTGTCATCGCCAAGGCCAAGGCGCTGACGACCCGACACGATCTCGCGGAGGGCATTTCCGGGGCGGTGGAGGCTGTTCTGGAAAAAGCGCAGGTTCCAGTCTCGGTGATCAGTCTCGTCTCGCTTTCGACGACGCTTGCCACCAACGCCCTGGTCGAAGGGCAGGGCGGCCGGGCAGGCCTCGTGATGATCGGCTTCGGACCGGAAGACTTGAAGCGCGACGGTCTGCTGGAGGCGCTCGGGTCGGACCCGGTCATCTTCCTTCCGGGGGGCCATAATGTCCATGGCGGCGAAACGCCGCTCGACATGACCGTGCTGGACGAGGCCTTGCCGGGGCTCGACGGGCAGGTATCGTCTTTCGCGATTGCAGGTTACTTCGCCGTCCGCAACCCGGAACACGAGAAGCGTGTACGCGACCGTATTCGCGAAGTCTCGCATCTGCCGGTGACCTGCAGTCACGAGCTTTCCTCCAAGCTCGGCGGTCCGCGCCGCGCGCTGACGACGCTTCTCAATGCGCGCCTGGTTTCGATGATCGACCGGCTGATCGGCTCCTGCGAAGGCTTTCTCAAGGCTCGCGGCATTGATGTGCCGATGATGGTTGTCAGGGGCGACGGCGCCCTGATCTCGGCGACGGAGGCGCGGCTGAGGCCGATCGAGACGATCCTCTCCGGCCCGGCGGCGAGCCTCGTCGGAGCGCGGCACTTGACCGGCCTGGAAAGCGCCGTCGTCTCGGATATCGGCGGCACGACGACGGACGTTGCCGTACTCGAAGGCGGCCGCCCGAGGCTCGATGCGGATGGGGCGGTCGTCGGCGGCTTTCGCACGATGGTCGAGGCGGTCGCCATGCGGACCTACGGGCTCGGCGGCGATTCCGAAGTCAGGATCAATGATCGCGGTCTCAAGGCGAAGATAGATCTCGGTCCGCGCCGATTTCTGCCCTTGAGCCTTGCAGCGGCGCTGCATGGCGATGCCGTGCTGTCCGTACTCGAGAAACAGTTGCGCGCGGCACATGCAGGCCGCCATGACGGCCGCCTCGCAGTTCGCACCGGCCTTCCCGATCACCTGGCAAGCGGCCTCCAGCCGCAGGAGCAGGCCCTGTACGAGCGGATAGGGATGGTGCCGGTGGCGCTTGCCAATCTGCTCGTCAGCACGCCGCAGAGAGCGACGCTCGACAGGCTTGTTGCCCGCGGACTGGTGCACATTTGCGGCCTCACCCCGTCGGATGCGATGCATGTGCTCGGGAGGCAGGCGCAATGGAATGCCGAAGCCGCTCGCCTCGGCATCGAGATCGCGGCGCGCACCAAGGACGGGAATGGCCAGCCAATCGCCGGTTCGGCGAAGATGCTCGCCCAGATGATCGTAGACCGGCTGACGCGGCAATCCTCTGAGGCCATCCTGCAGGCCTGCCTCAACGAGGATGGCGCCGGCGCCATCAACCCGGCCGCCTCGCTCGCCGTCGACCGCGCGCTGAAGCGCGAGCCCGGTATCGTCCGCTTCTCGATCGGTCTCGACCGGCCGCTTGTTGGCCTTGGTGCGTCGGCGCCGGTCTATTACCCGGCCATTGCCGACATGCTTGGCACGAAAGCGGCGATCCCGGCGGAAGCCGACGTGGCAAATGCGGTCGGCGCGGTCGTCGGCCAGGTGCGCGCAACCGTCACCGTCTTCGTGACGGTGCCGGAGGAGGGGATATTCATAGTCAATGGTGCAGGCGCCAGCGAGCGCTTCCTTGATCAGGAGCGGGCCTTCGGGTTCGCCCGACGCCGGGCCGAGAACATGGCACTGGAGACGGCGCGCGCAAACGGCGCGGAAGAACCGGCCACGACCATCTGGGAAGAGATCGATGCGCCGGAGGTCGAGGGCAGCCGCAAGCTCATTGAGGCGCGCTTCATCGCTTCCGCAACCGGAAGACCGCGAATTGCGCATGCGTGATCTTTTCCATTCCGGAAATAATTCTTCGCATCCTTGCGAAATTGACAGGGAATGATTTGATGAGAAACTGCCGTCGCCATGGAGCGGGGTGAGGAAAGGCGTAAAACGCCTATTCGACACATCCCGCTTTTGCTATTTCAGGAGTTACCGAATGGACCGCGTTGAGAAGTATGGTTTGAAGATCGACACCGGTCTCCATGGGTTTCTGGTCGAGGAGGCGGTACCGGGGACGGGCGTCGATCCCGAGCGCTTCTTTTCCGCTCTGTCGGAGCTCGTACACGATCTCGCGCCGAAGAACCGGGCCCTTCTTGCCAAGCGCGATGATATTCAGGCCCGACTCGACGCGTGGTATCGCGACAACGGCGCGCCGGTCGATATGGAAGCCTATGAGGGCTTTCTGAAGGAGATCGGCTATCTCCTGCCGGAGGGGCCCGACTTTTCCATTTCGACCGCAAATGTCGACCCCGAGATTGCGACGATTGCCGGACCGCAGCTTGTCGTTCCCGTCATGAATGCGCGTTATGCGCTGAACGCCGCCAATGCGCGCTGGGGCTCGCTCTATGACGCGCTCTACGGCACCGACGCGTTCCCCGACGCCGACGGCGCGGAACGCAGCAGGACCTATAATCCCACGCGCGGCGCCAAGGTCATTGCCTGGGCGCGGGATTTCCTCGATGCAAGCGTCCCGCTTGCGACGGGCCGCTGGAGCGACGCGAACGCCGTGGGGGTCGAAGGTGCCGCCCTGGCGATAACGCTTGCGGACGGGACGAAAACGGCTCTCGGCGATCCGGCCCAGTTCGCCGGTTATTCCGGTTCCGCCGGAGCACCTTCGGAAATCGTCCTGCGGCAAAACAATCTTCATATCGTCGTTGTCCTCGATGCAGCGACTCCGATCGGCAAGGATGATCCGGCGCATATATCAGACGTTATCATTGAATCGGCGATCACGACGATCATGGATTGCGAGGATTCGGTTGCTGCCGTCGACGCCGAGGACAAGGTTATCGTCTATCGCAACTGGCTGGGGCTCATGAAGGGCGATCTCCGGGAAGAGGTCACCAAGGGCGGCAGAACATTCACCCGTAAGCTCAATGCCGACCGCGTATACACCAGCTCGAACGGTGCGGCCCTGACGCTGCCGGGGCGATCGCTGATGCTGGTGCGCAATGTCGGACACCTGATGACCAATCCGGCGATCCTCGACCGTGACGACCGCGAAGTTCCGGAGGGCATCATGGATGCCATGATCACGGCGCTGATCGCCCTTCATGACATTGGGCCAAACGGTCGCCGGATGAACTCGCGCGCCGGGTCGATGTATGTCGTCAAGCCGAAGATGCATGGGCCGGAAGAGGTGGCCTTCGCCTGCGAGATCTTCGCGCGCGTCGAGGCGGCACTCGGAATGCCGGCAAATACCATGAAGATGGGTATTATGGACGAGGAGCGGCGCACGACGGTCAACTTGAAGGAATGCATTCGGGCCGCTCGAGAGCGCGTCGTCTTCATCAATACCGGCTTCCTCGACCGGACCGGCGACGAGATTCACACGTCGATGGAAGCCGGTCCGATGATCCGCAAGGGCGACATGAAGCAGGCGACCTGGATCACCGCCTACGAGAACTGGAACGTCGATATCGGTCTTGAATGCGGACTTTCCGGCCACGCGCAGATCGGCAAGGGCATGTGGGCGATGCCGGACTTGATGGCGGCGATGCTGGAGCAGAAGATCGCCCACCCGAAGGCGGGCGCCAACACCGCCTGGGTTCCCTCGCCGACCGCGGCGACATTGCATGCCACTCACTATCACCGCGTCAATGTCGCTGAGGTTCAGGCCAGCCTGAAGAGCCGGCCCCGGGCTAAGCTCGGCGACATCCTCTCTGTGCCGGTGGCGGCGCGGCCGAACTGGACTGAGGACGAAATCCAGCGCGAACTCGACAACAATGCGCAAGGAATCCTCGGTTACGTCGTGCGCTGGATCGACCAGGGGGTCGGCTGCTCCAAGGTGCCCGACATAAACAATGACGGCCTGATGGAAGACCGCGCGACGCTGCGCATCTCCGCACAGCATATGGCCAATTGGCTGCATCACGGGATCGTCAGCGAAATGCAGATCGTCGAGACGATGAAGAAAATGGCGGCCGTCGTCGATCAGCAGAATGTCAACGATCCGAACTACACGCCGATGGTCGGCCACTTCGACGAATCGATCGCGTTTCAGGCTGCGTTGGATCTCGTGCTGAAGGGGCGCGAGCAGCCGAACGGCTATACCGAACCGGTCCTTCATCGCCGCCGGCTGGAGCGCAAGGCCAGAGCGTGATGAGGAAAAGTGTCTACAGTTTTCCGCCCGCACCTTGCTCTAACTTATAAGCACCAGCGGCGTGAGGCCGTCACGACGATGACCAAAACGGAGGGCCGCCGGCATAGACGGCGGCCCCTTCGTTTGGTTATGCGGCGGCGTTATTGCTGAACGACGACCCGTGCGCCCTTGCCCGGACGCACGCGCGAATAGAGATCGATGATGTCCTGGTTCATCAGGCGGATGCAGCCGGAAGATGCGGCCGTGCCGATCGAGGCCCATTCCGGTGTGCCGTGCAGGCGGAAGAGCGTGTCCTTGCCCTCGCTGTTGAAAAGGTAGAGAGCACGCGCGCCGAGCGGGTTGCCGATGCCGGGACCCATGCCGGCTTCGACATATTTGGCAACTTCAGGCTTGCGCTCGGCCATCTCCTTCGGCGGATGCCAAGTCGGCCATTCCTGTTTCCAGGCGACATAGGCTTCGCCTTCCCAGGCGAAACCGGCTTTGCCTACGCCAATGCCGTAGCGAACGGCTTTGCCGCCGGGCAGAATATAGTAGAGGAAGCGATTCGGCGTGTTGACGATAATAGTACCCGGACGCTCCTTGGTGGCATAATCGACGATCTGGCGATGAAATCGCTCGTCGACCCGGTTGATCGGCACCGCTGGCAGGGCATATCCGTGGTCCTCGACAGGGCCATAACCGGCGGAAAATATTTGATTCGTCGCCACTTTTTCACCCTCGGGAGCAGGGCCGGCTGTGGACGTGGTTTGCGAACAGCCGGCAATGGCAACAGTGGCCGCCAGACTGCACAATAGAAGGGCGTTGCGGAAGCGCATGAGTGTCTCTTAAAAGGAATGAGGAAATACGGGGGGTCCCGGCCGTCAGCAACACCAGCTTATTTTCGATTGGATCGCGCTACGCAAGGCATTGCGCCGCCGCAATTCGGCCAAAAAGTGTAAATTCCGTGACGATTGCTTTTTTGCAACAAGCCGCGGTGCCAGGAACGTAAAAGCGGGAGTCAGGCGATGACGATTCTATCGATCCATGACGACAATCCGCTCGCCGACGGGCGCCAGTCGGAGCGAGCGCTAAAGGTACGCCGCGGTGTCCAGCGGCTGCTCACGGAATTGCGCCATGCCGTTCTGCCAGAGTTGACGCTCGCAAGCGGCCGGCGAGCGGATCTCATTTCGCTTTCGGCCAAGGGGGAGATCTGGATTATCGAGATAAAAACCTCGATCGAGGACTTCCGCGTCGATCGCAAGTGGCCGGAATACCGCCTCCATTGCGACCGCCTGTTCTTTGCGACGCATGCGCAAGTGCCGCTCGACATCTTCCCGGAGGATTGCGGACTTCTGCTTTCCGACGGTTATGAAGCGCATATGCTGCGCAATGCGCCGGAACATCGGCTGGCGCCGGCCACGCGAAAATCGGTGACGCAGGCCTTCGCCCGCACTGCCGGGCAGCGCTTGATGCACGCCGAATGGGCGGCGGAGCGAAACGGCGAACTCGGCCAGTCCATTCGCGACATTGTCGGCGGCACGCGCGATGGCTAGCGCGGGATGAGGAAAAGTGTGCGCGGTTTTCCGGCCGCATCCCGCGCTAACTTATTAGAATCGATCACGTTCATGATTTTAGGTCGATCCGACCTAAAATCATCGTGATCTAACGCGGGATGAGAAAAAGTGTGCGCGCTCTGCGGCCCGCATCTCGCTCCAACTTACTACAGCGTCGTGCGTCTTTTCAGACGCACAAAGGTCGCTGTAGCACTTTGAATTGCCGGATGTTTTTATCCTTAAATCGGCTCCGATTTAAGGAAACATCAGTAGAATCGATCACGTTTATGATTTTGAGCCGATTCGAACCCAAAATTATCGTGACCTAGGCCGGCCGGCTCGGGATGATCACTTCGGCGCCCGTTTGGCGAGGATACGCTGCAGCGTCCTGCGGTGCATGTTGAGGCGTCGCGCGGTTTCGGAAACATTGCGCTCGCACATCTCGTAGACGCGCTGGATATGTTCCCACCGCACGCGATCCGCCGACATCGGATTTTCCGGTGGCTCGACCCGCTCGCCTTGGCGCTGCACCAGAGCGGCAAAGATGTCGTCGGCATCCGCCGGCTTTGCAAGATAATCGACGGCCCCCAGCTTCACCGCGTTGACTGCGGTCGCGATGTTGCCATAGCCGGTCAGCATGATCATCCGAGTGTCGTCGCGGCGGCCACGAATCGCCTCGATCACGTCGAGCCCGCTGCCATCGCCCAGCCGAAGATCGATCACCGCATGCTTCGGCGGATTGCTCTTCGCCTTGGCGATACCTTCCGCGACCGATTCGGCGATCTCGACCGTAAAACCTCGTGCCTCCATGGCGCGCGCCAGACGGCGCAGGAACGGCCCGTCGTCGTCGACGATCAACAGGGTCCTGTCCGGCCCGATCAGGTCGGCATCCGCAGACTGTGTGCTTGGCGCAGCCGTCGATTTTTCGATCATTTTTTTGCAATCCCTAAGCAAAAACCTGGAGAGTTTTCGCTACCGCTATGTGGGTTTTCTCACGGTTGTCTTCAATAAACTGCCAAAAGTCATTTCGCCAGTTTCGTGTCCATCAGCGCACGCGGCCATTCGACGCTGACCCGGGCGCCGGGCCGCTCGGGCCCGCCGTTCTCGAAACGCAGCCGAGCGCCGGAACGCTCAAGCAGCGTCTTGGCGATGAAGAGACCCAGGCCGAGACCGCCGGCGCTGTCGTCCTTCTGTCGTTTGGTGACATAGGGCTCGCCGATCCGCGCCAGGATGTCAGGAGGAAAACCGTCGCCGTCGTCCTCGATCGTCACCTTCACGCGCTCGGCCGTGTGCTCCACGGTAACGGTCACGTCCTTCCGGGCGTAGTCGACCGCGTTTTCGAGCAGATTGCCGAGGCCATAGAGAATGCCGGCATTGCGTTTGCCGACGGGCTCCGAGGCGCGATCGCCTTTCTCGACGAGTTTTATCTGGATGCCGAATTCGCGATGCGGCGCCATCACCTCCTCGATCAGCGACGAAAGCGGAAGGAGCCGCATATGCTCCTCGCTTTCGGAGGAAAGCGTCGTCAGCCGCTTGAGGATGTCGCGGCATCGTTCGCTTTGGCTCCGAAGCAGGTGGACGTCCTCGCCGAAGCGGGGATCGTCACCAAGCTCCCGCTCCATCTCCTTGGCGACGACGCTGATCGTCGCAAGCGGCGTCCCGAGTTCATGCGCGGCAGCGGCGGCGAGGCCGTCGAGCTGCGACAGGTGCTTTTCGCGCTGGAGCACGAGCTCCGTTGCGGTCAGTGCTTCCGAAAGCTCGCTTGCCTCAAGTGAGACGCGGTAAGTGTAGAAGGCGGCGAAGGCCGTCATCGAAACGATCGCGAACCAGATGCCCGCCGTCAGCACGCGCGGGATCATGAGCACCGTTCCGGGATACCAGGGCAGCGGGAAGGGCGAGAAGGCGAGAGCCGTAACGCCGATCACCGCAAGGCCTGCAAGCACGATGCTTTGCGGCTTCGGCTGGGATGCCGACGAAATGATGACCGGCACGCAGAGCAGCGGCGCAAAGGGGTTGGCAAGGCCTCCGGTGATGAAAAGCAGCGCCGTCAGTTGCGCGAGATCAAGCCCGAGCAGGGCAAAGGCCGCCGGCGGCGTCAAGCGATGCGTCGGCGGAAAGCGGATCGTGAGAAACGCGTTCAGCCCTGCCAGGCTCGCGATCAGCGCCGAACAGGCAACGAGCGGCAAGGGAAACTGCAGCCACAAGGCGGTCACGACGACGGCGACGGATTGACCGCCGACCGCCAGCCAGCGTAGCCGAACCAGTGTCTGCAATCTGAGGCTGCGATTGCTGTTGAGGTCGCTATGGTCGAATGTCATTGGAGACATGCTGCTATCGGTCCTGCTTGCATTTTTTCCGCCGCCCGATCGGAGACTGCATTGTTGGACTCTATCCCGATCCAGGAAATTATAAAGCAAGCTTACGTCCCGCGCGGCTTCGCCCGTGTCGTCGGCATGGCATTGGCCGGATCTTCCGGCCAGGGATGTTTTGGGTAGCGCCCGCGCATCTCCGCTCGTACATCCTTCCACGATCCCGCCCAGAAGCCCGGCAGGTCACGGGTCGTCTGGATCGGCCGGTGGCCGGGCGAGATCAGTTCCAAGAGAAGCGGCAGGCGGCCGTCGCCGATCGTCGGGTGCGCCTTCAGACCAAAAAGCTCCTGCACACGGATCGAAAGCAGCGGTTCGTCGCCGTCATAGTGGATCGGATGACGATGCCCGGTCGGGGCTTCGAAATGCGTCGGGGCCAGTTTTACGAGATCGCGCTGAAGCCCATAGGGGACGAGCGAAAGCAGCCCTTCGGCGAGATCGTTCGGCTTGATCCCATCTAGACTTCCGGCGTTGTGCTGAAAGGGAACGAACCACTCGTCGAGGCGAGACAGCAATGCCGCGTCCGACATGTCCGGCCAGGGTTCACCGATCGAACGATGAAGAAATCCGATGCGATCCCGCAGCTGCGCCACATCTTTCGGGAAGGGCACGGCGGCGAGCCCCAGTTGTCGAATGCCGTCGGCCAGCGCACGCGCCGCCGCCTCGCCGCTCGGACGAGGTAGCGGCGTCTCGTCGAAAATGATCGCTCCAAGCCGCGTCACGCGACGCGCGCGCACTTGGCGACTTGCCCGATCGAAAAAGGTCTGCTCCTCGTTGACGATCGCCTCGGGCATATGCGCTTCGACATCCGCCCTGGTAATTTCCGCCGCCGCGAGCACGCGCTGCGCTCCGGCTCTTCCCGTCAGATCGGCGACGACCAGCATCCCCGCCGAAGCGAGGCGCTCGGTTTCCGGCACTTCTGCGCCCCGTCCGTTTGCCATGACGAACCGGCCACGCCCCCCACGCTGCAAGGCGATCCGGTCGGGATAGGCATGTATCAGCAAGGGGCCGGGCAGGGCGCGCTCACCGCCGGTCTCGTGCGCCTCGAGATCTGCGGCCATCCGCTTCGCAAGGCGGCGCGCGGCTTCTGCCCGGTCGCTGCGGTCCGCTCGGAACCGGCGCAGTCTGTCCTCGAGATCGAGGCTGTTGCCGCCTAGCCCTTGCTCCGTGAGCATCACCGCGAGCAGACAGGCCTCCTGCGCCTGGCCCTCTTCCGCTGCCAAGACCGCCATCGCCGCGAGACGGACGGGTAGCGCCAGATTGCGGATCCTGCGGCCTCTCGGCGTCAATGCGCCGCTGGCGTCGAGCGCTCCGAGCTCGACGAGCAGGTCGCGCGCTTCGCGCAAGGTTGCCTCTGGCGGTGGATCGATGAAGGCAAGGGCCGAGGGATCGGTAACACCCCAATGGGCGAGATCGAGCAGAAGACCGGAGAGGTCGCTGGCCAGGATCTGCGGCGGAGTGAAGGCGGCGAGCGCCGCCGTTTGGCCGGCATGCCAGAGCCGGATGGCGAGACCCGGCTCCGTTCGGCCAGCGCGGCCGGCGCGCTGGTCGGCCGATGCGCGCGAGACGCGTACGGTCTCCAGCCGCGTGATCCCGGTCGAGGCCTCGAAGACGGGCAGGCGCTGTAGGCCGCTATCGACAACGATCCGCACGCCGTCGATGGTGATCGAGGTCTCGGCGATCGAAGTCGCGAGCACGATCTTGCGTGTTCCATTCGGCGCCGGGCGAATCGCGGCATCCTGCTCCTTCTGACTCAGATTGCCGTAAAGCGGCACGATTGCGGTACTGTCGCCGAAGCGCCCCGTGAGGCGCTCGGCGGTGCGGGCGATCTCGGCCTGCCCCGGCAGGAAGGCGAGGATCGACCCCTCTTCGGATCGATGCGCGTCCGCGATCGTTCGTGCGACGGCGTCCTCCACGCTTTCACCGGCATTTCTCTGCTGGTAGCGAATATCGATCGGAAAGCTTCGCCCTTCGCTTCTGATGACCGGGGCGTCACCGAGCAATTTCACGACGCGTTCGACGTCAAGCGTCGCCGACATGACGATGATTTTCAGGTCGCCGCGGAGCGCCGATTGGACGTCGAGCGCCAACGCGAGACCAAAATCCGCATCGAGCGAGCGCTCGTGGAACTCGTCGAAAAGGACCGCTGAGACGCCGGAAAGCTCGGGATCGTCGAGGATCATCCGGCTAAAGACGCCTTCGGTAACCACTTCTATCCGCGTGCGTGACGAAACTCGGTTGTCGAGCCTCATGCGGTAGCCGACGGTCTCTCCGACTTTCTCGCCGATCAGTTCGGCCATTCGTCCAGCCGCGGCGCGCGCCGCCAACCGGCGCGGCTCGAGCAGGATGATCTTGCCGCCCGCAAACGAGGGCTGGTCCAACAGGAAGATCGGCACCAGCGTCGTCTTGCCGGCGCCGGGCGGAGCGGACAACACCACGGATCCCCTGACGCTGAGCGCTTCGGCGAGCGCCGGGAGGATCTCGCGGACGGGCAAGAGCGGAAGGTCGCGCATCAGGCCTTCTCCTCGGTTCCGACCTCGATCAGCCGCCCGCCCGCCGCCGCCGCGTCGGCGCCATCATGGGTGACGAGGATGGTCGGCAGGCCCGCCGCCTTCGCCTTTGAAAAGACCAGCTCGCGCATTTGCTGCCGCAGGGCGGCGTCGAGCTTCGAAAAGGGTTCGTCAAGCAGCAGAAACTCCGGTGTCGAGACGAGAACCCTTTGCAGCGCCACGCGCGCCTTCTGGCCGCCCGAAAGCGTCTCCGGATCGCGATCGAAGAAGCCGGCAAGGCCAACCTGTTCGAGCGCCTCTTCGGCCAGTTCGCGGCGTTTTTTATGCCCTTTGACTGCGGCAGGAATGGCGAAAACGATATTGCCGCCGACGGAGAGATGCGGAAAAAGCAAAGGGTCCTGAAAGAGAATGCCGGCGTGGCGCCGGTTCGCCGCGATCTCGGTCAGATCCCGGTCTCCGATCAGGATCCGACCGCTGACATCGAATGCCGGATCGAGAAAACCGCCGGCAAAGGCGAGCAGCGTCGACTTGCCGGAGCCGGACGGGCCCATGACCGTCAGAACCTCGCCTGGCATCACCGTCGCCGAGATCGAGAGCAGCATCCGTCCTTCCAGGCGGATCGTTACATCCGCCAGTGTGAGGGACCTTGAGGTTCCAACTGCCTGCATTCACATCCTCATTGCGCGCCGGTTGCGGAATAGCAATTGCGGCGCGAGCGACGCAACGAGAAATGCGAGGAAGGGCAGCAGGGCCTGGATTAACGCGTAAACGCCGATGACGCGCCGGTCGCCGCCGGAGGAAAGGGCCACCGCCTCCGTCGTAATCGTCGTCAGCCGGCCGGCGCCTATCAGGAGCGTTGGAAGATAGAGACCGACCGAAACCGAAAAACCCACGGCAAGAGCGGTAAGGCAGGCGCGAAACAGCAGCGGCAGCCGGACAGTCAGAAGTATTTCCGAAGCCGATTTGCCGAATCCGGCTGCAATTTTCTCGAAGCGCGGATCGAGTTCGCGCCAGGGCGCCGACAGCGACAGGAGCACATAGGGAAGGACGAACAGGAAATGAACCGCCATCACGCTCGGAAAGGCCGGCGTGAGCCCTGCCGAGACGATCAGGATCTGCAAACCAAAGACAAAACTGATCTCCGGAACAATGAGGGGCAGATAGAGC
The DNA here is from genome assembly GCF_029892045.1 of Sinorhizobium numidicum. Taxonomy (NCBI): domain Bacteria; kingdom Pseudomonadati; phylum Pseudomonadota; class Alphaproteobacteria; order Hyphomicrobiales; family Rhizobiaceae; genus Sinorhizobium; species Sinorhizobium numidicum. The sequence goes on from NZ_CP120368.1 coordinate 53,342, forward strand.
AATTTGTAGCCGGTTGCTTTCATGTTTCTGCCCGCGGAGCCATTCCGATGCAGCAGCAGGATAGTGCACAGCAATGCCAGCGATGAGGCGGAGAGGCCCAGGGCAACCGTCATACGAAGCGGTTCCCAGATCTGCGGAAGCGTCCGCAGCCATATTCTCGACGTCAGGTTTGCCGGCACGGCGTCCGGAAACTGCCAGAGGCCCGCGACCGACCAAACGGCAAGAAGCGCAAGTCCCATGAAGATCAAGGCGGCGCAGGCAGCCATCGCAAGGGCGGAGGCGATGCGGAGCGCTGCGTCGTTCGGAAAACGCCGGCCTGAGTAGGTCAGGACCGCAAGTGCGGACCTTCCCAGCCGCTCCAGCACTATCCAGATTGCCATTGCCGCAAGCACGACGGCAAGGTGCAGCAGGGCGCCCGCCGAAGCGAGAAATCGTGGGCTGAGACCCTGATCCGCGGCCCATTCAATGATGCGTACCGGCAGTGTCGCAGGCAGTTGCGGCCCGAGGATCATAGCGACGTCGACAACAGATAGCGAATAGACCAGAACAGCGAAGACCGGCAGGCGGATCTGTCTGTAGAGAGCCGGCCAGAGGCTGATCAGAAAACCGCAGAGACGCCCGTAGCCGAGAGCCTCCGTCAACTGCCCCGAGCTGCGAACGGGAAGCTGCGGCAGTGCCGCCAGCGTCACCAGGAAGAGGAATGGAACTTCCTTCGTGATGAGCCCGGCAACCATCGATAGGGCGAGCGGATCGTTCGGGAGAAGCCAGTCCGGCGGCCGCATGAAGCCCGTCATCTCCGGTGAAATGAGGCGGAGGAGAAAGCCGGAAGGCGCAATGAGGAAGGCAAGCGCGAAGGCCGCGGCGGCATGCGGAATTGCAAGCAGCGGGGAAACCAGGTGCTGCACGCGGGCGAAGATCCGCGTGCCGGCGAAGCCCGCGACGAACGTAGCGACGATCGCCACCGCGGCCGAGGTGGTGATCAGGCCCGCCGAAAGCCCGGCCAGGATCGAGCGAAGCATATGCGGTTGGCGGGCAAGCTCTTCGAAATGGGCCAGGGTGAACTGAAAACCGCCGAGAGCCGGCAGGTATCCGAACGCCGGTAATACAGTTCCCGCGATCCCGGCAAATACCGGCAGCCCGAGCATGAGGACGAGGAGCGCGTTTCCCTTGAGAAGGCGCTGCAGCAGCTTTTCGCCCTGCCTTGAGTGCGCCGGCCTAATTGGCTGCCCCATATCGCCGGATCCATTCAGCTTCAATCCGTGTCATCCAATCCGGATGCGGTTCGGCGAGTGCAGGTCCGAGCTGGTCCGGGCGGAGCGTTGCAACCCCAAGGTCCAGCGCCTCGAAGGTCGATCGATCGGCGGCCGGAAGTTTTGCCAGCGACAGGACGGTCGGATCGCCCCAGACTTGCGCATCCTGCTTGCGCAGTTGCGCTTCCGGCGAGAGGAGAAAATTGGCGAAGACCAGTGCGCCGGCCTTAGCTGTCGCATTGTAAGGGATGGCAACGAAGTGCGTGTTGGCGAGCGTGCCGCCGGAAAAGACGAAGGAACGCACGCTGTCCGGCAACTCGCCGCTGGCGATCGCGGCCGAAGCTTCCGCTGGATTGAAGGCAAAGATGATATCGAGCTCGCCGTCCCCGAGCTTCTGCTTCATTTCCGG
>NZ_CP120368.1:3277500-3405000 GCF_029892045.1 Sinorhizobium numidicum
ATAGAGAAGCGGCTGGGCGCGCCGAAGGGCTCGGTCCTGAACTTCATACCGCTGCCCGACTTCGGCGGTCACCATCCCGACCCGAACCTGGTGCATGCCCGCGCCCTTTATGAAACGATGATGGCGCCTGACGCGCCGGACTTCGGCGCCGCCTCCGACGGCGACGGCGACCGCAACCTGATCATCGGCAAGGGCATCTTCGTCACGCCCTCCGACAGCCTCGCCATGCTTGCGGCCAACGCCCATCTCGCGCCGGGTTACGCCAAGGGGCTGGCGGGGATCGCGCGTTCCATGCCGACCAGCGGCGCCGCCGACCGGGTGGCCGAGAAGCTCGGTATCGGCCTCTATGAGACGCCGACCGGCTGGAAATTCTTCGGCAATCTGCTCGATGAGGGCCTCGCGACGATCTGCGGCGAAGAAAGCGCCGGCACCGGATCAAACCACGTGCGTGAGAAGGACGGCCTCTGGGCGGTGCTGCTCTGGCTCAACATTCTGGCGGCGCGGAAGGAAAGCGCGCTTGAAATCGCGCGCAAGCACTGGGCGACCTATGGCCGCAACTATTATTCGCGCCATGATTACGAGGAGGTGGACACCGATGCCGCAAACGGCCTGATCGCCGCCTTGCGGGACAAGCTTGCCGGCCTGCCGGGCAAGAGCTTCGGCGCGCTCACCGTGGAAACCGCCGATGATTTTTCCTATCACGATCCGGTCGACAAATCGGTGAGCAAGAACCAGGGCATCCGCGTCCTGTTCCAGGGCGGATCACGTGTCGTCTACCGCCTCTCGGGAACCGGGACGTCCGGCGCGACGCTGCGGGTCTATATCGAGCGCTTCGAGCCGGACCCGGCACGCCACGATCTCGACACCCAGCAAGCGCTCGCCGACCTGATCACCGTCGCCGACGACATTGCCGAGATCAAGACGCGCACCGGCCGCGATGCGCCGAGCGTGATCACCTGAAGCGCCGCTGCATGTTTCCTTTGTGCGTCTGAAAAGACGCACGGCGCTGTAGAAGCGGGCCGTTACGGCCCGTCACCTCACTGATCGCGAAAGGGGCGCGCCTTCATGTCGACGACCGGAATTCCACGCCTCGGCGTGACACGTGCGTCCGACGGAACGCGCTTTGCCGTCTATTCCCATAATGCCGCCGGGATCGACCTCTGCCTTTTCGACAAGAGCGGCAAAAAGGAACTGCGCCGCCTGCCGCTCATGCGTGACGGCGACGTCCACAGCCTTACCCTTGCCGATGCGCCGGCCGGCACCCGCTATGGCTTTAGAGCCGACGGCATCTACTCGCCCGAGCATGGGCTGTGGTTCGATCCGGCAAAACTTCTGGTCGACCCTTACGCGATCGAACTCGATCGCCCGTTTCGCCACGATCCCCGGCTGACGCTTTTCGGTGAGGAAACAGCCGACCTGGTGCCGAAAGCAATCGTGACGGACGCAAAAACGGTAAAGCCGAAGCCACCATTGTTTCAGCCGGGCGGCCTCATCTACGAGGTGGCCGTCAAGCCGTTCACGATTCTTCATCCGGACATTCCGGCAAAGAAGCGCGGCACGGTGGCTGCGCTGGCGGAGCCGGTGGTCATCGACCATCTGAGGCGCCTCGGCGTCTCCGCGATCGAGCTTATGCCGATCGTCGCCTGGATCGACGAGCGGCATCTGCCGCCGCTCGGACTCCACAACGGCTGGGGCTACAACCCGATCGCGCCCATGGCGCTGGACCCGCGTCTGGTGCCCGGCGGCGTCAAGGAATTGGGCAAGACCGTCGAGGCCCTGCATAAGGCAGGTATCGGTGTCATCCTTGACCTCGTATTCAACCATTCCGGCGAGAGCGACCGTTTCGGCACCACGCTCTCCATGCGCGGTCTCGACAATCTCACCTACTACCGTCATGCGAACGACCGGCCCGGCGAGCTCATCAATGATACCGGCTGCGGCAACACGATCGCCTGCGACCATCCGGTGGTGCGCGCGCTGATCCTCGACAGCCTGCGCCATTTCGTGCTCGCTGCCGGTGTCGACGGCTTCCGCTTCGATCTCGCATCGATCCTCGGCCGCGACATGAGCGGATTTCACCGTGATGCCGCCCTCTTCACGGCCATTGCCGCCGATTCCGTGCTCCGCGACCGCATCCTCATTGCCGAACCGTGGGATACCGGACCCGGCGGCTACCAGCTCGGCAATTTTCCAGAGCCGTTCCTCGAATGGAACGACCGCGCGCGCGACGACATCCGTCGCTATTGGCGCGGCGACCGGCACATGGTCGGCGCACTTGCGACCGCGCTCGCCGGCTCCTCCGATACCTTCTCTCGCTGGGGTGAGACGAAAACCCGCAGCGTCAACTTCATCGCCGCCCATGACGGCTTCACGCTGGTTGATCTCGTTTCCTATGCCCGCAAGCACAATGAGGCGAATGGCGAAAGCAATCGCGACGGACACGACGAGAACTATTCGTGGAACAACGGCGCGGAAGGCGCGATTGCTGATCCGGAGATCGTTGCGGGGAGACAGGCCGACGCCATGGCGCTCCTCGGTACGCTCTTCGCCTCACGCGGCACGATCATGTTGACAGCCGGCGATGAAGGCGGGCGCAGCCAAGGCGGCAACAACAACGCCTATGCGCAGGACAATGAGGTGACCTGGCTTGATTGGACGAAACTCGACCGCAAGCTGGTTGACCACACGGTCGCCCTCTCCGCAATGCGCCGGCGTTTCGACGGCTTCGCCTGGACAGATTTCCTCACGGGCGCGGGCGATGTCGCGTGGCTGCGCTTCGACGGCAAGCCGATGACAGTCGAGGACTGGGAACACCCGGCGACCGACAACCTCGTCATGGTGCTTGCGACTGAAGACCGGAAACAGCAAAGGGCAACACGGCTCGCGGTCGTCATCAATCGCGGTCATGCGCCGCATCCTGTGCAGCTTCCGGCAAGCCTTGATGGCGAGTGGCGCGACGCCCTTGTCGAAACGCCGCCGCCCGCCTTGGTCGCCGCCCGCTCGGTCACTTTTTTCGTCGAGGTTTTCTGAGTTTTTACCACTACTTGCTAGGTCTCCCCAGACCGGCCTATAGATCGATTGGGAGGCCCTTGTTTCAGGACATTTCATATGACGCAGGACATTTCACTTTCTGACATCAAGGCACTGATCGGAAAGGAGCTCGGCGTCTCCGACTGGATCACGGTGACACAGAAGACCATCGACCGCTTCGCCGAAGCGACGGGAGATTTCCAGTTCATCCACACCGACCCGGCACGCGCAGCAGCGGAAACGCCTTTCGGCGGCACGATCGCCCACGGCTTCCTGTCGCTCTCGCTGCTTTCGGCGATGAACTACAACTGCCTGCCGAAAATCCGCGAGCAGACGATGGGCATCAATTATGGTTTCGAGAAGGTGCGTTTCGTGGCGCCGGTGAAGAGCGGCGCCAGGGTACGCGGCCGCTTCGCCATGGCCGACGCCCGCTTTCGCGGCGCCGGCATGTTGATGATCACCTATGACGTGACGGTGGAGATCGAGGGCGAGAGAAAGCCCGCCCTTACCGCGACATGGCAGACGATCATCCAGTTCGACCCGAAGGATCGCCCGGCGAATGCCTGAGGAGCGGCGGGCCGAAACCATTCGCAGCGCGTTTCGCGACCAGGCGAAATCCTGCGAAGGGCTGGGCTCGCCGTTCACGGGCCGGCTGTGCCGCTTGGCGGCGGAACGACTGAACCGGGAGAGCGCTGTCGGTCGGCATATCCTCGACTGGCCGAGCGATCCGTCTTCGACGGGCGATGCGTTGCCCTTGCGTCTGTTCGGGACCCTGCATGCCCTCGTTCTGCTGCATCGCGACGAACTCCTGGAAGCGTGCTATCCGCCGAACCAAGCAGACGACGAAACGTTGTGGGCCGCCTGCCGGAGCGCCTTCCTGAAACATGCAGATTTCATTCTCGATCGTCTCCGCTCGGCACCGCAGACGAATGAGGTCCGCCGCTCCGGAGTTCTGCTTCCAGGTTTCCTGACGGTAGCGGATCATTTCGGGAAACCGCTGATTCTCTCCGAAATTGGCGCCAGCGCCGGTTTGAATTTGCATTGGGACCGCTACCGGTATGAGCTTTCGGGTGGCCGGTGGGGCAACAGCGGTTCAGCGATTGTCATCGCACCGCAATGGTCCGGAAGCGCACCGCCCCTTGGTCCTGTCAAGATCATCGAGCGCGCCGGCTGCGACCTCAATCCGCTGGACCCCGCGAGCGAGGAGGATCGGCTGCGGCTTCTCTCCTACATCTGGGCCGACCAGCAGGACAGGCTTGAGCGCACAAGAAAGGCGCTGGAGACCGCAGCCAGTCATCGAAGCCTGGTTGAGTGCGCCGACGCAATCGACTGGCTGAGGGAGCGTCTTGCACACGTCCATGCCGGCGCAGTCCACGTGATCTATCACTCGGTGGTCTTGCAATATCTGCCGAAGTCCGCGCGGGAAAAAGGCGAGGCCCTGATCGCCGCCGCCGGAGCGGCCGCGACGGGAGAAGCGCCGCTCGCTTGGCTGCAGATGGAGGCCGATGGCTCCGCTCCTGGGGCGGCGCTGTGGCTTCAGGTTTGGCCAGCCGGCGAAAGGCAGATGGTCGGTCGTGCCGACTTCCACGGCCGATGGGTGGAGTGGAAGGGCTGGTCCTGAAGGTTGGACCTCAAAACATGATGACGTGGCGAATGACGCGTCCCTGGTCGAGAAGATCGAACGCCTCGTTGATCTCCTCCAGCGGCCCCGTGCTCGACAGCAGCCGATCGACCGGCAATCGGCCGCGCTGATAAAGGGCGATGAACCGAGGGATATCGCGGCTCGGCACGCAGCTTCCCATATAGCTGCCCCGAAGCGTGCGCTCTTCGGCGACGAGGCTGACCGCAGGAATCGAGATCTGGCTTGCGGGATGGGCGAGACCGGCTGATGCCGTCAGTCCGCCGCGCCGTGTTATCCTGTAGGCAAGGTCAAGGGCTTTGACGGAGCCCGCCGCCTCGACCGCATGGTCGACGCCGCCACGCGTCGCCTCCCGGATCTTCTCGGCCGCGTCGGGATCTCCTGCTCGAAACGCCTCGGTCGCGCCGAGCAACAGGGCGAGCTTGAGCTTGTCTTCCGAAAGATCGACGGCGATGATGCGCTCGGCGCCAGCGGCGATCGCTCCGAGAATCGCGGCAAGGCCTACGCCGCCGAGACCGACGACCGCAACGGACTGGCCGGGGCGCACCTGGCAGGTATTGACGACAGCGCCGACGCCGGTCAGCACCGCGCAGCCGAAGAGCGCAGCCTCGACCATCGGCAGATCCGCTTCGATTTTCACGGCCGAGTGGCGCGAAACAACGGCGTAATCGGCAAAGCCCGAAACGCCGAGGTGATGGTTCACCTGAACTTCCTCGCACCGCAGTCGGCGCTCACCCGAAAGCAGCGTGCCCCTGCCATTCGCCTCCGCACCAGGAATGCAAAGCGCCGGCCTGCCCTCGGCGCACGGCAGGCAGTGGCCGCAGCTCGGCATAAAGCTCATCACCACGCGGTCGCCGGGTGCGACATCGCGGACGCCGCTCCCGACCGCCTCGACGGTTCCGGCGGCCTCGTGGCCGAGCACCATCGGCACCGGCCGCGGCCGATCGCCGTTGATGACGGAAAGATCCGAATGACAGAGACCGGCGGCGCCGATCTTCACGAGCAGCTCGTCCGGCCCAGGTGGATCGAGTTCGACGGCCTCGATCGAAAGCGGTCTTGTATGCGCATAGGGTCTTTCGACCGGTGATTTTCTGAGCACTGCCGCCCGTGTCTTCACGCCGTCTCCTCCGCTTTTAAATTTGAGCCAAGCAGAAATTTATAAACGTGATTGAGTACCAGAAGTCGAGACGCGAAAGCCGGACGGTCGCCCGCTTACCCAGCTCTCCCGCCCGCGGGGCGAGAGGGGGTGAGGCAAAGCGTCGCCGCATGTCCTTCTCCCCGGCTGCAGGAAGAAGATGGCGGCAGCCGGAAGAGGGGCCCACACGCGGCACGAACGCTGCGAACAAAGCCCGCCGGACAAAGGAAAAGCGGCGGATCGCTCCGCCGCTTGTAGCCTCTTAAATAAAGCTCACTTCAGTGCCCCGCGTCCTCGGCTCCCTCCGACAGCAGGCCGAAGACATAGGGTGAAAACGACCGCCAGCATTCGACGCGGAAAGTGTCTTCCGCGGTTCGGAAGAGAACGATTTCGACCTTGCCGAAGATCGTCCGAGAGCAGGCGCCGACCGGGAAGATGCCGAGCGACAGATCCTGCGGGCAACCGCTGTTGATCGCCACTTCCGCACCCGGTCCATTGACGATCACCGCCGTGTTGCGGTGCGAAATATCGACCGCCGAGTGCAGCACGCCAGTCGACGCGGCGGCCGCCATCAGGTCGGCGCCGTCTTCGTCGATCACCAGCCACTCGTCCGGCCCGAGCCAGAGCGCGTGGCGCTTGCCGGTGGAGGCCGAGGTCTTCGGTCGCGTCGGGAGCGTCACGCCGATCGCGGCGGAAACCGGCGAAACCGCGTCCGGCGCGGCGCGCAGTGATATACGCGAGGCGGGGCCGGCGGGCGTCAGGATCGCCGCGGGCGAGCCGCCGCGGAGGCCGGCAAGCGGAGCATTGAGGGTTGCAGTTGCCTGGTCAGCCATGGAGGCGACCTCCTTCCTTGTCAAAGAACACCATGTCGCTCACCTCGACGGCGATCGTCCGGTCGGCCATCGGAACGTAGAGCGTCTGGCCGAGGCGTGCCTTGCCGCCGGCAACAACCGCCAGCGCGATCGAACGGCCGCAGTTTTCCGACCAGTAGGACGACGTGACATGGCCGAGCATGGTCATCGGCTTCGGTTCGTTCGGATCCGCGACGATCTGCGCGCCTTCTTCCAGCACGATTTTCGGGTCCTTGGTGAGGAGACCGACGAGCTGCTTGCGGCCGTCCCTGACCAGATCGGGGCGCTTCAGCCCGCGAATGCCGACGAAGTCCCGCTTTTTCTTCGAAACCGCCCAGGAGAGCCCGGCATCGTCCGGCGTCACTGTGCCGTCCGTGTCCTGCCCGACGATGATGTAGCCCTTTTCGGCGCGCAGCACGTGCATCGTCTCGGTACCATAGGCGCAGGCACCCATCGGTTCCGCCCGCGCCCAGATCGCTTCCCAGACCGCCTGGCCGTAATCCGCCGGTACGTTGACTTCGAAGCCCAGCTCGCCGGTGAACGACATGCGGAAAAGCCGTGTCGGCACGCCGCAGATCCGCCCTTCGGTGACGCTCATATGCGGGAAGGCTTCGTTGGAGAGATCGATGCCCTCAACGAGCGGCGCGATGATCTCGCGCGCTTTCGGCCCTTGCACGGCGATGACGGCCCATTGCTCGGTCGTCGAGGTGAGCCACACCTTGAGATGCGGGAACTCCGTCTGAAGATAATCTTCCATATGGTGCATGACGCGCGGCGCACCGCCCGTCGTCGTCGTCACATGGAAGCGGTCCTCGGCAAGCCGACCGACGACACCGTCGTCATAGACGAAGCCGTCATCGCGCAGCATGATGCCGTAGCGGCAGCGGCCGGGTTTCAGATTGTCCCAGGCATTCGTATACATGAGGTTGAGGAACTCGGCCGCATCCGGGCCCACCACCTCGATCTTGCCGAGCGTCGACGCGTCGAACACACCGGCCACGTCGCGCACGGTCTTGCACTCACGGGACACCGCCTCATGCATTGTCTCGCCCGCCTTCGGATAGAACCAGGCGCGCTTCCAATTGCCGACATCCTCGAATTCGGCGCCATGCGCCTCCTCCCAGGCATGCATCGGTGTCTTGCGGGCCGGGTCGAAGAGCCCGCCCCGCGAGTGGTTGACGATCGCTCCGAAGGTCACCGGCGTATAAGGCTGCCGGAAAGTGGTCAAACCGACCTGCGGTATCTCCTTGCCGAGCGCTTCTGCCGCGATGGCAAGGCCGTGCATGTTGGAGAGCTTGCCCTGGTCGGAAGCCATGCCGTTGGTGGTGAAGCGCTTGATATGCTCGATCGAGTGCATGCCCTCGCGCACGGCGAGGCGGATGTCCTTGGCGCAGACATCGTGCTGGAAGTCGATGAAGGCCTTGACTGTCTTGTCCGGACCGGCACCTTCCGCGGCCCCGTTCATGCCGCCCGTCCATTCAAAGGCGTTCTCGCCTGTGAGGGTGACCTGCGCGCCGCCATCCGCGCCCGCGGCTCGGGCCGTCAGTTCGCCTGCAGCGAGCGCCTCGTCGATGGTGGCCTGGAGGTCGTCGGTGCCGTTGCAGGCTCCGATCGACAGGCAATCCTGCAGATAGATGCCGGGCAGGAAGCGTTCGGTTGCCGCATCGAACTTCACCTTGCCACGCGATTGCGAGAAAAGGTGCACCGAAGGGGTCCAGCCGGCGGAGACCAGCAGCGCATCGACGGCGAACTTCCGTGCGGCGCCGCCGCCGTTGCGGGCGATGCTGATCGAGGAAATTCGCAGCTTGCCGGTGGTGTTGACGACCGAATGGCCGGTCAGCACCTCGATGCCCAGGCTCCGCGCTTCGGCAAGCACCGCTTCGCCCGGCTTCTCGCGGCAATCGACGATCACCGGCACGGCAATGCCGGCCTTCTTCAGATCGAAAGCCGCCTCGTAGGCGGAATCATGCGCGGTATAGACGCCGACTTTGCGGCCGACGGCGACGCCGAAATGGTTGAGATAGGTGCGGCCGGCCGACGCCAGCATGATGCCGGGGCGGTCGTTATTGGCGAAGACCATATGCCGCTCGATCGCGCCATTGGCGAGGATCACCTTCTTCGCGCGCACTTGCCAGAGCCGTTCGCGCGGCAGCGCCTTGTCGGGCGACGCGACATGGTCCGTCACTCGCTCCACCAGGCCGACGAAATTGTGGTTGTAATAGCCGAAAGCCGTGGTGCGGCTCAGCACCGTGACATTGTCCATGCCCGCGAGGGCCTTGCCGGTCGCCTGCGCCCAATCATAGCCCGGCTTGCCGTCGACAAGGGTGCCGCTGTCATAATGGAGGGCACCGCCGACCTCTGGCTGCTCGTCGCACAGGATGACCTTGGCGCCGGCATGAGCCGCTGCAAGCGCCGCCGAAAGACCGGCGACGCCGGCACCGACGACCAGTACGTCGCAATGGACATAGCGGCTCGCATAATGGTCCGGGTCGGCCTCCGTCGGCGCAACGCCGAGGCCGGCTGCGCGACGGATGAAGGGCTCATAAATCTTGTGCCATGCTGCCTTCGGCCACATGAAGGTCTTGTAGTAGAAACCCGCAGCAAAGAACGGCGAGAGCAGATCGTTGAAGCCGCCGACATCGAAGGCGAGCGATGGCCAACGGTTCTGCGACGAGACCTTCATCCCGTCGAAAACCTCCTGCACCGTGGCGCGCACGTTCGGCTGCCGGCGCGCCGCATCGCGCGAAACGTCGAGCAGCGCATTCGGCTCCTCGGCGCCGGCGGAGAGAATGCCCCGCGGACGGTGATATTTGAATGAACGCCCGACGAGATGGATGTCGTTGGCGATGAGCGCCGAGGCAACAGTATCGCCCTCGAGCGCCGTCAGCGTCCGTCCGTCGAACGTGAAACGGGCGGTGCGCGCGGGCGTCAGGCGCCCCGCACCTGCAATGCGATTGGCGCCGCTCATTCCGCCACTCCTTCCAAGGCCTCGTAGGTTTCGACCGTCTCACTCGTCTTAGGAGCGGCGCCGATCTCGGGCTTGGGTTCACCTGCCTTGTAGGTCACATGGAACCGGTCGCTGACCGTATCACGGGCTGCGTTGAAGAAACGGCCGCAGCCGTGGATGTGCCGCCATCTTTCGTAGATCAGACCTTTCGGGTTCTGGCGGATGAAGAAATATTCCTCGAATTCCTCGTCGGTGATCTCGGCAATGTTGGTCGGCCGGGCGATGTGGGCGTCTCCGGCATTGCGGAATTCGAGCTCGGAGCGCTCTTCCTCGCAATAGGGGCAATAAATCAGAAGCATCTGGAATTTCCTCGCGTTAGAGCGCCGCGCATTCCGTGGAACGTGCAAAGGTCGCTCTATCCTTTCATTCTAGTGCGCAACGGCGGCAGCGGCCGCCTCGTCAATGAGTCGCCCGGTGCGGAAGCGCTCGAGCGTAAGCCCTGCGGCGAGCCGGTGCGGTTCGCCGCGTGCGATGAGATGGGCGAAGAGATTGGCCGAGCCCGGCGTCGCCTTGAAACCGCCCGTACCCCAGCCGGCATTGAGATAGAGGCCCGGCACCGGCGTCACGCCCTGGATCGGCGACCGGTCCTGCGTCACGTCGACGATCCCGCCCCACTGCCGCATCATCTTCACGCGCCGGAACATCGGGAAGAGTTCGCAGATCGCATCCAGCGTATGGCTGATGATCTGCAGGCCGCCGGTCTGCGAATAGGAGTTGTACTGGTCGGTGCCGGCGCCGATGACGAATTCGCCCTTGTCGGACTGCGAAATATAGGCGTGCACCGAGTTCGACATCACCACGCAGGGGAAGATCGGCTTCAGCGGCTCGGAAACGAGCGCCTGCAGCGGCTGGCTCTGCAGCGGCACGCGCACCTCGGCCATCTGCATCAGCACCGATGTGTGGCCGGCAGCGGAAATGCCGATCTTTCTCGCGCCGATGAAGCCGCGATTGGTATCGACGCCGGTGACGCGGCCGGTTCCGTCGCGACGGATGCCGGTGACCTCGCAGTTCTGGATGATGTGAACGCCACGGTCAGAGGCCGCCCGCGCATAGCCCCAGGCGACCGCGTCGTGGCGCGCCGTACCACCGCGCCGCTGAAGCGCTGCGCCATTGATCGCATAACGGGCGGTCTTCGAAATATCGAGTGGCGGGCAATAGGCCTTGGCCTGTTCCGGGGTCAGCCACTCATTGTCGATGCCGTAGAGCCGGTTGGCGTTGATGTGCCGCTTGAAAGACTGCTGGTCGTGGATGTTGTGCGACAGCATCATCACGCCACGCGGGGAATACATCACGTTGTAGTTCAGGTCCTGCGACAGGTTTTCCCAGAGCTTCAGCGAATGCTCATAGATGTCCATGCTCTCTTCATAGAGATAATTGGAGCGGATGATCGTCGTGTTGCGGCCAGTGTTTCCGCCGCCGATCCAACCCTTTTCGAGCACGGCGACATTGGTGATGCCATGCTCCCTGGCAAGATAATAGGCAGCGCCCAGGCCGTGCCCGCCGCCGCCGATGATGATCACATCATACTCCTTGCGCGGCTCGGGCGAGGCCCAATGCGGCCCCCATCCCTTGTGGCCGCGCAGCGCCTCGCGCGCCACGGCAAAAACAGAATATTTGCGCATCCGCCTGCTACTCCATGAACCCCGATAAAACGTCCTGTTGGCGTTAGAAATCGCAAATCCGAAGGCGACGCAACGTTTCTTTTGCGACGCGATCCGGCGGACTTGGGCGGACTTGCGACATCAAGCGCCCCTCCCCTCGAAAACCGCCTTGAAGCGCACACCTGCCAGTCCAGGCGCCTCCCCTCGGCATTTTTCCGCAGGGCCGCGATCTCGCCGCTGGACTTTCCCGGAGCGATCTGGTATCCGCTCCTTAATCGTAAAGCTTTCGGCTCAGCGAACGTCGAACTTTTGCCTCCCGGACCTGACGGTGAGGCTGACAACTCGAACAAAGGAACGGGATTCACGTGCAGGTACTTGTCCGCGATAACAATGTCGATCAGGCGCTCCGCGCTCTCAAGAAGAAGATGCAGCGCGAAGGCATTTTCCGCGAAATGAAGATGCGTGACTTCTACGAAAAGCCGTCGCAGAAGCGTGCGCGCGAAAAGGCTGAAGCCGTTCGCCGCGTTCGTAAGCTGGCGCGCAAGCGCGCCCAGCGTGAAGGCCTTCTGGCCCGCTGATTTGTCGTTTTTTCGACGCTTTCTAATGTAAGTCGTGGCGGGGGCGAGATATCGCCGCCGCCTTTTTGATATGGACATCATGTCCGTCGGCAGTCTAGCGTGACCGTATCGGCTAGCGACGGTCAGCCGCCGGACGAGATATGCCGGTCGGATCGCCGGAGGCGCTGATGAACCCCGGCTGGAGCGCCGCGCCTGTGCCGGTCTCCGTAAACGGAAAGCCGACGGCTTTCGGGACCTTGTCTCATTGAGGGATCGACTTTGACACTTGCTGCCATGACTGCGGACGTCTCCGGTTTCACCATCCACGAGGCGCACCGCCGCCACCAGCGCAAGCCGAAGCTTGCCGCCATGCTTATCCTCGGCTCGGCGCTGCTGCTTGCAGGCTGCCAGACCGACACTTCCGAATCGATGATCCGTGTCGAGCGCGCACAGGGCTCGGAAGAAAACATCGCTTCGCTCTCCAGCGTCATCGCCGCCAATCCGAGCGATCCGGAAGGCTATAACGTGCGCGGCTCGGCTTACGGCCGTGCCGGTGAATTCCGCCGTGCACTCGCCGATTTCGACAAGGCCATCGAGCTCAATCCGCGTTTCTATCAGGCCTATGCCAACCGGGCGCTCGTTCAGCGCAACATGGGCAACCAGCAGGCCGCAATCGCCGACTACAATGCGGCACTGCAGATCAATACAAGCTACGACGTCGCCTATATCGGCCGCGGCAATCTCTATCGGCAGGCAGGTCAGCTCGACGCCGCCTTCAACGATTTCAACAAGGCGATCGAGCTCGACACGACCGATCCCCGCGCCTATCACAATCGCGGTCTGATCTATCAGGCGCGCAATCAGCACGTGCAGGCGATCGAAGACTTCTCGACGGCGATCTCGCTGTCACCGAGCTCTCCGGAGCCTTATAACGGCCGCGGAATTTCCTATGTCGCCCAAGGGGATGACGACAACGCCTTTTCCGATTTCAATACCGCCATCAATCTCAACGGCAAGGTGGCCGAGTCCTGGGCAAACCAGGCGCTGATCTATGAGCGCCGCGGCGAGAAGGCCAAGGCATCGAAATCCTATTCACACGCGCTTTCGCTCGATACCAAGTACGAGCCGGCCCGCGCCGGCCTCGCCCGCGTCAAAGCGACGTCCTGACACCCCACATCTTTCCGCCGACCCGCGCCCGCGACAGACTCGCGGGCGCTTTTTTTGTGCCGGTCGTAATATCGCGCCGGCGCGAACGCAAGTACGCACAGCCGAAGAGGGTGCCGGCACGAAGTCCCGCTGACGGAACCATCGCTGCCTCGATCCGTTTGACCAATGGCTTCAACAACGGAGACTGAGCCATGATCAAGCAAACCTTCATTGCAGCGGCCGCCCTTGCCGCCCTCTCCGGCGCTGCGCCGGCGGCTGAAAGCTATGTCACGCTCGGCCGCCTCACCTGCGGCTCGGAAGGTGGACCCGGGCTCATCATCACGTCGACCAAGAACCTCATGTGTACCTTTAGACCAGCCGATGGTTCGCCGGCCGCCGTCTACGCGGGCACGATCAGGAAATTCGGCCTCGATGTCGGGGCGACCGGCAAGAGCGTGATGATCTGGGACGTACTGGCAAGGACCGGCACTCCGATAGCTGAATACGCGCTTGCCGGCGAGTATTACGGCGTCGGCGCGGATGCGAGCTTCGCGGTTGGCGGCGGCGCCAAGGTGATCGCCGGCGGCACAAACAAGGCGTTCATGCTGCAACCGGTGAATGTTCAGGTCCAGGAAGGGCTGAACATCGCCATCGGTGTCGAACAGTTGGTCCTGGCACCCGCCGGTTGATGTGCCACATGTACCCGAAGACAATCGTACCCTGGATCATCGATCCGAGGCCCCGGACCGGGGCCTCTTTTGTTTCCGCCCTATGCTGCCACAGAGATTCGAGCCCAAATCGTCCCGGACGAATTGATGCGGCATTGAATGTGCACGGCGACTCTTGCGCGTCTGCAAAAGGCGCGGCACTGTGACTGTCGATTGATCGCTGCAGCTATCGCTGGCGCGGCGACAGGAAAAACGATGAACGACGAGCAAATTCGCGACATAATTCTTTGGACATCCGAGCAGGGAATTCAGGGGCTCGAGGAGCCCGACCTTCTGGCTGGATTCTGCGAACGATGTCACGGCGCCGGGCTTCAGATCGATCATGCCTTGGGGCTGATCGACACGCTTCACCCCGAATTCGAAGGGCGCGCTTTCCAGTGGAAGAGCGACAGCGACAAAATACCGGAGGTCGTGCAATACGGTTCAACCGCCGGCGGCGAGGCACAGACGAGTTGGCAGCGCTCCGTATTCTATCACATGCTGGCGGAGCACGAGGCCGAGCGCCGCACCAGGCTTGGCGTGGAATCATGCATTCCCTTCACCATGCTCGACAATCTGAAAGCCGAAGGTCACACCGATTGCCTGAGCATGATCCATCATTTCACGGACAACGGCCGTATCGGCGAAATGGATTGCTTCTATTCCTATTGGACGACGAAGAAGAAAGGCGGTTTCAGCGACGATGATCTCGACGCGCTGCGGGTGCTGCTGCCGACGCTTGCGCTCGCCGTCAAGGCCGCTTCCTGTGTCCGCATCATCGGTACCCTCGCCGACGTCTATCTCGGTCAGGACGCGGGCCGGCGCGTCGTCAAGGGCAGCATCGTGCGCGGCTCGGCCGAACGCATCGAAACGGTGATGTGGTTTTCCGATCTGCGCAACTATACGCGGATTTCCGACACCGCAGCGCCCGAGGAGATCATACCGCTCCTCAACGACTATGCCGGCACGGTGATCACCGCCATCGAGGACCACGGCGGCAGCGTCCTGAAACTAATCGGCGACGGTGTCCTTGCCATCTTCAATGTAGACGACCGCGCGGCCGCTTGTGCATCGGCGATCGCGGCAGAGCGGCAATTGCGGGTGATGCTGAACGAAGTCAACGTCCGACGGCTGGACGAGGGCAAGCCGACCACAGACGTCTATCTCGGCCTGCATATCGGCGAAGTCTTCTACGGCAATATCGGCAGCCAGAACCGGCTCGACTTCACTGTCGTCGGGCCGGCGGTCAACGAGGTGAGCCGTATCGCTTCCATGTGCCGCTCGGTCGAGCGGCATGTGATCATGTCCTCCGAATTCGCCCAAGCCTGCCCGCCCGCCCATCGCGCCGACATGGTGTCGCTAGGTCGCTTCGCGCTTCGCGGCATCGCGAAGGCGAAGGAGCTTTTCACTTGGGATCCGGAAGTTACGGTCTGACCGTCAATCGTTCCCAACCCGTCAGTGGTTGATCGCCTTGACGATCTCCTCGGTGACCTTCTTGGCATCGCCGAGCAGCATCATCGTGCCGTCCTTGTAGAACAGCGTGTTGTCGATGCCGGCATAGCCGGAGCCGAGCGAGCGCTTGACGAACAGGCAGGTCTTGGCCTTGTCGACATCGAGGATCGGCATGCCGTAGATCGGCGAGGTCTTGTCGTCGCGCGCCGCCGGATTGGTAACGTCGTTGGCGCCGATGACATAGGCGACGTCCGCCTGGGCGAATTCGGAGTTGATGTCCTCGAGCTCGAAGACCTCGTCATAGGGGACGTTCGCTTCGGCGAGCAGCACGTTCATATGGCCAGGCATGCGGCCGGCGACCGGATGGATCGCGTATTTGACCTCGACGCCGTTTTCCTTGAGCTTGTCACCGAGTTCCCGCAGAGAATGCTGCGCCTGGGCGACCGCCATGCCGTAGCCAGGCACGATGATCACCTTGGAAGCGTTCTGCATCAGGAAGGCGGCATCGTCGGCAGAGCCCTGTTTGACCGTCCTCTGCACACCATCATCGCCGCCCGCAGTCGCGGTCTCGCCGCCGAAGCCGCCGAGGATCACCGAGATGAACGAGCGATTCATGCCCTTGCACATGATGTAAGAGAGGATCGCACCCGACGAGCCGACGAGCGCACCGGTGATGATGAGCGCCAGGTTGCCGAGGGTGAAGCCGATGCCGGCGGCCGCCCAGCCGGAATAGGAATTGAGCATCGATACGACCACCGGCATGTCGGCGCCGCCGATCGGGATGATGATCAGTACTCCGAACACCAGCGACAGCGCGACGATCGCCCAGAAGTCGAAATGGCTCTCGGTCAGCGCAAGCCCGATGATGAAGAAGACGACCAGCGCCACCAGCGCCATGTTGATGGCGTGACGGTAGGGCAAGAGGATCGGCTTGCCGGACATGCGGCCGTCGAGCTTCAGAAAGGCGATGACCGACCCGGTGAAGGTGACCGCGCCGATGGCGACGCCGAGAGCCATCTCGACCAGCGCCTGCGCGTGGATCGAGCCCAACTCGCCGATGCCAAAGGAGGACGGCGCATAAAGCGCGCCGGCGGCGACCAGCACCGCGGCAAGACCGACGAGCGAGTGAAAGCCGGCGACGAGCTGCGGCATCGCCGTCATCGGGATGCGTTTGGCTATATAGGCGCCGGCACCGCCGCCAACGGCAAGTCCGAGCACGATCAGGAGGAACCCGCCGATCGACGGTTGCGCCAGAAAGAGCGTCGTGACGATGGCGATGCCCATGCCGATCATGCCGTAGGTATTGCCCCTGCGGCTGGTGGTCGGATGCGACAGGCCCCTGAGCGCCGTGATGAAGAGGACGCCGGAGACGAGATAGAGGAAGGCTGCGAAGTTAGCGTTCATCGGCCGGCCTCACTTGTCTTTTTTCTTGTACATGGCGAGCATGCGCTGGGTGACCAGGAAGCCGCCGAAGATGTTGACCGAGGCGAGCACCAGCGCCACGAAGCCGAAGCCTGTGGCAAGCCCGGACGCGGAAATCCCGACGGCCAGCAGCGCGCCGACGACGATCACCGACGAGATCGCGTTGGTGACCGCCATCAGCGGCGTGTGCAGCGCCGGCGTCACCGACCAGACGACGTAGTAGCCGACGAAGATCGCCAGTACGAAAATCGCCAACCGGAAAACGAAGGGGTCTATCGCGCCGCCGGTCGCCCCGTGCGCGACCGCGCCGGCCGCATCCGGAACGTATTCCGCCGCGGTTCTCACTGCTTCGACAGCTCGTTCGAGGTCCGTCAACGCCTTGTCCAAAAGTTCGTTCGCCATCACTTGTCCCCCTCACTCGCGCCGCCGAAGGCCGGATGCACGACAGCCCCGCCGTGGGTCAGCGCCGTCGCCTTGACGAGTTCGTCTTCCATGTTCAGCGCCAGCGCCTTTTCCTCCTTCGAGACCATGGTCTCGAGAAAGGTGACGAGGTTCTTGGCGTAGAGCAGCGAGGCGGAAGCGGCGATCCGACCCGGCACATTCAGATGGCCGATGACCTTGACACCATCGACCTCGACGACCTGGCCGGCCTCCGCACCTTCGACATTGCCGCCACGCTCGACGGCGAGGTCGACGGCAATCGATCCCGGTTTCATGGCTTTCAGCATCTCGCGCGTCACCAGGCGCGGCGCTGGCCGGCCGGGGATCAGCGCCGTGGTGATGACGATGTCCTGCTTGGCGATGTGCTCGGCGACGAGCGCCGCCTGCTTGGCCTGGTAGTCCTTCGACATTTCCTTGGCATAGCCGCCGGCGGTCTCGGCCGCCCTGAACTCCTCATCCTCGACGGCGATGAACTTGGCCCCGAGCGAGGCGACCTGTTCCTTGGCGGCGGGGCGCACGTCGGTCGCCGACACCATGGCGCCGAGGCGGCGTGCCGTGGCGATCGCCTGCAGGCCGGCAACCCCGGCGCCCATGACGAAGATTTTCGCGGCCGGCACCGTCCCGGCCGCAGTCATCATCATCGGCAGTGCCCGGTCGTATTCGTAGGCCGCATCGATCACCGCTTGGTAGCCGGCGAGGTTCGCCTGACTGGAAAGCACATCCATCGACTGAGCCCGGGTGATGCGCGGCATCAGCTCCATAGCGAAGGCGGTCAGGCCCGCCCCCGCCATCGCGGCGATCGCGTCCTCATTGCCGTAAGGATCCATGATGGCGATGACGATCGCGCCGGGCTTGTAGCCGGCAATCTCTTGCCTCGTCGGACGACGAACCTTGAGGATCACGGCGGCGTCCCTAGCGTCGTCGGCCGCGCCGATTCGGGCGCCAACTTTCTGGTATTCCGCGTCGAGCACGCGCGAACGCAACCCAGCGCCGGTTTCGACGATGACGTCGAAACCCAACGACTTCAGTTTCTTGACGCTTTCGACGGAGCCGGCAACGCGCCCTTCGTTCGGATCCGTTTCCTTCGCGATAAAGACGATCTCGCTCACAAGTCCCCCTCCCGACCCGCATCAGCCAAGGCTGGCTGGAGCGCGGGCACCTTGTCCGATTGCCCGAAGCGGCCGTTCGAAAATCCGGCCCCTCGATGTGGCAGGTACTCTTCAAGGGCGAACGTTCTCCGCCATCGAAACTCCTCACTCGGTGAGGTGAAGCCGGATCGCCCGGCTGCCAAAGACGAGGGGCCTCCTCTCCCGCCTTCAGCAAGCAATGTCAGAGAGACCGGTCAGCGAAGAAGAAAGAAACCGCCAACGTTGATGAGGATGAGAAGCACGAGCGAGCTGAAGAAGCCCATGGTCGTGAAGAACGCCGCGGCCATGGCGATCAGCAGCGATACGCAAAACAGCGTTCCGTATTTCGTGGCGTTCAGGAAGAGGTTGTAGGTCTTCTCATGCTCGGAATAGTCCATCGGCGCGCCCGTTTCGACCGGTCCCGAATGATGCTCTGCCATCGTCCAATTCTCCCAGAATGCTGCGGCACCGCTGACGAGCGGCTCCACCTTCAAGCTTGTTCACAGACGGACCCGCCTGCCAGACATGCGAGCAGGCGGTCCTTTAGCTCCCGCATACACAATGCGCAGCCCATTCGCAACGAAAACCCGCCCGCGGGAACTGCGGCATAATCGATGGTGCCGGATCGATGCCGCCGAGACTACCGGCTCTCGAATCCTGCGGGCGACGACCGTGGTTTGGGAATGATTTGCATGCGAGCGCGACGGCAGTTGATCAGCTCGCAGATAAACGGAGGGCGCTGCGGCCATAGCCGCCCTGCGCGATTCGCGCGGTCGGTAGGATCGTCAGGGGCGCGAACGGCAATTCGTCACGGCTCGCAAACATCATCCGCCGTTCGAAGGGTTCCGAATCGAAAACCGGATACCGATCGAGAATGGAAGGTCGCTGTCCGCGGACCTGCGCCGCCAGAAGCGCCCCGTCGGCATTGTAGACGCCGAGGTTCTCCCGCCGTGCGACGATCGTCTCGGACGCGAAGATCCGCTTGTAGAAGGCCGTGTGGCGCGGACGGCATGCCGTCAGGCAGCGGTCGGCGGTGAAATACTCGCAGGCCATCGCAACCGGCCGCAGCGTCAGATACGGCAGAGCCCGCATGTCGTCGCCGAGCACCTCCGGGTCGACAGCGAGCCGGCCCGGGTCGATCAGCACCATGCCGGCGTCCAGGAAGACATCGATTTCCGGACCGAAGATCATCCCGGACGTGCTCGCGCGATGATCCGGCGTGACGTGGTGCACGCGCACGGTGCTGACCAGTTGTTCATCGAGATAGATGCCGAAGACATAGGCATGGCTGTCGAAGTCGAGTTCGTCTATCAGCGTCGATCCCGTCAGTTCCATCAGGTTCACGGCCTTGTAGGCCTTGTACCGAAGCCGCGCGATGTCCTCCATGTCCTCTCCGGTCTCGACGCGCCTGTATTCGACCCGATCGAGAAGAAGCATCAGCTTTTCAGAAAAAATTCCAGGCTCCGCCCGGTGCCCGTTTTCACCCATCATCTTGCCCCCGATAGTTAACGAAGGGTTAAACTATTGACGGATGAGCGGGCGGCAACCGCAAAATGGCACAGACCGCATTTAACCTTTTATTAACCTTAACAAAGAGTTAAGTTTTAGGGTAAACGCGGGCCGCGAACATCGTACTTGGTAACGCAGATGGTTGGAGGTGTAGGTTCCGAGGCGAATCGGCGCGAAGCAGCAGAGACAGGCGGTTGTCAGGCGATCCGCTGGCCCGACGATTTGTTGGATCGTTTCCGCGCACCTTGCTTGCACAAAGCTTCGATCGCGGAAGCCGGCATGGGTGCCGAAAAGACAAAGCCCTGTATCAGATCAGCGCAGCCGAACTTGTTGATGAGCTGCAGCTGGTCGGCCGTCTCCACTCCTTCGATGACCGTCTTCAGTCCAAGAGCGCGCGCGAGGTTGACAGTGCCCCGCAACAGTTTGAAGCGTCGAGCGTCTTCGCGGATGTTGCGCACGAACGACCGATCGATCTTGATGATGCTGGCCGGCAATGCGTCGAGATAGCTGAGGCTCGAATAACCGGTCCCGAAATCGTCTATGGCGATGGTGATGCCACGCTCGCGCAGGTCGTGAAGAATGGCTTGCACCTTGACCGGCTCATCCATCAGACAGCTTTCCGTTACCTCAAGGTGCAGTCGCGCCGGGTCCAATCCAGTTTCCTTGAGCGCCTCCGCGACGATCGCAACGATTTCGTTGCCGCGAAGGTCGAGGACGGAAAGGTTGACCGAGACGGAGATATCCGCCGGCCAATTCATGCAGTCGCGGCACGCCTGGCGCAGAACATAACGGGTGATGTCGGTGACGACGCCGATCTCCTCGGCAAGCTGGATGAACACGTTTGGCGGCACGGGCCCGCGTTCGGGATGCGTCCAGCGTGCCAACGCCTCGCAGCACTCGATGCGCGATCCGTCCGGCTTGAACATTGGCTGGTAAGATAGGCTGAGACCGCCGGAGCTGACCGCGTCGCGCAGATCGCTCTTGAGCTTCTGGCGATCGAGATAGCGCGCGTCCATCTCGGCTTCGAAGGCTGTGCATCCGCCCTTGTTCCTGGCTTTGGTTTCGGACAGTGCCAGATCGGCCTTGATCTGCAACTCCTCAAGCCGAAAATCGCGATCCTGCGTAATGACGAAACCGGCGCTCATCGTCATATTGAATGTAAAGCCGCCCGCCATGTAAACGCCGCGCAGGCCGGCGTGCAGGCTTCGTATCCGCTCTTCGAGGCCTTTCGCTCCGGTCTTGTTCGGAAAAAGAACCACGAACTCGTCGCCCATCAGCCGGGCGGCGATGGCATCGCGTCCCGCAAGGCTCTTGAGACGTTCGGCGATCGCCTGAAGCAATTTGTCGCCGACGACATGGCCTCTCGTGTCGTTGACGTGCTTGAACTCCGCCACATCGAGAACAAGGAATCCAATGTCGCGGTGGAGCCCATCGTCGGCAATCATGGCATTTTGAGCGAGTTCTGCAAAATAGTCACGGCTCGGCAGCCCGGTCAGCGTGTCGAAGCGCACCATCTGCAAAATCTGCTTTTCTGCCTGAACGCGTGCCGTCACATCTTCGAAGATCAGCACGATTTCGCCGTTCTCACGCCGGTTCGCGGAAAATTCGAGAAAGAGATCGTCCGAAATGGAGATCAGCGCGCGCGAACGCTTTCCCTTGATCAGCAGATCGAGTTGGCGAGCGAGGTTCTGGCTTTTGTCCCTCTGAAGCGACATGCGACCGGCACCGTGCTCGAGCACTTCCCCGAGGAGGCGATCCTTCAGATCCGCCTTGTCGCCAAGATCAAGAAGTTCGCAGGCACGCTCATTGGCGACCACGACGCGGTTGTGCCCGTCCAGCATGAACAGCCCATGCGTCATATTGTTGAGGGCCGCGTCGAACTGCCCGGCAATGGTTCTGATTTCCCGCGCGGCGAGCACGTTCTCATAGAGGAAGGCCCGCACATTGTTTGCCATCATCCAGGTCGACAGGATGAACGGCAGTATCAGCACTGCCAGAACGAGCATGAACGGGTCGCGCATCGTTATGAGGCCGATGACGATGGGCAAGCAGGCGGAAGAGGATAGCAGCAGCACCGCTCGTTCGGAGCCGTAATTTCGGCCCACCAGCGAAATCATCGACGCAAGCGTCACCGAAATGCATGCCAGTTCGGAGAAAGAGTCCTGGCTGACGGCAATGGCATATCCGCAGGCGATACCGCAGGTTATCGTCACGCTGATGCCGCCGATGATATATCGGTTTTCCCATTTTCTTACGGCTGCGTGGTCGGCGCCGGAAAAATCCTGCTGATCAAAGCGGTTCATGTCGAGGTTGCGCAACACCCAGACGATAACGATGGTCGCCGCGCAGGCCAGGTAGAGGGGATCCGAGGTCTTCAGAAAGACGAGTAGAAAGGTCACGACATGCGACAGCATGCCGATTACCAATGTCCGGCGATGTTCGTAGAGCGAGCTTACAGACGACAGATAGACATCTGTCGGAAGAGCGCCCCGTTCATTGCGCATCATGAACCCAAAGCTCCGGTTTGCCGGATTGTTAGGGTCGAGGGCTTAACGAAAGATTTCGTCTAACGACCCGAAATAACATGCGTATTTGCAGAATAGTCACGAAACGGCGTCGGATATACGCACCAATTCAACCCAGTATTGCAGCGCAAACTAAATAATATCGGTTTTCTGCAACCAAACATAGGTATTTTTGCAGCGGAACGCTGCGATTGCAACTTGCATAGCTCTGCAATCAGCGATACCGCGACAGCATTTCCCGATAAAATGGTTACCCGATCTTAAAGAAATGCTCGTGATTTCCTGCCCCGTCGAAGTCAAAACCGTTCCAGCAGCCGGTCGACCATGCCTGATTGCAGCCATGATTCTGCGCAGTTGACATTGACGAGCATCTGGCGGCAAGGCTTTTCGAACGATAATCCGGAGTCTGATAATGTCGAAACCTGTCGTTGCCATCCCCTGCGATTTTCGCGAATTCGACGGCAATGTCTGGCATGTTGCCGCCCATCAATACGTACGCGCAGCCGTCGAGGGAGCCGGCGTCATGCCGTTCCTGATTCCCGCGCTGGAAACCGGCAATGACGTCGACGAGATTCTCGATCGCGTCGATGGCGTCCTTGCAAGCGGCGCACGCTCCAATGTTCATCCTTCTCTCTATGGCAGACAGGCGACCGATGCGGATGGCCCGTTCGATCCGGGCCGCGACGCGACAAGTTTGCCGCTGATCCGCCGCGCACTCGAGCGCGGCATCCCGCTTTTTGCCATCTGCCGCGGCATTCAGGAGCTGAATGTCGCCCTTGGCGGCACGCTTGCAACCGAAATTCATGAGCAGCCGGGCATTTTGGATCATCGCAAGCCGGATGTGCCCGAGCTCGATATCGCTTACGGCATTCGCCAGGATGTGATCGTCAAGGAGGGAAGCTGCCTGGCACCTGTTCTCGGCGCCGGTCGGATAAGGGTCAACTCGCTGCACCGGCAGGCGATCTCGGCCACTGCTCCGCGTCTCGCAATCGAAGCCGTTGCCGACGACGGCACGATCGAAGCCGTATCGGTCGTCGGCGCCAAGGCTTTTGCCGTTGGCGTCCAGTGGCATCCCGAATATTGGGTGAGGACCGATGCGCCCTCGTTGGCACTCTTCAAGGCCTTCGGCGACGCGGTGCGCGGCTATCGCGAGAGCAAGGCTAAGTCTAGTCTCGAGCGTCGCGCCTGAACGGTGTCTCGACGACAGGCGTCAGGGCCTCCCCGCTCGAAAACCAGGCCTTGAGATTGTCAACGACGAGGTCGGACATGGCGTTGCGGGTGACGACTGAAGCGGAGGCCACATGCGGCAGCAGCGAGACATTCGGCAGTGCCAGTAGGGCCTCCGGCACCTCAGGCTCGTTTTCGAAAACGTCGAGGCCGGCGCCGGCGATGGTATCGTTCTGAAGCGCTGCAATGAGTGCCGCTTCGTCCACCGTCGAGCCGCGGCCGACATTGATCAGCACGCCCTGGGGTCCGAGAGCGGCGAGAATATCCGCGTTGACGGCCTTCAGCGTGCTTTGCGTTCCCGGCACGATCACGATCATGGTATCGACCGCCTCTGCCAAGCTCCGCAGGCTCGGATGATAGGCGAAGGCCAGCCCCTCCCGTGGGGTGCGCGTATGATAAGCAATCGACACGCCGAAAGCCTCCAGCCTCCTGGCGATCGCGAGGCCGATCCTTCCGAGCCCGAACAGTCCGACCTTGCGCCCCCGCAGAGAAAGGGGCGAGAGCGGAAAGGCGCCGTCGCGCGCCCAGCGCCCCTGCCGCAGCCATTGCTCGGCCTGGGGCAAAAGGCGTAGCGTATTGATGAGCAGTCCGATCGCCGTGTCGGCGACTTCTTCTGTCAGGACATCCGGCGTGTTGGTGACGACGATACCGCGCGCGGCGGCGCGGGCAACATCGACGCCATCGTAGCCGACACCGAAATTGGCGATGATTTCCAGGTCGGGGAACGCATCCATCAGCTCCGTGGGCAAGCGGCCGGAGACCGCAATACCGGCGACGCCGGCCATATCGGGCGTCACCAGCGCCGCATCGGCACGTTCGAGCCGCACCGTCTCGAACATTTCCGGCAGGCGCTCGAGGATACGCTCATTGATCTTGCCGGGCACAAGAATTCTGGGACGGTTCATCGATGTTCCTTTCTGGAGCGCGAAGAAGGGATTGCGGACGGTTTAGGCCGGCATCCTGCTCCAATTTAAGGGAAACGATCAAGCGGTTACGCGGAGAGGACCCGTCGACTGGCGAATGCGCATTTCCGGCTTGATCAGATGGATGCCGTCCGGCTCGTGGCTCCCGGAAAGCTTGTCAAGCAGGGCGCGCGCCGCGCTGCGGCCCACCTCGGCCTGACCATTCCAGACCGTTGTCAGAGCGGGCGTCGCAATCGACGCCTCTTCCAGATCGTCGTAACCGGTCACGGAGATGTCGACGCCCGGCACGAGACCGGCGCGAGCGATACCGTTCATCATGCCGATCGCCACCAGATCGTTCCAGCAGACGACCGCCGTCGGCTTTTGCGGCAGCGACAGAAGGTGCACCGCAGCTTCGAACCCGCCCTGCTTGGAACGCGGGCCCGGAATGCGGAGTTCCGGATCGACTTCGATATTCGCCTTGCGCAACGCGTTGACATAGCCTTGGTATCGGTCGCGGCCGGTCGAGGTCTGGTCGGTGCCGCCGACCATCGCAATGCAGCGGTGTCCGAGGCCGATGAGGTGATTGGTTGCGAGCGCGATGCCATAGGCATCGTCGCCGCGGAAGATTGGCACGTCGAGGCCGTCGATGGAACGCGCGATCAGGATCGCCGGCATGCCATTGTCCTCGGCGAGCTGGATATCTTCCGGCGGCGTGCCGATCGCCGGCGACATGATCACGCCGTCGCCACCGAGTTGCAGCAGCGTTTCGATGAAATCGCGTTGCTTCTCGACGGAATCGTAATGATTGGAGAGAATGAAGGTCTGCTTGTCGCGATCGAGTTCCGCCTCGATCGCCTTGAGGATCTCGCCGTAGAACGGGTTCATGATGTCGTGCACCACGACGCCGATGATGCCGGAACGCGATGTCCTGAGGCTCGCGGCGCGCCGGTTGTAGATATAGCCGAGCGCGCGTGCCTGCTCCTTGATCTTGTCGCGGGTGACGGTTGCGACAAGCGGGCTGTCTCGCAATGCCAGGGATACCGTCGCCGTCGAAAGGCCGAGTGTTTCCGCGATTGTCGAAAGCTTGACCTTTTGCGCCACCATACCCCCCAGTTGCAGTCGATGTTGTCAGCCCGATTTAAACCCTCTTTAAACTGTTTAAATTGTCTTCGCAATCGGGGAAGTCAACTGGAAGGCGCTCTCAGTCTGCGGCTCGCGCCGCCTGCAGATTGCTGTCGACGACGCGAAGCAGCTTCAAGAGCGTGCGGACCTGTTTGTCGGTCAGGCCGCGCGTGGCGAGCTTTTCCGAATGCTGGCCCGCCTCGGCAATGGTTTGCAAGCGCTCGCGCCCGGGAGTGGTCAGGTAGACCTTGGTCAGCCGCGCATCGCCCTCGTCCGGCCGACGTTCAAGAAAGCCCTGAGCTTCCATGCGACCGATCGTGCGCGTCATCGTCGGCGCCTTGACGCCGAGCTTGGCCGCAAGCGCGCCGGCGGTCAGGCCGTCGGTTTCGGCAAGCGCCAGCATAACGCCGTCCTGCCCGGCATAAAGGCCGCTTTCGATCAGGTTGCGGGAGAGCACCGTGCGCATCGATCGCGCCGCCTGGACGAGAACGGAAGCAAGGTCATGATCGTGGGGTTCGGCAACAAGCTCATCCTTCCTCTTGCCGTTCTTGCCCTTCTTTTCGGCTTTGCTCTTCTTGCCCATTGGACCTCCCGCCGAATCCCGTACACTGCCTTTATAGCAATACGGCCCGTGAATACGAACTGTATGACTCAAATAACAATTTTACGACAATCGATGCGAAGGACCGAAGAGAAATGTCGATGCCTAAGGCCCGCTGGGAGGACAATCCCCCCGATCTCGCTGCCATCGAGCGACGGGACTGGATCGCCGTGCTGCCGCTCGGGGCTCACGAGCAGCACGGGCCGCATCTCCCCTTCGAAACCGACCGGCTCATCGCCGAAGGCATCGTCGCGCGCGTCATTGCCCGCTTACCGCAAGACCTGCCGGCGACCTTTCTGCCGGTCGAACCGGTCGGCTATTCGATCGAGCACATGGACGTGCCGGGGACTCGCACGCTCGCCTATGACGAGGCGATCTCACGCTGGCTCGGAATCGCTCAAAATCTCGCTCGGCTCGGTATACGCAAATTCGTGATGCTGAACGCCCATGGCGGCAATTCTCCCCTGATGACCATTGTCGCGACCGAGGCGCGGGTGCGCTTCCGTATGCTTACGGTCGCCACGAGCTGGACGCGCTTTGGGCAGCCGGAAGGCTGGATCAGCGCCGAGGAGAAGGCAATCGACATCCACGGCGGCGACATCGAGACGTCGGTGATGCTGGCGCTGTGTCCGGACAAGGTGGACATGGCGAACGCGCGCAATTTCCCCTCTCGCCAGAGCGAGTTCGCCCACCGTTTCAGACATCTGCGCGCCTACGGCCCGCACGCCTTCGGCTGGAAGATGTCGGACCTCAGCCCGGAAGGCGTCGCCGGCAATGCCGCGGCTGCCACGGCGACGCGCGGCGAAGCCCTGCTCGACCATGCGGTGAGCGGCATCATCGAACTGCTTCGGGACGTGAAGGCCTTTGACGCCGGAGAACTTGCCTGATCCGCGCGGCCGGCGATCTCGCTGGCGGCAAAAACGCCCACTCCTATTTGCGCATCGTCGCGTCATCTCCTATATCAGTCCCCGACATTGATGACCGCGGCGCATCGCCAATCCTCGAGGCTCCCATGACAGAAGCATCCACGCAGAAGCCGATTCCCGTAACCGTGCTCACGGGCTATCTCGGCGCCGGCAAGACAACGCTGCTCAATCGCATCCTCAGCGAGAATCACGGCCGGAAATATGCGGTCATCGTCAACGAATTCGGCGAGATCGGCATCGACAACGACCTGATCGTCGAATCGGACGAGGAAATCTACGAGATGAACAACGGCTGCGTTTGCTGCACCGTTCGCGGCGACCTGATCCGCGTCGTCGAAGGGCTGATGCGCCGCCCCGGCCGTTTCGACGCGATCATCGTCGAGACCACCGGCCTTGCCGATCCGGTTCCAGTCGCCCAGACCTTCTTCATGGATGACGACGTGCGCGCCAAGACCGAGCTCGACGCCGTCGTCGCTCTCGTCGACGCCAAGCACCTGCCGCTGCGGCTGAAGGACAGCCGCGAGGCGGAGGACCAGATCGCCTTCGCCGACGTCGTGCTGCTCAACAAGACCGATCTCGTGACGCCGGAAGAACTCGAGCGGATCGAGGCGACGGTGCGCGTCATCAATCCGTCTGCCCGGATCTACAGGACGCAGCGCTCCGAAATCGACCTGACCAAGGTTCTCGACCAGGGCGCCTTCAATCTCGAAAAGGCACTCGAAAACGACCCGCACTTCCTCGACCAGGACGAGCACGACGGTCACGTCTGCGGCCCGGATTGCGATCACGACCATCATCATCACAATGACCATCACGATCATGATCATCACGGCCATGAGCATGATCACCACCATCATCACAATGACAGCCCGTCGCCGATCCACGACGTGACGGTGCAGTCGATCTCTTTGCGCGGCGGCGAGATGAATTCGGACCGCTTCTTCCCCTGGATCCAGAAGATCACCCAGACCGAGGGACCGAACATACTGCGCCTGAAGGGCATCATCGCCTTTGCAGGCGACGCGGAGCGCTACGTGGTGCAGGGCGTTCACATGATCATCGAGGGCGACCACCAGCGCGCCTGGAAGGATGGCGAGAAGCGCGAAAGCCGGCTGGTCTTCATCGGTCGCGATCTCGACCGCGAGAAGCTCGAACGCACCTTCAAAGCTTGCGAGGTCCAGGCATGATCCGGAAAGGTGATTGCCGGCTTTCGCATGAGATCATGCTGAAACAAGAGAGCCTGACCAACTGATGCCGACAGTCGCTCCGCTCGATCTTGAAGGCCACGTCGTCGGCGTCGTCTTCCTTAAGGATACCCCGTTCTTCGCCGGAGCCGCAGGCACGATTCACCGCCTCGACCAAGGTCACAAAACGACCGAAGCGCATGACGGTTTGCTTTCGCTCGCTTATGACGAGGCGAGCGATACGCTCCTGACCGGCGGCGAGGACGGCAAGGTAATGCGCATCTCGGCCGACGGGACCGCCAGCCTTGTTGCTGAAACGTCGCGCAAGTGGATTTCGCAGGTCTCAGGCGGGCCGCAGGGCGCGGTCGCCTATGCCTATGGCAAGACGACCTTTGTCCGGCTTGCCGACGGCACCACCAAGGAATTTCCCGAGGAGCGCACGGTCGAAGGCATTGCCTTCGCGCCGAAGGGGTTGCGGATCGCGGTTGCGCGCTACAATGGCGTATCGCTGCATTGGGTCGCGATGACCGGGCAGCCGGTCGATCTCGAATGGAAGGGCGCCCATACCGGTGTCACTTTCTCTCCCGACGGCCGCTTCGTTGTCACGACCATGCAGGAAAACGCTCTCCACGGCTGGAAACTTGACGCAAAGCCAGGCGCCGAGGCGCGGCACATGCGCATGACCGGCTACCCGGCCAAGGTGAAGTCGCTTTCCTGGTCCGCCAAGGGCAAGTGGCTCGCCTCTTCCGGCGCGCCGGCCGCCATCATCTGGCCCTTCCAGGGCAAAGATGGGCCGATGGGCAAGGCCCCGCTCGAGCTTGGCACCCGCGCCAATATCATGGTGACGACCGTCGCCTGTCACCCGGCTGAAGACGTCGTCGCCGTCGGCTACGAGGACGGCATGATCCTCGCCGCCCGCTTCGCCGACAGCAAGGAAGTGCTGCTGCGCCGCCCCGGCAAGGGTGCGATTACGGCGATGGCCTGGAACAGAAACGGTCGGCAGCTTGCCTTCGGTTCGGCGGCCGGCGATTGCGGCGTGGTGGACATCGCCGGGTAGAGCCTATCTAGCGGCTGCGATGGCCGCCTCGCGTCTCGCGCGACGCGCCTCTCACCCTGGCCTTCTCGCCGCCTGCGGGGAGAAGGTGGCGCAGCCGGATAAGGGGGAATCGCGAAGCCCGCTTCGCTGCGTGCCACCAGTCGTTACCATTCAGGCTCCAGATGCGGGCGGCCGTTCGAGGTCTTTTCTATCGTCCGCCCGGTATCGTCGATGGTCACCGTTACCCGCTGGCGGAAGGCCGAGAAGCTTTCGAATGTGACCACATCGACCGGTTCGTCGAATTTGAACGCAGGCGATATCGCCCCGGCTGTGCGGTCAGCGCATGAACCGAAAGGATTTCCGCCTCGAAAGCCTGGCCGAGATAATGACCCTTGACCCGCGATCCGAGCATCCACGGATCGAAGGGCGGTCGGTTGCCGGCGGCGGCATGGAGAGTATTCCAATCGCGGTAGCCGTATTGAGCGGCGATCAGTTCGAGCGATTTTGAGTGACTGATTTCCTCGCCCTGCGATGCGAGCCGGGAGCGCAGGCGTTTTGCCTGATCCTTCAGCACGTCGAGTGCGGGAAGCGTCGTTGTTTGATGCACCATGACAGGGTCTCCTGCTGCGGCATGCAATTTCAGGATGGGTGCCCGCATTGCCATCGGTTCGCATGCCGTTGAGGCGTGACCGTGTCAAAAGGAGGGACTTCACCAAAGCTGACGCTCGCGGACGGCAGGGGCCCTCGCCCGCCGCATCCGTAAGGCAAGCTGCCGAGGCTGTCAAACGAGCGTGCGACGATGGATCGGCAACGACCTTGCCAAAGATGGCGAGCCGACGCTTGCGCGCACGCCAAAGCTGTGAGAGGACTTGGCGACCCGAAGGGAGGACATCATGAGCGAAGTCACCATACTTGCATTCGCGCTCGTCGCTTTCATCGGCATTGCGACGCCCGGACCGACGGTGCTGCTAGCTCTCACCAACGGCTCACGCTACGGCGTGAATCGGGCGGCGGCAGGCATGGTCGGCGCAGTTCTATCCGATTTCGTACTGATCGGCGCCGTGGCGCTCGGCCTCGGCGCGCTTTTGGCCGCGTCCGAGTTCTGGTTCACGGTCGTCAAGTGGCTGGGCGCCGCCTATCTCGCCTACTTGGGCGTCATGCTGCTGCGCTCCAAGGGCACGCTGGAGGTGCCGGGCGGCGAGAGCACGGCCGGCGCAGCCACGACACGCGGGATCTTCATGAAGAGTTTCCTTGTCGCCGTCACCAATCCCAAGGGCTATTTGTTCTTCTCGGCCTTCCTGCCCCAGTTCATCGATTCCGGACTGCCGCAGGCGACGCAATATGCCGTCCTGGCGGTCGTCTTCGCCTCGATCGATTTCGTGGTGATGTTCGGCTACGCGCTGGTCGGCTCGCAAGCCGTCCGTTTCCTGAAGCGCTCCGGCGCGATCTGGCTCGATCGCTTCTGCGGCGGCGCCTTGTTGGCGATCGCCGGATCTCTCGCCCTTTATCGGCGTGCCACGAACTGAGATGTTGCGCACAAGGACAATGCAGGAAGAAGCGGCGGAAGAGAACCGTCCATGATCGGATACACGATGGTCGGAACTGCAGATCTGAACCGGGCCGAACAGTTCTACGATCCGTTGATGGCCTTGCTAGGCCAGGAGCGCTGCTTTTCGGACGAGCAGTTCGCCTCCTGGGGCCGAAAGGATGACGATAGGGCGCCGCGCTTCTTCACCGGATATCCGTTCGACGGCAACAGCGCCTCGGTCGGCAACGGCGCGATGACCGCCTTCCTCATCGAAAGCCCGGAAGTGATCGATCGAATGTTCGAGATTGCGTTGGAGCGCGGCGGGCAGGACGAGGGGAAGCCCGGCTTTCGCCCGCAGTACGGCGAGGGCTTCTACGCCGCCTATGTACGCGACCCGGACGGCAATAAACTGGCCTTTGTCTGCTACGATGCAGGAAAACCGGCCTGAGTTCCTCCGGTCGGATCTACTGCATGTTTCCTTAAATCGGAACCGATTTAAGGACAAAAACATGCAGCAATTCAAAGTGCTACAGCGACCTTTGTGCGTTTGAAAAGACGCACGGCGCTGTAATACTGCCTGGCGAGCTATAGCCCCGCGTGCCCATCCTTTAATTCCGAAGACACTGTGAGAGGGCGTGCCCTCCAAAACGCAGCGCTCCCGCCGCCGACTGCAGCAGGAGCGCTGTTCTTTGTCCGCCTCCGCAGGGTGAGAGGCGGCAAGCTTTATGCCGCGCGCTTGAGCGGCGGCAAGGCCAGCTTCCGGCCGCTCGCGACCAGCAAACCGGCGGCACTCTCGAGCCAACCTTCCTTGAGCTCAAGCGCCAGGAAACGGTTGCGCTCGAAGGGACCTGGCATCACGAGATGCTGCGTAAGCGTCGTAAAGAAGCCGAAGCGTTCATAGTAGGCGGCATCGCCGACGAGCAGGATGGCGCCGTGGCCGCGGTGCTTCGCCTCCTGGATGGCGGCGCGCATCAGCATGCCGCCAATGCCTTTGCCCTCATGGGCCGGGTCGACCGCAAGCGGGCCGAGAAGCAGCGCCGGGATGGCGTGTCCTTCGCGGTTTACACCGGCCTCGACATTCCAGAGGCGCACCGTGCCGATGACATGGCCGTCGAGGTCGCGCGCAACCAGCGCGAGACCCTCAGCGGGCACCCGCCCGCGCCGGAGCTTTTCCGACGATTTCTTGCGGCGGCCCGGACCCATGGCGCGGTCGAGCAGGTTTTCCCGCGCAACGACATCGCCCGGGTTCTCGGAATCGATCACAAAGGTGGACGGCGCGAAGAACGCGCGTAGGGCATCAACAACAGCGGCCATCGGGGCCTCCCGTCATCAAAAACCGCTTCAGGCGGAACTGCGAAGAATTGTGAAATCGCCGCTCCCGCTTAAAAAGCGGGAGCAAGCTGGATCAGATCACATAGGACTTCAGCGGCTCGAAGCCGTTGAAGGCTACTGCCGAGTAGGTCGTCGTGTAAGCGCCGGTGCCTTCGATCAGAACCTCGTCGCCGATCGTCAGCGAGATCGGCAGCGGATACATGTTCTTCTCGTAAAGCACGTCGGCCGAATCGCAGGTCGGACCGGCAATGACGCAGGGCTCCATATCGTCACCATCGCGCGCGGTGCGGATGGGGTAACGGATCGCCTCGTCCATCGTCTCGGCGAGACCGCCGAACTTGCCGATGTCGAGGAACACCCAGCGGTGACCGTCGTTGTCCGACTTCTTCGAGACGAGGACGACTTCCGCCTTGATCACGCCCGCATTGCCGACCATGCCGCGGCCCGGCTCGATGATCGTCTCCGGGAGCTTGTTGCCGAAGTGCTTCTTCAGCGCACCGAAGATCGCCTGGCCATAGGCTTCGGCCGATGGAACGTCCTTCAGGTACTTCGTCGGGAAGCCGCCGCCCATATTGACCATCTTGAGCTCGATGCCCTGCTTTGCCAGCTGCACGAAGACGCGCTTGGCATCGGCGAGCGCCGCATCCCAGGCGTCGAGCTTCGTCATTTGCGAACCGACATGGAACGACACGCCATAGGAGACGAGGCCGAGCTGATGGGCGTAGACGAGTACGTCGACAGCCATCTGCGGCACGCAGCCGAACTTGCGCGACAGCGGCCACTCGGCGCCTTCGCCATCGGTCAGCACGCGGCAGAAGACACGGGCGCCCGGAGCGGCGCGCGCGACCTTCTCGACCTCTTCGTGACTGTCGACGGCGAACAGGTTGATCCCCAGGGCATGAGCACGGGCAACGTCCCGCTCCTTCTTGATGGTGTTGCCATAGGAGATACGGGTCGGGGTCGCACCAGCATCAAGCGCCATTTCGATTTCGGCGACGGACGCGCAATCGAAATTGGAGCCGAGACCGGCGAGGAGACGCAGGACTTCCGGCGCCGGGTTGGCCTTGACGGCGTAGTAGATCGCACTGTCCGGCAGCGCATGACGGAAGGCCTTGAAATTGTCGCGCACGATGTCGAGGTCGACAACGAGGCATGGGCCTTCGGGTCGTCGGGTGTTGAGAAAGTCGATGATGCGTGCCGTGGTCATGGCCATATTCCCTGATCCATTAAACTCCACAACTGTGGAGGACAAAGGGCATACGCGCGCTTGCACAGGTGCCAGCCGGTGGAGACCCCGGAACCATGCATGCGCTCGATGCGCGAAACGTTGAATCGAAGCCCGCAAAGGCTAGGATTCGGCTTTGTCTGCCATGGATTGGAGGGAATAACCCAACCGCACTTCCGGCAATGAAGGTGTGCCTCTTCAGTAACCCCGGCTGTTGGAGAGCCGGCAGACACCAGAAAGGCCCGCACCGTCGTTGCTTCAAGATGTCCTCGCATTTCCCGGTTGGCCGGAATAGCGACTGGAGGGGTTAGTTCCAGGTACCTTACCGATACCCTCACCTAATCGAGGGTCGGCGGACACCCACAGGCACGTGCGACTTTGGGCAAGGGGTAGGTAAGAAAAAACACTGTCGTAATCAAGAGTTTTTTCCGTTTGCCGCGCAATTTTTTCTGGACCCGAAAACATTGTCAGTGTTCACTTTCATTGAACAATCGCCACTGCGCCGAGGCTGGCCGCCGAAAGCCGGAAATGAGGGAATCCGGACCGAATTTCGGCCGCCGGTGCCAACATCGATGCGGCTGAAGCAAAAGGCAGGCGAAATGCTCCGCGGCGAATCAGTTTGCCGCGCGACTTCGGGAGGAATGATCGGCCATGGACACCTTGACCCGCATCCGCGCCTTTATCGACGTCGTGGACGCGGAAGGATTCTCGGCCGCCGCCCGGCGCGTCGGCAAATCCAAGGCACTTCTGTCGAAATATGTGCGGGAGCTCGAAGACGAACTCGGCGCACTGCTCCTCAACCGCACGACGCGGCAGTTCTCACTGACCGAAGCGGGGCACACCTATTACCGCACCGCGTCCGAGATCCTGAAGGAGATCGACAATCTCGCCGATCTCGTTCGCGCCAACAATTCCGATCTGCGCGGCCGTCTCAGAATCACCGTTCCGCGGACCTTCGTCGATGCGGAGATCGGTCAGTCACTGATAGATTTCGGTAAGCAGCACCCGGAGCTGTTGCTTGATATCGTTTCCGACGACCGTTTCATCGACCTCGTCGAGGAGGGCTTCGACGTCGCGATTCGCATTAGCCGGCTGGAGGATTCGACGCTGATCGCGCGCAAGCTCGACGACTTCCAGGTGCTGCTCTGTGCCTCGCCGGAATTCATGACCAAAGTCGGTCAGCTCAATCATCCGAGCGAGCTTTCCAAGATCCCGTGCATTCTCGACACCAACGGGCGCTCCTATTCGAACTGGCGCTTCATCGAGCCGGACGGTTCGCCCTTCACGGTTCCGGTCAGCGGGCAGATCGAGGTCAATAGCCCGCTTGCATCCGTGCGCGCCGCAGTGAGCGGCATCGGGGTGGCGCCCGTGCCGGACTTCATCGCCCGGCCGAAGATCCTGTCCGGCGAACTCGTGACGCTATTCGACGATTTCCTGCCGAAGGACCGCGGTATCTACGCGATCTATCCGCATCGGCGCTATCTGCCGACCAAGGTGCGTACCTTCGTCGATTTCGTCCACGGCTGGTTCCGCAAGTCGCAATAATTATCGGCGCAACCCGCATCTGCTGCCAGGCGAAGTCCCAATTCCGTCCCATTTGCGGTACATTCGGAGGGCGATTCGTACGGTCCGCTTTCGGCCCAAAAGGATTTCCATTCCCATGAAGACACAACGCCTCGTCATGGCCGGCCTTGCGACCCTCATCGCGCCCGCCCTGGCTGCCGCCCACCCGCATATCTTCGCCGAAGCGCGGCTGGAGATCGTTTCCGACGACAAAGGCGAGATCGGCGAGCTGCGCAACGTCTGGCGCTTCGACGAACTATTCTCGGCGAGCGTGGTACTCGACTTCGACAAGAACTCGAATGCCACGCTCGACCCGGAGGAATTGAAGGAAGTCGGCCAGACCGTGCTCGAGTCCCTCTCGGAATACAATTACTACACCACGATCCTCGACAACGGAAAATCGGTGAAGGTCAACAAGCCCGAGGCGATCAATGTCGATTACAAGGACAATCAGCTGCTGATGATCTTCGCGGTCAAGCCGGCGCAGCCGATGCCGCTTAAGGGCAAGCTCTCCTTCGGCGTTTACGATCCGACCATGTATACGGCGATGGACTTCCCGACCGACGATGACCTGACGGTCGTCGGCGAAAAGATCGAGGCCTGCAAGCATCAGGTGGTGCGGCCGGATCCGGACGAAGTGCTGGCCGAGAACAAGGACACATTGACCGACGCTTTCTGGAACGACCCGACCGGAACCGACATGTCCAAGCTCTTCGCAACCAGGCTCGAGGTCACATGCTGAACGCTCGCAAGATCGGCGGCGCGCTCGCGGCCGCGCTTTTGTTGACGGCTCTTACCGCGACCGTGGCCATGGCCCAATCGCCGCTCGGCATCGGCACTGCCGAACCTTCCATCCAGACGAACGGTTTTTTCGGCGGCTTTTTCTCCTGGGTGAACATGGAGCAGCAGAGTTTTTATCGCCTGCTGACCGGAGCGCTCAAGGGCATGCGCGAAAACCCATGGCAGCTCTGGTCGCTGATCGGCCTCTCCTTTGCCTATGGTGTCTTTCACGCTGCCGGCCCTGGGCATGGCAAGGCGGTCATCTCCTCTTACATGATCGCCAACGAAACGGAGCTCAGGCGCGGCGTCCTTCTGTCGTTTCTCTCTTCTATGCTGCAGGGCATCGTCGCCATCCTGCTGATCGGCGCCGTCTATCTCGTGCTGCGCGGCTCCTCGATCAGCATGACGAATGCGACTCGCTCGCTTGAAATCGCAAGCTACGCGCTGATCGCCGCTTTCGGCGGCTGGCTCGTCTTCCGCAAGGTGCGCTCGATGGTTCAGCCGGCCCACGCTTCCGGCGATGCGCACATCCACCGCGATCACGACCATCATCACCACGCTCACGATCACCTTCATGATCACCACCACGCGCATGCGGCCGGCGAGGTCTGCGCTACCTGCGGCCATGCGCATGCGCCCGATCCGGCCATGCTGAAAGGCGATCGTTTTGCGCTCAGCGAAGCCTGGTCTGCAATTGTCGCCGTCGGGCTGCGCCCCTGCTCCGGCGCCCTGATCGTGCTCTCCTTCGCACTGCTGAACGGCCTCTATCTCGGCGGCGTCCTCTCGGTCATCGCCATGTCGATCGGCACCGCAATCACAGTCTCTGTGCTCGCGACCCTGGCCGTCACCGCCAAAGGCTTCGCCCTGCGCTACGCCTCAAGCGACTCGGCCGCGACGCGCATCTCGAACGGTATCGAGATCGCGGGGGCGCTGCTGGTCCTGGTACTAGGACTTGTTCTGTTGGGCGCTGCGTTGCAGGGCTGAGTTAGATCAAGAAAATAGGTTTGGCAGGGGCGGGAATACCCGCTCGATTATCTCAACCTACGAGAATTGACCTCAGATCAAAGCCCACGGCGGCGTTGATGGCGGGCGCGCAGCCAGAAAATCAGGAAGAAGCCAAGCACGAAAAGAACAGCGAAGCCGGCGGCAAGCCAAGGCGAAATCTCACCGAGCTTCAGCATGATCGAAGGCAGCGCGAAAAAGCCGATGCCGATGACGACGAGAATGATCGCAGCGGCGATCGCCGCAGACTTTTCCTTCTTCTCAGGCGCGCTCAAGCTCGCTCCTTTGCCGCAAGGTCGGCACGAATATATTCGAGGCGCCGCCTCTGGCGACCGTCGTCATCAAAATTATCGGGCGAAAGCCAGTGCTCGAATGCGGCCTTGATGAGCGGCCATTCGCCATCGATCATCGAGAACCAGGCCGTATCACGATTGGCGTGCTTTGAAACCATGTGCTGACGGAAAATGCCCTCGAAGGTGAAGCCGAGTCGCAGGGCGGCAGCACGGCTCGCCATGTTTTCGCTATGGCATTTCCATTCGTAGCGCCGGTAGCCGAGATCTTCGAAGACGTGCCTCGCCATCAGGTAATGGGCCTCGGTCGAAAGCGGGGAACGAGCCATGGCTGGCCCATGCGCTACACCGCCGACTTCGACGACGCCGTTGGCCGGGTCGGCGCGCATGTAGTTTGCCATTCCGACGATTTTGCCGTTCGCCTTGTCGCGAAACACCTCGGTGATCCAGCCGGATTTTTGCTGAACAGCAGAGAGCCAGGCATCAAACGCCTCGATGCCGGAAAAATCGTCCTGGGTGAAATATTTCAAGAGCGGGTTGATGGCCATGCCGCCGAAGGCGTCGTTCCAGAGCGCCTCGAGATGCGTTGCCCGGTAATAGGGCTCCAACCGGACATACCGCCCTTCGAGGAAGACCGGTTGCGGCGCCGGACAACCCTTCCAATTGGTAAGATCGCGCATCAAATACTCCCGCGTTCCATTTGCTTTCGCAATAGGACAGACGCCGACCAGTTACAATTCAAACTCGTGATAGAACGATGAGCGGAGCCGATCGGGCGCTCCGCTCGGCACCGGCAGGTCGGTTCAGGCGGGAACCTTCGCCGCCGAGACCGTCGCCTCAATGTGATCGACAAGCGCATCGGCAAGCCCGAGCCGGCCGGCGAGCAGATCGAGATAGCCGCGCTCGGCCCGGCTTTCCGGCTCGATCGCGAGACGGGATGCCGTATAGATCTCCACCCGCTCCTCTTCCGTCTTGGCAGCGGCGACGATCGCGTCGAGATCGACGGGGTTTGCAAGCTCGGCTTCGAGGAAGGCGGCGGCATCCGCCGACAGTCCCGAAACGGAGAGCTTGTCCATGATGTGGCGGCGCTCGACGTCGTCTATGTGGCCATCCGCCCGGGAGGCGGCGATCATGGCGCGCACGAGTGCGAGCGCGAAATCATCACTGACGGGCGCGGTGCTGAAGGCGGAATCGGCCGGCGGCGGCGGCAATTGGGCGTTCGGCTTCAAGGGCGGCTCTGCCGTCGGCGCCTTGCCGGCCTGGTAGTTCTTGTAGGCTTGATAGCCGAGGCCCGCGATCGCTGCGAGGCCGCCGAGCACAGCAGCATTGCCGGCAAGCTTGCGGCCGGACTTGCTGCCGAGAAGAACGGCCGCGATCGCGCCGGTTGCCAGCGGATTGTCCTTGGCGAGCTTCGTTGCCTGATCCGCGCGGTCGCGAACCGTGCCGCCGGCGCCAGGCACCTGCGACCCCAAGAACTGATCCAGCAATTTCTTCGCGTCAAACATCGGTGTCGTTCCTTTCGGTTTCGTGCGCGACGGAAAGGCGGGGGCTCCGTGCATGCCGCTTCATTCCAGATCGGAGCGGACGCGGCCGGAAGACCCGCTTCTCCGCGATCCCGCTCCACTTCGCGGATTGAGACATAGGAACGGTGCCGCGAAAATACAAACTCGCGCCTATTGCATGGTTTCTTAAGTCGGAACCGATTTGAGGAACCATGCAGCAGTTCAAAGTGTTGCAGCGACCTTTGTGCGTCTGAAAAGACGCGTGGCGCTGCGAGACGAAAAAAGGGCCGGACAAGCGTCCAGCCTCTTTTTTCGTTTTTGCCCGCTCTCTTGGATCAGGCCTTCAGCACATAGGCCTCGGCAGCGAGCTTGGTGATGCCGGCCCAATCACCCTTGGCGACCAGTTCCTTCGGCGCCACCCAGGAGCCGCCGACGCAGACGACGTTCGGCAGCGACAGATAGTCACGCGCATTGGCGAGCGAGATGCCTCCGGTCGGGCAGAAGAAAGTGCCGGCGAGCGGAGAGGAGAGAGACTTCAAATAGGCGGCACCACCGGCTTGTTCGGCCGGGAAGAACTTCATCACCTGGTAGCCTTCCTCACGGAGCCCCATCACCTCGCTCGCCGTCGCCGCACCCGGAAGCAGTGGAACCTCGTGGTCGTTGGCGACGTCGATCAGTTCCTGCGTCGTGCCGGGGCTGACGATGAACTGCGATCCCGCCTCCACTGCCGCTTCGAACTGCGCCGCGTTTAGGATCGTCCCGGCACCGGCGACGGCACCCTCCACCTCGTTCGCAACCGCGCGGATCGCCTCCAGCGCCGCCGTCGTTCGCAAGGTGATCTCGATCGCCTTCAGGCCACCGGCAACCAGTGCCCGCGCGAGCGGTACTGCCGCGGCCACATCATCGATCACCAGCACCGGCACCACCGGTTGCAGCTTGAGGATGGAAAGAAGCTTGTCGGTTTTCGCGCTCATGCCGATCGTCCTTTTAAAACGATTGAATACTGCCCCCGCATACTCCGCCTGCCGCCCATTGTCGAGACCTGAAGGGCGTCGCTCATTCGCTGATTTACAACAGCAGACGGTAAAATATCGTCCGCGGCAAGGCGGTGACTTGAGCGCAGCCGATTAAACGGTAGTCTGTTGCCGGTCGACCTCTCGATATGGCGGGGAATTCATGGCGAAGGAGATAGAGCGCAAGTTCCTGGTCGCTTCGGACGGCTGGCGGCAACATGCGGACAAGGGCACAAGGCTCCGTCAGGCCTATATCGTCACCATGGAGGATCGCTCGGTGCGCGTCCGCATTCATGGCAACAAATGGGCGCGCCTGACCATCAAGATCGGCAAGTCGGCGCTGGTCCGCAACGAGTACGAATACGACCTGCCCATGGACGACGCGCGCGAACTGCTGACACAGGCGGTCGGCATAATCATCGAGAAAAGGCGTTTCCGCGTGCCCCACAAGGGCTTCACCTGGGAGGTCGACGTCTATGAGGGAGCGCTCGAGGGTCTTGTCGTCGCCGAAGTCGAGATGAAGCAGGAGACGGATCTTCCCGCTCTGCCGGCGTGGCTCGGACGCGAAATCACCGGCAACCGGCGCTATTCCAACCAGGCGCTCGCCACTGAGGGACTGCTGGAAGCGCAACCATGACCTATGCTTTCAGTCCGGACCGGCCTTTCACCGAGGACTTTCGCGCCGTCGGCGCCGAACTGATCGAGCGCGCGGTAGCGGCCCTGGAGGATCAGCCCGCGGGCGTTCACGAGGCGATCCATGATGCCCGCAGGAACTTCAAGCGCCTGCGCTCGCTCTACCGGCTCGTCGCCTCCGATGCACCGGCCCTCCAGAAACAGGAAAACGCCCGCATCCGCGAGATGGCTCGAAATCTGTCGCCGGTCCGAGACGCCGCGGCTCTCGTCGAGAATGCCAGCTATCTACGTGCGCATGCGAGCAATGAAGAGCAGAGATCGGCTCTCGATCATGTCTGCGCGGCCTTGGCGGCGCGCCGCGACCGGATCTCGGAAGACGAAACCGACATCGCAGGAAAGATCGCGACCACCGTCGCCAACTGCCAACAGGCGCTTGCGGCGCTCGCGCATGTATCCTTCGACGACGGCAAACGAAAGACCGCCGGCCGACTGGAAAAAGGCTGGCGGAGAACGCTAAGGCGTGCGGCGCGTGCCAGAGTCGCTTGCGAAACGGGAACCGATGCCGCCCTGTTCCACGAACTGCGCAAGCGCACCCAGGACTACCGGATGCATCTGGCTCTGCTGCGGGGGGCATGGCCTTCGGCGATGCAAGCCAAAAGGGCTGACGCGAAAGAGCTGGTCGACGTGCTGGGTCATTTGAACGACCTCGCCGATATGACCTCGCTGATCAACGAGCAACCGGAGATCGCAGGCAGCAGCCAAAACCAGGCCCATCTCCTCTCCGCCGTCATTCACCGGCAGGAAGAACTCAGACGAGAAGCCTTGCAGCGAGCGCAGGCGGTCTTCGGCGACCGGCCGGAGGATGAAAGCCGGACGGTCGGGCTGCTCTGGCTCGAGGCGGGGCGGTAGAGGGAAGCGTGCTCATGCCCTTTCATTCCGCCCGCCGATCACCTTATCCCTGCAAGTCGGGCAACGAGACGCGCGGGCCGCTCAAAAATCCCCCGCTTGCGCGTAGAGGGCCGGGCTGAGGGGCAAATCATTCCGTCCTCACGACGCGCGGGACAATTCGGCGCGGCCGCCGCAATTGCACTTGGCGCCCGAAAGCTGTATTTGCGTGGCCATGACCGACATGCTGACGACACCGCGCCCGGAGACGCAAGGCCAGTTTCTGGTAGCCGCGCTTTATCATTTTGTTTCCTTCCAGCGCTTCGCCGAATTCCGCGAGCCGCTGCAGGCAATCTGTGACGCCAACGGCGTGAAAGGCACGCTGCTCATCGCGCATGAGGGGATCAACGGGACGATCGCCGGCACCGACAAGGGCATTGCCGCGGTGCTTGCCTATCTGCGCGCCCAGCCAGAATTCGCCTGCCTCGTACACAAGGAGAGCCGGGCTTCGTCCATGCCCTTCCTGCGCATGAAGGTGCGGCTGAAGAAGGAGATCGTCACCATGGGCGCCGAGAATATCGATCCAAACAAGGTGGTCGGTACCTATGTGGAGCCGCAGGACTGGAACACGCTGATTTCCGATCCGGATACTTTGGTGATCGACACGCGCAACGACTACGAAACCGCAATAGGGCTCTTCCGCGGCGCCGTCGATCCGAAGACCAAGACGTTTCGGGAATTTCCCGAGTGGGTGCGCAACAACGCCGGCCTCAACAATAAGCCGAAGATCGCCATGTATTGCACCGGCGGCATCCGCTGCGAGAAGGCGACCGCGTTCATGAAGGAGCAGGGTTTCGAGGAGGTCTATCACCTGAAAGGCGGCATCCTCAAATATCTCGAGGAAATACCGCCCGAGCAGAGCCTCTGGGACGGCGCCTGCTTCGTCTTCGACGAGCGCGTTTCGGTTACTCATGGACTTCAGGAAGGCGAGCACACGCTCTGCCATGCCTGCCGCCAGCCACTGACCCCGGAAGACCTCCTGTCGCCCTTGCACGAGGAAGGCGTCTCCTGCGTCCATTGCCACGAGAGCCGCACGGAAGAGGATCGCGAGCGCTATCGCCAGCGGCAGAAACAGATCACGCTGGCGAAGAAGCGCGGCGAGCGGCATCTCGGGGGCTGAGACGGCCTTTATCCAAGTTCCCGTCTTTTCGCATCCGCAACGGTTTGGCAACGTGTTTATTCGTCTCAGTCTACCTCGATCGTCGCCACCCTCTCGCCGGCATCGATCGCCAAATAGGCGGCTCCGGCGATCGCTGACCAGTCCGCCTCCTGCGCGAGTGCCACTGGACAACTCTTGCCGTAGAGTTCGGCCGCAACCATCGCGCCAACCGTAACGATAGCGTCACGCGAAAAAAGCACGATGGCCGCCGGCCCCGTTTCGCGCCGGAGCGCTTCCGCCAGAACCGAGCTTCCGGAACTGGAACCTCGCCCTGCCCGCATTACCAGAATGCGGCCGCTCATTACCTCTTCCTTCTGCGGATGCCACTGGTCGATAATCCTGCCGCTTGCCGAATCGAGACCGCCCCAGAAGCTCAAGGGTTCTGAAAGCACCAGGGTTTTCGCCGCCGCCGTGCCGGCT
The DNA here is from genome assembly GCF_029892045.1 of Sinorhizobium numidicum. Classification (NCBI taxonomy): domain Bacteria; kingdom Pseudomonadati; phylum Pseudomonadota; class Alphaproteobacteria; order Hyphomicrobiales; family Rhizobiaceae; genus Sinorhizobium; species Sinorhizobium numidicum. The sequence continues at coordinate 3,320,043 of NZ_CP120368.1, forward strand.
ACAAGCGTCGTCACCTGCAATCTGACCGTCAAAGCCGCACCACCTTTCCGGCTCTGGCCGACGCCACACACTCGGCAAGCGAACCGAAGCCGACATCGACGCCGATTGCCGGGCGCGTAATAGGCCCATTTGCCGGAATTGGTCATGACCGCGCCGGACATGTCGCGCATCACGGCAGTCACATAGGTGCAGGTATCGATGACCAGCGTGACCCCGGCAGCCTCCAGGCGCTCCTCCCAGCCGCGACGCTGCAATTCTTCGAGCACGGCCCGATGAGTATTGACATAGATGTCGATCGCCGGCCGCTCGCCTTCAAGCCGCGGCATCAGCCGCTCGAACTCGGAAAGCGAAAAATGCGGCGTGCCGAGGCTGACCGCAGTGAGCGTCGTGCCATCCGGCACCGTCGAGAGATTACGCACGGTCGCGCGCAAATCTTCCGCCGTCAGCCGGATGATTTCGTCCGGTGCCCTGCCCTGGAAAGCGGCCTCGACGGTTGGCGCCTCCAGCGTCAGTCCGACCGCGTGGAACAGCGCAACGGCCCCCGCCGAGGCGGCAACTGCACCGAGAGCCTTGAGGTCGTCCTCACCTGTCGAGGCAGGCAGACCGACAATCGCCGGCACGCGGTCGCCGCATCGCCTGCCGATCACATGCCCGACGGCGACACAGGCAAGGCCCGCCTCCTCCCACTCCTCAGGCAGGCTCTCGACCTCCACAAGCACACGCGCGCGGCGATTTTCGGTTACGTGCAGGCCGTAACAGGGTGCCCGACCGGTGAGCGCGCAACAGAGATCGATGAAATCGCCGTAGCGGTTGGTGCGGGCGCCGAGCACGGAATTGGCAAAAACGATGGCGTTCGATTCCGCCCAGGCGATCTGAGCGCCAAAACGCGGCCGGAAGATCGTCTGGTAGGGCGCGCAGGTGAAGGTCGGCATGCAGCCGAGTTCCTCATGCGCCTTCATGAGCCTTGCGCCACCGCTGCCGACCTCTTCACTGCCGCGAAAGAGTTCCGGATGGATGAGATCGACGGATGCGACATTGAGCGTCGTCGGGACGCGAACCCGACCGCCCAGCCTAACGAGGTGCTCGACGAAATCGAGGCTCACCTGACCGAGATAGAGACAGCCGTCGAGATGGGCGGCTTCGATATCAATGAAGCGTTCCGCGCCGACGGCCTCGGCGAAACGGACGAGAAGACGCATGGCGAAGGCCGAGGCCCCGCCCTGTTCGCCGGAAAGGAAAGATCGGTCGAGGGGAGAAAGCTGAGTGGACATGCCGCCGATTAAAGTCGTCGGCGTTCGCAAGTCAATTCGTCGACGCATCAGGCGAACTTCGGGGACGCATCTCGGAGCGAAAATGCGGATGAGCCGCGCGCTTCGCTCCTACAGCGCCGTGCGTCTTTTCAGACGCACAAAGGTCGCTGTAGCACTTTGAATTGCTGCATGTTTTTATCCTTGAATCGGCTCCGATTTAAAGAAGTAGGCGCTCAGTCCGGGAGTGTTTCGCACTCATCCAACTGGAGCGCAAGCCGGTCCCAGTGCGGGCGGCTGCGGGTGAAAACCGCATCGGCCGGCTCGAACAGCGAGGTGTCGTCGAGCGTGCCCGCATAGATCGTCCATCGATCATCGTCGGGCGGACCGGAGCTGAAGATCTGGCTGCCGCAGGCAGCGCAGAAATGCCGGACCGTGACATTGCCGTTTTCAGCGAATTTCTCGTAGGCCCGGAGTTCGCCGGCGAAATCGACATCGCTACGCGAGAAAATGATGTAGCAGGAATGGCCGGTGCCGGTCACTCGCTGACAATCGCGGCAATGGCAAAAACCGGCATAAAGCGGCGCTCGTTTCGCCTCATAGCGTACCGCGCCGCACAGACATCCACCCTTCATCGCGCTCTCCTTCCTCTGAGGACGGGAGAATAGCGCAGGGGATCTGCCGATCAAACAAAACCGCGCGCCAACTCGTGACGCGCGGTTTTTTCACAAGACCTAAATCACCAACCCGCGATGACCGATCCTTTGAAGGTGTCATTGATAAAGGCCTTCACCGTATCGTTCTGGTAGGACTCGACCAGAGTCTTGACCCAGGGCGCATCCTTGTCCTTGCTGTTGACGGCGATGATGTTGACATAGGGCGCCTTTTCGCCTTCGCGAGCGATCGGGTCTTTTGCCGGATCGAGGCCGGCTTCGAGCGCGTAATTGGTGTTGATGACGGCGGCGTCGACATCGTCCAGCGAGCGCGGAAGCTGGGCGGCATCGAGCTCGGCAAAGGTGAGGTTCTTCGGATTTTCGATCACATCGGCCGGCCCGACCTTGAGGCTGGCGCCTTCCTTGAGCTTGATCAGCCCCTTGTCGGCAAGGATCAGCAGCGCGCGCCCGCCATTGGTCGGATCGTTCGGAATCGCGACTGTCGCGCCGTCGGCGAGCTCGTCCAGGCTCTTCACCTTCTTCGAATAGACGCCCATCGGAAAGTTGACCGTATAGGCGACGCTGACGATGTCGAAGCCGCGATCAGTAACCTGATTGTCGAGATAGGGCTTGTGTTGGAAGGAGTTGGCGTTGAGCTCGCCATCGGCAAGCGCCTGGTTCGGAACCACGTAGTCCGAGAATTCCAGGATTTCGATGTCGAGATCCTTTGTGGCCGCCACTTCCTTGACCTTTTCTATGATCTGCGCGTGCGGACCGGGGGTGACCCCGATCTTGATGGTTTCGGCGCGCGCCGCGCCGGCGAGAAAGGCCATGGCAAGCGATGCTGCTAGGAGAATATTCTTCATGTGAGGCTCCTTGGATATCGGTGGAAAGAGGTCAATTTTTGCGGCTGCGCTTGTCGAAGCGGCGGGCAAAGCGATCGCCGGCGCTCTGCACCAATTGCACCAGCACGATGAGCACGACCACGACGATAAGCATCACGTCCGGCATGAAGCGCTGATAGCCGTAACGGATGCCGAGATCGCCGAGGCCCCCGCCGCCGACTGCGCCGACCATTGCGGAGTAACCGATGAGGCTGACGATGGTCATGGTGAATGCGAGCGTCAGTGCCGGCCGGGCCTCGGCGAGCAGCACTTTCGAGACGATCTGCATCGGTGTCGCACCCATGGCGCGCGCCGCCTCGATCAGCCCTTTGTCGACGTCGCGGATCGCCGCCTCTACGAGACGGGCGAAGAAGGGAATGGTCGCAATCGTCAGGGGAACGATCGCCGCCTTCGTGCCGATCGACGTGCCGGTAACCAGCCGCGTGAAGGGAATGATCGCGACAACGAGGATGATAAAGGGTGTCGAGCGGGTGGCGTTGACGATTAAGCCTATAATGCGGTTTGCGTTCGGCGCGTGAAACAGCTCGCGCTTGCCGCTGGTCGCCAGGAAGATGCCGATCGGCAGGCCGATCAGCGAACCGATGAGGCCGGCAATCGCCACCATGCGCAGCGTGTCGAGCGTGGCTTTGCCGATGAGAAGCAGAAGATCAGGCGACATAGCCGAGCACCTCCGTGACCAATCCGTTCTCGCCGAAAAAGCGCTGGGCCTTCCCCGACGTTTCGGCATCCGCCGCATAGGCGACCACCAGCGACCCGTAAGGCCTGCCGCCGATCTCGTCGATCGTACCGGCGATGATGTTGACCTCGGCGCCGATCGACTTGATGAGCTGCGAGATCAACGGCCGCTCGGCCGCCGCCCCGAAGAACGTGAGGCGGACGACGATGCGATCACCGACGCCGGCTATCGGCCTCAGGTCTCTTGCGATTGCCTCGGGCAGTTTCGAGCCCGGCAGCCCGGAGAGCAACGCGCGCGTCGTCTCATGTTTCGGATGGGTGAAGACATCGAAGGTGTGGCCGCGCTCGACGATCTCGCCCCGGTCGATCACCGCGACACTCGACGTGACGGCCTTCACCACCTCCATCTCGTGGGTGATGAGCAGAACGGTCAGCCCGAGTTCGGCATTGATCCGCTTCAGGAGCTCGAGGATAGACTGGGTTGTTTCCGGATCGAGCGCCGACGTCGCCTCGTCCGAGAGCAACAGCTTGGGTTCGGTCGCAAGCGCGCGGGCAATGCCGATGCGCTGCTTCTGTCCACCGGAAAGCTCGGCTGGATAGCGGCCATGCTTGTCGGCAAGGCCGACAAGGTCGAGAAGCGGCCGCACCCGCGCTTCGATCGAGCGCCGGTCCATGCCGGCGATTTCCAGAGGTAGCGCGACGTTGCCGAATACGGTGCGGGACGAGAGCAGATTGAAATGCTGGAAGATCATGCCGATCGAACGCCGGAGACTGCGCAGTCCCGCCTCGTCGAGCGCGCCGACATCGACACCGTCGACAAGAACCTTGCCGTCCGAAGGCTTTTCGAGGCCGTTGACCAGCCGGATCAGTGTGGATTTACCCGCGCCGGAGCGGCCGATGATGCCGGTGATCGAACCGCGGCCGATCGTCAGGCTGACATTGTCGAGGGCGGTGAAAGCGCCGCTTTCACCGGATGCTGCAAAGCGCTTCGAAACGCCGTCGAAGACGACTGAAGCATCGGCAGGCGAAAGCTCGGAAAGAGGAACGGTCATTGTTCGGTCGCCCCCAGAAGAGGGATCACAACGATATAAGGATACATGATGCTCTCGGATGTTCGAAACTCTTGCCCCAGGCGCAGCAGGCCGGGACGGAAAATGCGTCGGGTCAGGCCGACATTCGACAACGCATTCGGAACGGGGAGCGACTCTCTATCATCAGACAACCGGTTAGTTCAACGTCGTCACGGCAAGGCTGCCATGCCGCGAGCTTCGCGTTTGTTATGGCCCTCGGCTGCTCTGTGTCACAGGCACATTTTTTCCGAAGGCAGCGGTTCGGAGCAAAAGTCTACTCTTTTTGTGCGGAACAACGTCGGCCTGCCACACGGACAGGCCATTGCCGCTCGCCTCATGCCGGCTCGTGGTTGCCCTTCGGAAACTGCTCCGCCAGTTCCTTGTACCAATAGCCGCTTTTCTTGATCGTGCGCACCTGCGTTTCATAGTCCACGTGGACGATGCCGAAGCGCATCCGATAGCCTTCCGCCCATTCGAAATTGTCCATCAGGCTCCAGGCGAAATAACCGCGCATCGGATGGCCCTTGGCGATCAGGTCCGCCGTCACCGCCAGATGATCGGCGATGTAATCGAGCCGCGGCTGATCGTCGACGGCGCCGTTCTCGACGCCCATGTTGTAGCAGGCGCCGTTCTCGGTGATGTAGCAGTCGGGAAGGTCGTAGCGTGCATTGAGCGTTTCGACCAAGGTGCCAAGCGCCGGCGCATAGACTTCCCAGCCGATATCCGTCTTCACGTCGCTCACCGGCTTCGAATTGACGGTCGCCGGATATTCGGCACCTGCAGCCGGATCATGCGAGACCCGCATCGGCGTATAATAGTTGAGGCCCCACCAGTCGAGCGGCTGTGCGATCGTCTTCATGTCGCCATCCTCGATCAGCGGCATGCGGTCGCCGAGCGCCGAGAGGAAGCCCTCCGGATACTCGCCCTTGAAGATCGGACCGAAGAAGACGCCGTTGTGAAAATCGAAGGCGCGCTCGGCCGCGGCCTTGTCCTTGGCGCTATTGCTGCCCGGGTAGACCGAATGGGCGTTGATGACAATGCCGGTGGGCAGATTCGGCCGTTCCGAGCGGATCGCTTCGACGCCGAGACCATGGGCGAGGTTGGTGAAGTGGAGCGCCGCTAGCGCTGCATCCATATTGCGCTCGCCGGGCGCATGGACGCCGTAAAGATGGCCCAGCCAGACCGAACACCACGGCTCGTTGAAGGTCGCGACCGCATCGAGCCTATCGCCGAGCCGGGCGATCACGGTTTTCGCATAGCGCTGGTAGGCATAGGCGGTGGTCCGCGCCGTCCAGCCGCCGTCGCTCATCAGCGCAAGCGGCAGATCCCAGTGGTAAAGCGTCGCAAAGGCCTTGATGCCCCGCGTTCTCAAACCGTCGACCAAGCGGTCGTAGAAATCGAGTCCCTTCTCGTTGATTGGGCCCGTGCCCTCAGGAATGATACGCGGCCAGGCGATCGAGAAGCGGTAGGCCTCGACGCCGAGGCTCTTGATGAGATCGAGATCTTGTTCCAGCCGGTTGTAGTGATCGCAGGCGACATCGCCGTTGTGCCGCCCGAAGACTCGGCCGGGCATGTTCGAGAAAGCGTCCCAGATCGAGGCTTTGCGACCGTCCGCCTTGCTCGCACCTTCGATCTGGAAAGATGCGGTGGCAACGCCGAAGATAAAGTCGCCGGGGAAGCGCTCTGCCAGTTTCTTGGCTTCGATCATTATGATCCTCGTCATCTGTGCAGCCGACGCCGGAAAATCCGGCATTGCTGCCTCCACTCGATTTTTTGAACGTGGCCTAAACCCGCAGCGGCAAATGTCAACCCGTGAAAAAGGGCGAGGTACTCCCCGCCCTTTTCTATTTTGCGGGCGCCGGTCAGACCTTGATCCAGGCGCCGTTGCGTTTGGAGGACTGCACGCAGGCGTCTACGAAGATCATGCCCTTCATGCCATCATCGATCGTCGGATAGGTCACCGCAGAATCCACTTTGGCGCCGTTCCGCTTGGCGAAAATCGCCCGGGCGGCCTCCGAATAGATATTGGCGAAGCCTTCGAGATAGCCTTCCGGATGGCCGGAGGGAACACGCGAAACACGGCCAGCCGCGGGTCCCGCCCCGGCCCCGGCGCGCGTCAGCAGACGCTTCGGCTCGCCGAAAGGCGTGTACCAAAGATAGTTCGGGTCCTTCTGGGTCCATTCAAGGCCGCCCTTGGTGCCGTAGACGCGCACCATCAGACCGTTTTCATGGCCGGGCGCCACCTGGCTGCACCAGAGCATGCCCTTGGCGCGCGCCCCGTCCTTCGCCTTGAAGCGCATCATCACATGGGCATTGTCGTCGAGCTGCCGCCCACTGACGAAGCTGTCGAGATCGGCCGAGAGTTCTTCGAGTTCGAGGCCGGAGACGAAACAGCCGAGATTATAGGCATGGGTACCGATATCGCCGGTGGAGCCGCCGGCGCCGGAACGGGCCGGATCGGTGCGCCACGCTGCCTGTTTCTGGCCGGACCGCTCGATGTTCTCGGTCAGCCAATCCTGCGGATATTCCATCTGCACGAGGCGAACTGCGCCGATATCGCCGTTCGCGATCATTTCGCGCGCCTGCCGCACCATCGGGTAGCCGGTATAATTATGCGTCAGCACGAAAAGCGCATCGCTTTCGTCGACCGCCTTCTTGAACTTCTTCGCGTCTGCAAGCGTCGAGGTCAGCGGCTTGTCGCAGATGACATGGATGCCGCGCTTCAGGAATTCCTTCGCGGCGGCGTAATGAACATGGTTCGGCGTCACGATCGCCACGGCCTCGATGCCATTCTTCAGCTTCGCCTCGCGGATCGCCATTTCTTTGAAATCCGAATAGACCCGCGCCGGATCGAGTCCGAGTTCGCGGCCGGAGGCCTCGGCCTTTTCCGGCGTCGACGATAGCGCACCCGCGACCAGCTCATAGTGGTCATCGAGCCTTGCGGCAATCCGATGCACCGCGCCGATGAAGGCGCCGGAGCCCCCGCCCACCATGCCGAGCCGGATACGCTTTTGACGATTTTCCGTGCTGGTTCCCTCGATAGCCATTGTGTTTTCTCTCCTTTTCGTTCTCGCGGTGACCGCTCCTCATCCGGCCCTGCCGGCCACCTTCTCCCCGTTTTGACGGGGAGAAGGACACCTGTGGCGATGCCCCCGATTTCATCAGTACAGATTGCGGTAAAGCCCCTTCCCCGCAGGCGGGAAAGGGGGGGTGACGGGCGGTTACAGTCCCAGCATTCGCCGATTGGCCGCCTCGTCCGCCCCGCTGTCGGCAAAGTCATCGAATGCTTTTTCGGTGACGCGGATGATGTGCGCCTTGACGAATTCCGCGCCTTCGCGCGCGCCGTCTTCCGGATGCTTCAGGCAGCACTCCCACTCGACCACCGCCCAGCCGGAGAAATCATTCGCCGTCATTTTGGAAAAGACCGCCCCGAAATCGACCTGGCCGTCGCCGAGCGAGCGGAAGCGTCCCGCACGGTTCACCCAGCTTTGGAAGCCGCCGTAGACTCCCTGGCGACCGGTCGGGTTGAACTCCGCGTCCTTGACGTGGAACATCCGGATGCGGTCCTTGTAGATGTCGATATTGTCGAGGTAGTCGAGGCACTGCAGCACGTAGTGCGACGGGTCGTAGAGCATACAGGCGCGGGCATGATTGCCGGTGCGCTCCAGGAACATCTCGTAGGTGATGCCGTCGTGGAGGTCCTCGCCCGGATGGATCTCGTAGCAGACGTCGACGCCGCAATCCTCGGCATGGTCGAGGATCGGCTTCCACCGCCGGGCAAGCTCGTCGAACGCCGTCTCCACCAGACCCGCCGGGCGCTGCGGCCAGGGATAAACGAAGGGCCAGGCAAGCGCGCCGGAGAAGCTCGCCATGGCGTTGAGGCCGAGGTTCTTCGAGGCCGTCAGCGCAAGCTTTACCTGCTCGACGGCCCATTGCTGGCGTGCCTTCGGGTCGCCACGCACTTCATGGGCTGCAAAACCGTCGAACGCTTCGTCATAGGCCGGATGCACCGCAACCAATTGACCCTGCAGATGGGTCGAGAGCTCGGTAATCTCCACGCCGTTGGCGCGTGCCTTGCCGGCGATCTCGTCGCAATAGGTCTTCGATTCCGCGGCTTTCTTCAGGTCGAAGAGACGGCCGTCCCAGCTCGGAACCTGCACCCCCTTATAGCCGCAATCGGCCGCCCACTTAGTGATCGAGTCCCAGGAGTTGAAGGGGGCGGCATCGCCAGCGAATTGTGCGAGAAAGAGCCCCGGTCCCTTGATCGTCTTCATGCTGATTTCCTCCCTGATGGATCGGCTATCTGATAAACCGGCGTGCCGGTCGATTGATAAGTTCGGCGCTTTGCCGCGCAATTTCTGCGATAAACTGATATACCTGCAACGTTGCAGGAGGCAGAAGCTAACAGATTTTCCGCGAGGGGCAATGTGCTTCTGCTATCTCCAAAATCCGTTTCTACGCAATCGCAACGCCGCGCAAAACGCGTAGACATGCGGGTTCGAATAAACGGACGGGCTACGTTGTAAGCGGCCCGTACGCTCCTTCGGTTTGTCAAACGTAACGATTGACGACGTTTTCCAAAAGCTCCTGCTTCCCGGATTTCGGCTGCGGATTGAGGTCCGACTTGCGCACCCAAGCCTCGATCTCGTCCAGCGAGAAACCGCCGCCGAGCATCTTGTTCGCTTCGGGCACGTTCCAGCCGGCATAGCGCTTTTCGAGCGGCGCCGACAGCGCCCTGTCCTCGATCATCTTCGCCGCCGCCTTGAGACCGCGCGCGCAGCAATCCATGCCGCCGATGTGACCAATCAGCAGGTCTTCCGGGTCAATCGACTGACGGCGCAGCTTGGCGTCGAAATTGGTGCCGCCGGTCTTGAAGCCGCCGCCTGCAAGCACCTGGTAATAGGCGAGCGCCATTTCCGGAACATTGTTCGGGAACTGGTCCGTGTCCCACCCGGACTGGTAGTCGTTGCGGTTCATGTCAATCGAGCCGAAGATCCCAAGCGCATTGGCGAGCGCCAGTTCGTGCTCGAACGAGTGACCCGCGAGGATCGCGTGGCCCTGCTCGATATTGACCTTCACCTCGTTCTCGAGACCGTACTTCTTGAGGAAGCCATAGACCGTTGCGACGTCGTAGTCGTATTGATGCTTGGTCGGCTCCTGCGGCTTCGGCTCTATTAGGATCGTGCCCTTGAAGCCGATCTTGTGCTTGTATTCGACGACGAGATTGACGAAGCGGCCGAGCTGGTCGAGTTCCCGTTTTAGGTCGGTATTGAGCAGGGTCTCATATCCCTCGCGTCCGCCCCAGAGTACGTAGTTCTCGCCGCCGAGCTTCTGCGTTGCGTCGATGCAAGTCTTCACCGTTGCGGCCGCAAAGGCGAACACGTCCGGATCGGGGTTGGTCGCCGCACCCGACATGTAGCGCCGGTTCGAAAAGAGGTTCGCCGTGCCCCAGAGCAGCTTGACGCCGGTTTCGGCCTGCTTCTTGGCGAAATAATCGACAATCTCGTTGAGATTGCTGGTGTTCTCGGCGAAATTCCTGCCCTCCGGACGCACGTCCGCGTCGTGGAAGCAGTAGAAAGGCACGCCAAGAAGCTGGAAGAATTCGAAGGCGACGTCGGCCTTCAGCTTCGCGGCCTCCATCGTATCCTTGAACCAGGGACGCTCGAAGGTCTGCCCGCCGAAGGGGTCGCCGCCCGGCCAGACAAAGGTGTGCCAATAGGCAATGGCAAAGCGAAGGTGATCCTCCATCCGCTTGCCGAGAACGATCTCGTCCGGATTATAATGACGGAAGGCGAGCGGCTTGGTGCTCTCCGGTCCTTCGTATTTTATCTTGGCGATATCGCCGAAAAATCCCGTGCTCACGGCTGTCTCCTCTTAATTGATGGTGAAATGCCAGCGCTGCGCCCGGGGGGCGCGGCCATTACGTGGAAGGTAATTGGTTTCATTCCCTCGCTCGCCGACAATCAGCGCGTCGAAACACGAGACGGAGGGAAAATCCCGATGCACGACCTCAACCATATTGCCGAAGCCTATATCGCCGCCTGGAACGAAACCGATGCCGCACGACGCGATGCGCTTGTCGAACAGGCCTTCACCGCAGACGTCGCCTACCGCGACCCGGTCATGCAGGGAGGCGGCCGCGAGTCGATCGGCACGATGATCGCGGGTGTCCAGCATCAATTTCCGGGCTTCCGCTTCGCCCTCAAGGGCAACCCGGACGGCGTTGCCGATACGATCCGCTTCTCCTGGACGCTCGGACCGGGCGGCGCTTCCGTCATCGAAGGAACAGACTTCGGCATCGTCGAGAACGGCCGGCTGAAACAGGTGACCGGATTCCTCGACAAGGTCCCGGCACAATAGATTGATTTCCGCCACGACAGCGCCCGCGACAAAGCGCGGCCGGTCGCAGTCGAGCTTGCAGGAGGCGATCACAGCGTCGCCTCCTTGATCGCCGGGTAGAGCCGGCGATAGCGCTGGTAGGCGTCCTCATAGGCTGATACCAGCGACGTTTCCGGCGCAATTGTCTCCGCCGTTGCCGGTGCGAAGCAGGTTGCGACCGGATTGGCGCCGGTGGCGGCGATCAGACCGAGTCGCGCCGCGCCGAATGCCGCCCCGAAGTCACCGTCAGCCGGCAGATCGACCGGCAGATCGAGCGCGGTCGCGATCGATTTCAGCCAGTAGCGCGACCGCGAACCGCCGCCGATCGCGGTCACGCGCGTGAGCCTCGTGCCGGCGGCGCGCAGCGCCTCCAGGCTGTCGCGGATCGCAAAGGAAACGCCTTCGAGCACTGCCTGGGTCAATGCCGCGCGAGAGCTTTCGTGGCCCAGGCCGACAAAGGCGCCACGGATCGCCGCGTCGTTATGCGGCGTCCGTTCGCCAGAGAGATAGGGAAGGAACGTCACCGAGCCCGGCGAGTTGAGCGTGTCGCCGAGTTCGCCGGTCAGCTCCCCGGCACTTCTGCCGGTGACGCCTGAATGCCAGTTGAGCGCATCCGTCGCCGAAAGGATCACGCCCATCTGATGCCAGGTGTTCGGCAGGGCGTGGCAAAAGGCGTGGACCGCACTTTCCGGATTGGGAAGGTAACGCGCGTTGGCGGCGAAAAGCACGCCGGAGGTGCCGAGCGAGACGAAGGCCTGTCCCTCGCCGACCGTGCCCATGCCGCAGGCGGAGGCCGCGTTGTCGCCGGCGCCGCCAGCGACCACGACGCCCGAGCCCATGCCCCAGCGGCTCGCGAGTTCCGGGCACAACGTGCCGGCGCTGTCCGTCCCTTCGACCAGGTCCGGCATCTGCCGTTCATCGAGCTGGGTGGCCGCAAGCAGGCTTTCCGACCATTTGCGCTTGCCCGTGTCGAGCCAGGAGGTGCCGGCGGAATCGGACATTTCCGACATGTGCTCGCCCGTCAGCCACAGACGCAGATAGTCCTTGGGCAGCAGGATCCAACGCACTTCAGCGAAGATTTCCGGTTCGTTTTCGCGCACCCAGGCGAGTTTGGGCGCGGTGAAGCCCGGAAAGACGATGTTTCCCGTCAGCGCCCGGAACTGAGGGTCACTGTCGAGCGCGGCCGCCTGGCGGAAGCTGCGGGTGTCGTTCCAAAGAATGCAGGGACGGAGTGCGGCATCATGCTTGTCGAGGAGTGTCGCGCCATGCATCTGGCCGGAAAGGCCGATCCCGCGCACGGCGGCAAGCGCGTCGGGGTGCGCTGCCTTGAGGGCATCGAGAGCCTGCTCGGTCGCCCGGATCCAATCGGCCGGGTCCTGCTCCGACCAGCCGGGATGCGGACGCGAGACATCAAGTGCGCCTGACGCGGAACCGATGATGCGCTGCTCGTCATCGATAAGCATCGCCTTGACGCCGGACGTGCCGAGATCCAGTCCGAGATACATGGGGCGTTCCCTCCTATGCCTGTTCGATCGGCAGGTTATCCTTCAGGAAAATATCGATGCGGATGCGTTCCTGCGCCTCGATCACCGGCAGCCCGTCCGCCTTCGCTTTCAGAACACGGATCGCGCTTCTGACCTCGTGGCCGGCATCCTGGTTGAGCACGGCGTCGATCGTTCCGGAAAGCAGCGCGGCGCGGCTGTGCGGCGTCAACTCGTGGGCGATGGCACAGATCGTTCTGGCCCTGCCCGCCTTTTCAAGCGCGGCGACAAGACCGCGGTTGCCCGCGCCGAGACTGTAGATGCCGGCGAGATCCGGATGACGAGCAAGAAGCGTGTCTACCAGTTCCTCGACGAGCGCCGGGTTGTCCTGGCCCTCGATCACCGGCAGGATTTTCCGCCCGGCAAAAGCCTCGCCCATGACGGCCCTGAACCCTTCCAGCCGATCCCGGTGGTCGCGCACCAGCATGGAGCCCGCCAACACGGCGACCGGACCTTCGCGGTCGCCAAGGAACCGGCCCATCAGGGTTCCGGCGGTTCGGCCGGCGGCAATATTGTCGACGCCGGCGAAATGATCGCGCCCCGACCCGGGCAGATCGGAAACGAGGGTTACGACGGCAATGCCGTCCATGCGCAGCTGCTTCACCGCTTCCGTCACCTCAGGCGCGTCGACGGCGACCACCGCCACGCCTGCGGGCCGGCGCTGATGCGCCTGCGAAAGCGCTGCGGCGAGCGCCTGGGCGTCGAAGGCGGGAACAGAGAGAATAGTGATATTCGTTCGCTCGGCAGCCGAACGCGCCATGGCCGAGCGCAGCTCGGCCTCCAGCCCGCGCATGAACGAGTTTTCTCCGGCAGGCAGAATGAAGACGAACGGATAGCTGCGGCCTTTGGCGAGATTGGCAGCGGCGACATCGCGCACGTAACCAAGTGTTACGATCGCACGCTCGACCCTATCGCGCGTGACCGACCTGACACCCGGACGGTTGTTCAGAACCCGGTCGACAGTCGCCAGACTGACGCCCGCCTCAGCGGCGATATCGTGAACTGTCGGTCGCATCTTTTCCTCCGGGTAAACCCCTTAGAGGAATTCTTGATGTACGTAAATCAAAAACATCCGGCGGGAGCCGGCCGGACAGAATTCGAGGCAGGCGATTCAGTTGAAACGCTTGCTGAAAGCCTGCGTGAAAACCGACGCGCCGTTCTCCCCTCGAGCTTCGGCAAAGACCATGTCCATGAAGCTGTCGGTTACCCGGACGACCGCGAAGCCGCCGAGGTAAGCAGCTCTCGGTTTGAAAACGTCGAATTCCCCGACCCGATAGGCCATCACTCTATCATGCTCGTGACCGTGGAAAATCCCGACGATGTTGTATCCTTTCAGGACGTCAAGCAAGCCCGCGCGTTCGCCGCTGCTCCACCAATGCGGCTGGCCTTGTCCCTGATCGTCGAAGGTCTTTGCCTCGGAATCCCAGATTTCGATCGAGAAAGGATCCCAGCCATAATGCTGGAACAAGGCGACTGGCCGGCCATCGGCGGCATAGGAAGCGAGGTCGCGTCGCAGCCATGGCAGGCCGTTTATCGCCCCTTTGTTTTCGTCTCCGCCGAAGCGCTGGAGTTGTACCAGATGCAGACCGCCCCAGTCCCAGGAATAATTGTCCGACAGCGGATCGTAGTTCGTCACCGGCACCGGCGGTTTGTAGAACACGCTTTGGCGATGCGTAAGTTCGACATAGTCGCGCAGCTCGCGGCGGTACCAATCGACATTGGGCGGAGGACCGTCCTGGTCGAGATCGTGATTGCCAAGGCCGACGTAGACCGGAAGGTGGATATGATGCGGCCCCCGTCCCTCTTCATAGCGGCTTTGGAACTGCTGCAACTGCCGTCCTTCACGAGGTTGGCGGACCTGACCGCCGCCGTCGTCGGTGATGTCGCCGCCAAGCACGAGGCCAAGCGGGCGAGCGATCCTCGCGCCGGCGCTTTGAAGACCGCTCGGCTTCCCATCGATAGTATCGGGCCAGTGCTGCTCGGAAATCGCGTTGAGGGCAGCAACGTGACGCAGGAGGTTGGCGTCGGTCTTGCCCTCCTGCTCGCAGTTCGGGGCCAACCCCTCGGTCGAGATGAGACAGGCGTGGATATCGCAGGAAAAAAGGAAAGTTGCGTCCACCGGAGGCGCGGCCGCCCATGCCCGCCCGCGGCATGCCACCATGGAAAGGCCAAAGCCAGCCATACCGGCGAGGAACATGCGCCTCGACGGACGAGCGAAAACATAGTCTTTCATGCGGTGTTCCACGTCTCCCATACACTCGCCTCGCTCACGGTTTGGGCGAAGTGCGAAGGAGACGAATTGTGCAACAAGGCTCGGAGCCCGTAAAGCACCTGCCTCTGCGGTGCGCGTCCTGTCCCTCGCTCCAAACCCTCTCTCCGCCTGCAGGGGAGAGGGGAAACCGGCTGCATACTCCAAGGAGCACGAAGGACAACGAGCGGCCGCAACGACTCCCTTCTCCCCGTCCCGCCTGCGGCGAAAAGGTCACAGCAGCGGCATGGGGGCGAAGCTCCCTATCCATCAACCCCTTAGTGACCGCCACCGCCTGGCCCGGCACCCTGCGGCTTCTTAATCATCAGGACACCTGCGATCATCGCCAGAAACAGGGCCGTCAGGATCACGAACACGTCGATGAAGGACAGAATCACCGCCTGCTGCTGCACCATCGCGGTCAGTTGCTTGATCGCAACCGTCGCGCCGTCGAGACCGTAGGCGTTGAAGTTCGACGTCATGTTCTGCAGCCGCTCAAGCGCCTCCGGGTTGCCCCACTGGATGTGTTCGGCAAGCCGGGCGTAGTGGAAGTCCTGGCGCTGCGTCAGGATCGTATTGATGACCGCGAGACCGACCGCACCACCAAGATTGCGCGTGAGGTTATAAAGCCCGGACGCGTTGCGGATGCGCGCCGGCGGCAGCGTGCCGAGCGCGATGTTGTTGATGGGCACCATGCAGAGCATCAGCGAGCAACCGCGCAGGATCTGCGGAACGAGCAGTTCCCAGAAATCCCAGTCGGCGGTCAACTGGCTCATCGACCAGGTGCCTGCCGCAAAGCCGGCAAAGCCGATGGTCATCATCACCCGCGGGTCGAGCCGGCCGGCCAGAAAGCCGGCGACCGGGGCAGTGAGGAACATCGCCAGGCCGGAGACGAACATCGTCTCGCCGATCATCAGCGAATCATAGCCGCGGATGCGCCCGAGATAGAGCGGGTAGAGATAGGTGAGACCATAAAGGCCGATGCCCATAACGAAGGAAAACAGCGAGCCGAAGGTGAAGTTGCGGTCGGCAAAGGCTCTGAGGTCGACCACCGGAAACTCGACCTTGAAGGCCCGATAGAAGAACACGGCGGCGGCGATTGCGGTCGCGACTGCACCCATGACGATGTGATCGTCATTGAACCAGTCGTTCGCGTTTCCCTCTTCCAGCACGTATTCGAGCGAGCCGAGAAAGACCGCCATGGAGAGAAGGCCCCACCAATCGAACTTCTTCATCAGTCCCAATTCCGGCTTGTCGAAGTCGATGAAGGTCCACGTGACCGTCGCGACGATGATGCCCGGAATGACGTTGACGAGAAACAGCCAGTGCCAGGAAAAGGCATGGCTCAGGTAGCCGCCGACTGTCGGGCCGATGGTCGGCGCGAGCGTCGCGATCAGCCCGATAATCGGCGAGACGATATTGCGCTTCGATGGCGGGAAAATCGTGAAGGCGGCCGCGAAGACCGACGGGATCATCCCGCCGCCGATAAAGCCCTGGATCGCCCGATAGATGATCATCTGGTCGATGTTGGTCGCCGTTGCGGCGAGCGCGCTGGAGGCTGTGAAGCCGGCGGCGGCAACCGAGAAGAGCACGCGCGTCGAGACGATGCGGGCGAGCGTCCCCGACAGCGGGATCATGATGACCTCGGCGATCAAGTAGGCGGTCTGCACCCAGCCGATCTCATCCGATCCGGCCGAGAGGCCGGCCTGGATTTCCGCGAGCGAAGCGGAAACGATCTGAATGTCGAGGATCGCCATGAACATGCCGACGACCATTGCGAAGAAGGCGATCAGCCGGCGCGGGTCCATGCGTTCCTCGGCGCCGGCTGCGCTTGCCGCCATCGAGCCCGCCGTTGTCGTTGCGGCCATATCCGCCATTCCTTGTTCAGTGCTTGGCTTACTTCGCCGCAGCGATCTTCGACTGTTCCGGGGCCGTGCGCGTATCGACGTCGACGACGACGCTCAAGCCTGCCCGCAGGGTTCCCGTGGCAAGCGCCTCGGCCGGAAGCGTGATGCGGACAGGAACGCGCTGGGTGATCTTGGTGAAGTTGCCAGTCGCGTTTTCCGCCGGCAACAGCGAGAAGACCGAGCCGGAGGCCGGCGAAATCGACGCGACGGTGCCCTCGATCGGGTGCTCGTCATAGGCATCGACATGGATCTCGACCCTGGAGCCCGGCACCAGATGCGCGATCTGGGTTTCCTTGAAATTGGCGTCCACGTAGAGCTGGTCGATCGGAACGAGGGCGGCAAGGCGCTGGCCCGCGGTGACGAGATCTCCGACCTGGACTGCGACATTGCCGATGACGCCGTCATAGGGCGCCTTGAGCACGGTGAAGCCGAGATCGCGGTTCGCCTTGTCACGGGCGAGTTCCAGCGAGCGGATCGTGCTTTGCGCTTCCGCGCGCTGGGCTTCGAGCACGGTGATATTGGCCTTGGCGGCAGCAATATTGGCATCGGCGCCGGCGAGGTTCGCACGCGCCTGGTCGAGGGCGACGTCGGCATTGTCACGCGAGGCGACCGTTCCGACGGCCTTTGACTGGAGATCGCTCGCGCGCTTCTGCGTCAGCTCGGCGCCGCGGACGGTCGCCTCAAGGGCTTTTTTCTGCGCTTCAGTCTGAACGAGGCTCGCCCTCGCCCCGGCGATCTGCGCATCGAAACGGCTGAGCGCCAGCTTTTGCGTGGCAATCTGCGCCTCGGCCTCTTCCGCGGCAATACGATAGTCGCCGTTGTCGAGCGTTACGAGCGATTCGCCCGCTTTCACGTGCTGGTTGGCGACGACGTCGACCTTCGCGACATAGCCGGACACCTTCGGCGCGATGGTGGCGATGTCGGCTTCGATATAGGCGTCATCGGTGGAAACCATGAAGCGCCCATCGGTCCACCAGTCGTAGCCGTACCAGCCCGCCGCACCAAGCAGCGCCAGCCCAAGAACAGGGAGGATGGGATTGCGACGTTTCTTCGTCGGCGCCTGGACCTCGGTGGCCGGACGCTCACCGACGGAGGGTGCCTCGCCCGTAGGGCCCTTGGCCTCAGCCTTGGAAGTAGCGTCCATTACTTCGAAATCGTCGCCGACGGGGCGGACACGGGCAGCGCTGGAGGTATCGGGAGCAGACATGAAACACCGATTTTGCTAAAATTAAACTGAACCGTTCGGTTCGATTGGCTTGACATAATGGCTTTTCCACCGCATATCAAGAGAAAATCGAACCGGGCGGTTCGATTACTTGATTGGAAGCAAGGAAACTTGTGCGGCTCCTACCCGCGCCCTTGCTTTTTATTGGAATTGGCCGCGTTTATGGTGCGATCGGTTCTGCCAAAAATCATCGTGGTGCACGGAGTGGACGCGTTCAGCAGCAGCTATGACGTCAAAGAAGAATCCACAGCAGGAAAGATCTCTGCGGGCTCAGGAACAACACCCTTCAGCTAGCGGGCGGCGTGCCGCCGGTGAAGATCCGGTCAAACGCGAGCAAATCCTCGAGGGCGCCAAGCGCGTTTTCATGCGGAGCAATTTCGACGCTGCCAGCATGAACGACATCACGCGCGAAGCAGGCGTCTCGAAAGGTACCCTCTATGTTTATTTCGAGAACAAGGAGGACCTCTTCGAGGCCCTGATCGCGCGCGAGCGCAGCCGTATCGTGATGAGCGTCAAGCACGCGCTGAACGTCCACCAGCCGATCGAGGATGCGCTCCACGATTTCGGCGTGACGCTGGTGACGAGCATCACCTCCGACTACACGATCCGGGCGATGCGAACCGTACTCGGCGTGATCGACCGCATGCCGCGGCTTGCGCAGCGGTTTTTCACCGCAACGCCGGAAAACGGCTACACGGTCCTGAAGGCTTATCTCGACCAGCAGGTGGCGGCTGGCACGCTTTCGATCGACGACACGGAAATAGCCGCAAAACAGTTTATCGAACTCTCCATGGCCGGACTCTTCAAGACCCGCCTGTTCGGCATCTGCGACACGGTCCCGCCTGAACAGATCGAAAAGAACGTCGCATCGGCCATTCGCGTCTTCATGGCCGCCTACGGCTGTTGACGCCGACGCGCTTGAGCCTTGACGTTCTCTTATGACCCGGCGTCCTAAGGCGGGCGGCGATTGCCGAAGGGATCGTAGAAGCTCGCGAAGGTCACGAAGCCGGGGAAGAGCTGCGCATCCTCGCAATCAACACCTCGGCGACGCAATTCCTCGACAGCGGCGTGACAATCGTCGACGTTCAGCAGGAGGGTCGTGCCGGTCGAGGGGTCCCAGTCCGGCTTCGTCAATACGGCTGAGACATTGCCGCCAGTTTCTCCGGCAGCGAACTCGATCCAGCCGGCCTCAGGCAGTAGATCGGCGGCCCCAAGCCGAGCGCTTCGCCATAAGAAACCCGGGCACGATCAAGGTCCGTTACCGGGATCGAGACCGCGTTTATTCCACGGAATAGAGCGCCGGTCGTTGCCATAGCGCCGAATGTAAATGACCAAACTCGCGAGGTCGAGCGCGACGAGGGTGTTGAGAACCGTCGACGCATACTGCGTCTTGTCTCTACAATCCAGCAACGGCGATCAAACGCACCCGCCTGTAAATCTCTATGAGCGGGGTCGTCTACCACGGGAGTGAAGATGAGTGCCATCGGGAGGGCGATCTGGTTCATCGAGAGCCACTTCGCGCAGGACATATCGCTGCAGGAAATCGCCGGGGCTGCGGGCCTGTCGCGCTATCATCTGTCGCGCGTCTTCGGACTTTCGACCGGTCGCTCGATCCGCGCCTATATCCGCGCTCGTCGCCTCAGTGGCGCCGCGCTTAGCCTCGCCCATGGCACGTCCAGCATTCTCGAAGTAGCCCTTGATGCGGGCTACGGCTCGCATGAAGCCTTCACCCGTGCCTTTCGCGAGCAGTTCGGGGTGACGCCCGAATCCGTCCGCAAGCAAGGGCACGTCCGCAATATCGAGCTGATGGAGCCGATCAGAATGGACGACACACGCACTCTGAAGATTGAACCGCCCCGTTTCGAGGAGTGCCCCGCACTCCTGCTTGCAGGGCTGGCGGAAACTTACGCCTACAACCGCACCGAGGGCATTCCTTCGCTCTGGCAGCGCTTCAATGCCCATTTCGGCAACATTCCCGGTCAGCGCGGCAATGTCGCTTACGGCGTCTGCACCGACGCCGACGGCGAAGCAGGCCGCTTCCGCTATATGGCCGCCGTCGAGGTTGCCGATACTGACGACCTGCCTGCCGGCTTCTCGACGCTGAAGCTGCCACGGCAGCGTTATGCGATCTTTGTCCATCGCGGGCATATTTCCGCCATCGCGGCCACCGCGCACCATATCTTCGGGACCTGGCTTCCGGAGTCCGGCTACGAGCACGGCGAAGTGCCGGATATGTTCGAGCGTTACGACGAGCGTTTCGACCCGCACTCGGGCATGGGTGCAGTCGAGATCTGGATACCTTTGAAGAATTAAGCGAGACAACGCCGCCGCGAAAGGCACGGCGGCGCTTGCGACTTTCGGAAGTATCCTTAAATACTGCGGCGAATCTTGCGCGACGACGCGCCACCGAGAAAGGAAAGATCGCCGATGCAGGAAATCATGACGCTCGTCCAAAGCCCCGAGGCTTGGGTCGCTCTTATCACGCTCATTGTCATGGAAGTCGTGCTCGGCATCGACAACCTGATCTTCATCTCGATCCTCACCAACAAATTGCCTGCCGAGAACCGCGTCAGCGCCCGCCGCATAGGCATCGGCCTTGCCCTCATCATGCGATTGGCGCTGCTCGGCACGATCGCCTGGATCGTGCAACTGACCCAGCCGGTCTTCGCGGCCTTCGGCCACGCCTTTTCCTGGAAGGACATGATCCTGATTGCCGGCGGCCTTTTCCTGGTCTGGAAGGCAACCAAGGAAATTCACCACAACGTCGATCCAAGCGATCATGACGAGGATTTCATAGCGAGTTCGGCGATCAACAGCTTCACTGCCGCGATTGGCCAGATCCTGCTGCTCGACCTCGTCTTCTCCGTCGACAGCATCATCACCGCTGTCGGCATGACGCCGCATTTGCCGATCATGGTTGTCGCCGTCGTTGTCGCCGTAACCGTCATGCTGGTTGCAGCCACGCCGCTTGCCAATTTCATCGAGAACAATCCGACGATCGTGATGTTGGCGCTCGCCTTCCTGCTGATGATCGGGACGACGCTCATCGCGGAAGGCATGGGCTTCCACGTGCCGAAGGGCTATGTCTACGCGGCTATGGCGTTCTCAGCGCTGGTCGAAGCACTGAACATGGTCGCGCGCAATGCCCGCCTGAAGAAACAGCGGGCCGGCAAGCTGCATTGAAGCTGTGTGATGTTAGAAAGCAAGAGGCCCGCATTCGTTTGAATGCAGGCCCTTCTGCTGCGGGAGGCGGGTGAGGATACGGGCTGAACGATTACGAGCTCGCGTGCCATTTTCGTTGACTACAGCAAAACCGGAAATACTCCCGTGTTCTCTGTTTCGTCGCGCCCGTTTGCCACAGTCCGTGTCCTCGGCATTATTAACGCACGAACGCAGCGAACGTTCCCAAAAGCGACTGCATCCGCCGCAGGGCCTTGGCGGATACGACTGCGCTGACTTGGTTTTTTGCGATTTTGCACCAATCTGCATGCGTTTAACATGCCCATGACCGAACAGCCTCGACGAGGGCCGCGCTTTCCACTTTCCGTTGACATACGGGGCGTTCTATGGTCTCACCCCACCCCACTGGAATTGCCCCGCCGATACCGCTGGTGCGGCACCCTTGCGGGCCTTTCCTTCCCATAAAATGCGCGCCCGTAAGCTGGAAGCACTCCGGTAAGGGGCTGGAAGCACGTCAATACGGGCAGAGACCATGGCAGATTCAGCAGTCCGGGTGCGCATAGCACCCTCTCCCACCGGCGAGCCGCATGTCGGTACCGCCTACATCGCGCTGTTCAACTATCTCTTCGCAAAGAAGCACGGCGGCGAGTTCATTCTGCGCATCGAAGATACCGATGCGACGCGCTCGACGCCGGAATTCGAACAGAAAGTGCTCGATGCGCTAAAATGGTGCGGACTGAAATGGTCCGAAGGCCCCGATATCGGCGGCCCCTACGGCCCCTATCGCCAGAGCGACCGCAAGCACATCTACAAGCCCTACGTCGAGAAAATCGTCGAGAACGGCCACGGCTTCCGCTGCTTCTGTACGCCCGAGCGGCTGGAGCAGATGCGCGAGGCGCAGCGCGCCGCCGGCAAGCCCCCCAAGTACGACGGTCTCTGCCTCAACCTCTCGGCCGAGGAAGTTACATCGCGCGTCGCCGCCGGCGAACCGCATGTGGTGCGCATGAAGATCCCGGCGGAAGGCTCCTGCAAGTTCCACGATGGCGTCTATGGCGACGTCGAAATCCCGTGGGACGCGGTCGACATGCAGGTGCTGCTCAAGGCCGACGATATGCCGACCTACCACATGGCGAACGTGGTCGATGATCATCTGATGAAGATTACCCACGTCGCGCGCGGCGAAGAGTGGCTCGCTTCCGTCCCGAAGCACATCCTGATCTATCGGTATCTCGGCCTCGAACCGCCGAAGTTCATGCATCTGTCGCTGATGCGCAATGCCGACAAGTCGAAGCTGTCGAAGCGCAAGAATCCGACCTCGATCTCCTACTACACGGCGCTCGGCTACCTGCCGGAAGCGCTGATGAACTTCCTCGGCCTATTCTTCATCCAGATCGCCGACGGCGAGGAACTGCTGACGATCGAGGAACTGGCGGAGAAGTTCGATCCGGAAAACCTTTCCAAGGCCGGCGCGATCTTCGACATCCAGAAGCTCGATTGGCTGAACGCGCGCTGGATCCGCGAGAAGCTTTCCGAAGAGGAGTTCGCAGCACGCGTCTTCACCTGGGCGGCGGAAAACGGTCGCCTGAAGGAAGGTCTGAAGCTTTCGCAGTCCCGCATCTCCAAACTCGGCGAGCTGCCGGATCTCGCGGGCTTCCTGTTCAAATCGGATCTCGGCCTGCAGCCTTCGGCATTTGCCGGCGTAAAGTCCTCCCCGGAGGAATTGCTCGAAGTTCTGAACACTGTTCAGCCGGACCTCGAAAAGATCCTCGAATGGAATAAAGAGTCGATCGAGGCGGAATTGCGTGCCGTTGCCGAGCGCATGGGCAAGAAGCTCAAGGTGATCGTAGCGCCGCTCTTCGTCGCCGTATCGGGCTCGCAGCGTTCGCTGCCGCTGTTCGATTCGATGGAACTGCTCGGCCGCGCGGTCGTGCGTCAGCGCCTGAAGGTCGCGGCGCAGGTGGTCGCCTCGATGGGCGGCAGCGGAAAGTAAGGATAAGACCATGAACGCGAAGACTGAGAACGCAGGCCTTTCCTCCGACGTAACGGAAGTGCGCGCCCAGAAGCTCGATCTCCTGCGCGAGCAGATCGGCGACGTCTATCCTGCGCATTTCCATCGCACGCTCACCAATGTGGAGCTTGCCGAGAAATATGCCGGGCTCGAACCGGACACCGAAAGCGGCGACACGGTGACGGTCGCCGGTCGCGTCTATTCCTCGCGCAATTCCGGCATGTTCATGGATCTCCATGACGCCTCGGGCAAGATCCAGATCTTCTCGCACAAGGACACGACGCCGGAAGAGGCACGCGCCTTGCTGCCGATGATCGACCTCGGCGACATCATCGGCGTCACCGGTGACGTGCGCCGCACGAAGCGGGGCGAGCTGACGGTGAACGCCAAAGAGATCACCATGCTCTGCAAGTCGCTCCTGCCGATGCCCGAGAAGTACCACGGGCTTGCCGACATCGAGACCCGCTATCGCAAGCGCCATCTCGACATCATGGTCAACGAGGAATCAAGGCTGCGCTTCCAGCAGAGAAGTCAGATCGTGTCCGGCATTCGCCGTTTCCTCGAGGACGAAGGCTTCCTGGAGGTGGAGACGCCGATGCTGCAGCCGATCTATGGCGGCGCGGCGGCCGAGCCCTTCAAGACCCATCACAACACGCTGAAGCTCGACATGTATCTGCGCATCGCGCCCGAGCTTTACCTCAAGCGCGTGCTGGTGTCCGGTCTTACCGACAAGGTCTTCGAGATCAACCGCAACTTCCGCAACGAAGGCGTCTCCACCCGGCACAATCCGGAATTCACGATGATGGAGTGCTATTGGGCCTATGCCGACTACGAGGACATGATGGGCCTTGTCGAACGCATGTTCGAGAGCCTGGCGCTGGCCGTGCACGGCAAGACCGAGTTCGAGTTCGGCGACAAGCAATTGTCCTTCAAGGGCCCCTTCCCCCGCGTTTCAATGCCGACCGCTGTCAAGGATGCCACCGGCATCGATTTCCTCGCCATCAAGACCGACGAGGAAGCCCGGCAGGCTGCTCGCAATGCCGGCATTGAAGTGGAGAAGGATGCGACCTGGGGCGAAGTGCTCGCCTTCATTTTCGAAGAAAAATTCGAAGCGACGCTGATCCAGCCGGCGCATGTCATCCACTTCCCGAAGGATATCTCTCCCTTCGCCAAGGAGGTGCCCGGCGAGCCGCGGCTCGTCGAACGCTTCGAGACCTATTGCAACGGCTGGGAAATCGGCAATGCCTTCTCCGAGCTCAATGATCCGGTGGAGCAGCGCGCCCGCATGGTCGAGCAGATGGAACAGGCTCATGCTCGCGGTGAGAAGGAAAAGACGCTGGACGAGGACTTCCTTGACGCCATGGACCAGGGCATGCCGCCGGCCGGCGGTCTCGGCATCGGCGTCGACCGGCTGATCATGCTCTTGACCAACTCGCTGTCGATTCGCGACATCATTCTGTTCCCGGCCCGCCGCCACAAGGGCGACTAGCGCGGGATGAGGAAAGTGTGCGCGGTTTTCCGCCCGCATCCCGCGCTAACTTACTGGAATCGATCACGTTCATGATTTTAGGTCGATCCGACCTAAAATCATCGTGATCTAGGCCGAGCGGGAGCGATTGAGCCGAGCTGGCGGAACAGCCGCAGAAAAGACAAGCCCATCGCCCCGGCGGTGGGCTTTTTTCACCTCACAAGGGCAGAGGATTAGTGGCTCGCGGGCGTCTCGACGCTCTCGAGCGTTTGCTCGCCTTCCCCGCCATCTGCACCTTCGGCATTCGCCACAGAAGGGTCGAGACAGAGGGAGCGATCGTCCATCTTGGCCATGATCACGCGCACTTCGTCGAGCTTGAGGCTCACCATTTTGCCTTGGAACAGGCCGGCCGCGTTCGACGAGCCGGCATTGTAGGAAGCGCGGAACGGCTCATCCATGCCTTTGACGCTCTGCGGCCCCGGAGCGAAAAGAACCTCCGCGCCGATCGCAGCCCCGCGAACCGCCGCGCGGTCTTTGGGGCCTGCAGCGTCGAGGACGACCACCTGATAAAGATCGGCTTTTTCCCTATTGGCGAGCGCGCCGACGACGCGCAGAGCGGTTCTGACGCGGTCCGGTCCGCTGGCCCGATCCGTCTTCACATGCATGCGAATCCAGCGCTGCCCTTTGTGATCGAGCTTCAGCGTCCGAAGCGTCGTGCATTCGAGGCCGGAAGCGGCGGGCTTCGCCAGGCGGGCGATTAACCTGTCGCGGCCGACATAAACGGCGGCACCGCCGGACGCGGCGGAGACGCTGAGGGCTGCGGACAGAATGAAGACCAGCCGCTTCGAAGGACGCAACTTGCTGAGAATGGCCTTCACGCGCGGCTCCGCTGTCGTGTTTCAAAATTGCAAGACAAGGCCCGGAGGCTTTTGAACGATAGATGAACCACCTTTCGGAAAGTTTAAGCGGACCCGTTCCCCGGGTCCAAAAAATACGGCAACCAGATCCCCGCAAGCCTCGGAATCCGGTTAAGCGCTTAAGGTCAGCGTATCTCGATGCCCCCGCGGCTTGCGGCACTCGCGATAGCGGGAGACTTCAGCCTTGCCCCAAACATCGACCCGGCGCTTGGCGCGGTACGTGAAGACTCTTGCTCTCCGGTCCGCCTTCACTAAAACGAAGGGCGCAAATTCTTGAGCGGGGGCTGGCCGGATCATGGCGCGTATCGGAATAGTTGGAGCAGGCATCATCGGTTGCGCCTCGGCGGCCCATCTCATCGCTCAGGGTCACGAGGTCACTGTTTTCGAAAAGGACATCGGCGGTCTCCCTGCATCGGTCGGCAATGCCGGCATTCTCGCGGTGCCGGAAATCGATCCGCTCGCCCGCCCCGATATGCTTTTCTCGGCGCCGAAATGGCTTGTCGATCCGCTCGGACCTTTAACCTTGCGCTGGGCGGATCTTCCCGCGCTTACGCCCTGGCTGATCCGCTTTCTCCTGTCGGCCCGGCCCGCACAGGTCGAGCACTCTCGCGAGGCTCTGCTCGGCCTGATGCGCGGCGCACTCGCCGCCCACGAACAAATGGCCACGCTCTGCGGTATCTCCGGCCACGTGAAGCCGACGGGCGCGCTCACGCTCTTCGACAGGGCGGCTGCCCTCGACACTGCATTCCGGCACGAAGAGACAACGGCCCGCCTGCTCGGCTTTGCCGTGGAGCGCCTCGACGCTCCTGCCGTCCGCAATCGCGTTCCGGCTCTCGAGGGCAAGTTCGCCGGCGGCGTCTTCAACAGCGGATATCAGACGTTTCTCGATCCGCTGAGGCTGCTGCGCGATCTGCAGGACCATCTGCGCCGGCACGGCACGCTCGTTGAAACCAGCGTTGACGCCATTCAACAGCGGGCAGACGGAATTGCGGTAATTGCCGCCGACGGCAAACGGCATGTTTTCGACAAGGTGGTGATCGCTGCCGGCATCTGGTCGCGCACGCTTGTCCGTAAGCTCGGCCTGAGGGTGTTGCTCGAAACGGAGCGCGGCTATAACACCACCCTCGACGATCCCACCCTGACGTTGGAAATGCCGGTTTTCTTCGCCGAGCATGGCTTCGTCGCAACGCCGCTCCGCAACGCTCTGCGCATCGGCGGCGCCGTGGAACTCGCCCGGCCGGAAGCGCCCGCGAACTTCGCCCGCGCTGCCGCAATGCGGCAGAAGATGCGGCGCTACGTTCCCGCACTGCCGGAGACCGGCGGCAGGGAGTGGATGGGCAGGCGCCCTTCGACGCCGGACTCGATTCCGGTGATCAGTCTTCACCCGAACGACCCGCGCATCGCCATGGCGTTCGGCCACGGTCATCTTGGCTTGACGCTTTCCGCGATCACCGGCGCGAAAGTCGCCGATCTATTTTCCAACGGCGAGAGCGCCGAGCTTGCGCCCTTCAGCATCGCCCGCTTCCAATAGGACGTGAAGACCCGACGATTGACTTTCGCCCCCACCTTGTCCATTGCCGCCGTGCACGCATCACGAGTTGAGAAATACGGCCGGAAACCCGCCAAAGAAAAGAAGACGATATGCATAAGGTTATTTTCGATACGGATCCCGGCGTCGACGACGCAATGGCGCTTCTCTTCCTGCACCGCCACCCCGAAATCGATCTCATCGGCATCACCACGGTTTTCGGCAATGCCTCGGTCGAGACGACGACGCGCAACGCGCTCTTCCTGAAGCATGCCTGGAATATCGCGGCTCCCGTCGCGAAGGGGCTAGGCGAAACACTCAATCCTGATCGATCCCATGTCGGCTGGCCGACCGGCATCCATGGCGAGGATGGGCTCGGCAATATCGACGTACCGGAGGCGATCGATATGCCGCTCGACCCCCGCCCGGCTCACCGCTTCATCATCGATACGGTGCGCGCGAACCCCGGTCAGGTGACGCTGGTCGCGGTCGGCCGGATGACCAACCTGGCGCTTGCCCTGCGTGACGATCCGGAAGTTGCCGCACTCGTCAAGGAGGTCGTGATCATGGGCGGCGCCTTCGACGTTCCGGGCAATATCACGCCCGCCGCGGAGGCCAACATCCACGGCGACCCGGAGGCGGCCGATGCCGTGATGACTGCGTCCTGGCCCGTGACGGTCATCGGCCTCGATGTGACGACGAAGACCGTGATGACGCGCGCCAAGTTGATCGACATCGCCGCCCGCGGCGGAGCTTCGGCCAAGCTCCTCTCCGATATCTCGCAGTTCTACATCACCTTTTACGAGCAGCATGTCGACGACGGCATGATCGTTCATGACAGTTGCGCCTGTGTCTATGTCGTCGCACCGCACCTGTTTCGTACCCGCAGCGGCTCCATCCGCGTTCTCTGCGGCGGCATCGCCGATGGCCAGACGATCCAGAAGCCGTATGGCCGGCTGTTCCCGCCGAACCCCTGGGACGGCCTTCCGAGCCAGAATGCCTGCGTCGGCATCGAGGCCGAGGCCGTACTGAAGCTCATCGGCGATACGCTTGCGAACGGTCGCTGAACAAGCACGCTACAGCGCCGTGCGTCTTTTCAGACGCACAAAAGGCCGCTGTAGCACTTTGAATTGCTGCATGTTTTTATCCTTAAATCGGCTCCGATTTAAGGAAACATGCAGTAAAAACTTGTCCGGATAGCTGGCAGACACGCGTGTTCCGGCTATCTTTGTTTGCATGAAACCGGACGAGCTGCTCTACCCCGCCCCAAAAGGTCTCTACTGCGCCAAGGGAGACTTCTATATCGACCCTGTACAGCCGGTCGAGCGCGCGCTCATTACGCACGGACATAGTGACCACGCCCGTGCCGGACACGGCCACGTGCTCGCAACCCGCGAAACGCTGGACATCATGCGCGTCCGCTACGGCGATCCTTTTTGCGGTGCAAGTCAGATCGCATCCTTCGGCGAAACGATCGCCATCAATGAGGCCAGAATCCGTTTCCACCCGGCCGGCCACGTGCTCGGCTCGGCGCAGATTTCCGTCGAGGCGTATGGGACGCGGGTCGTCGTGTCCGGCGACTATAAGCGACGGCCGGACCCGACCTGCACGCCTTTCGAACCGGTCCTCTGCGACGTCTTCATTACAGAGGCCACGTTCGGACTGCCGGTCTTTCACCACCCGAATGACGAGAGAGAGATCAACCGCCTGCTCCTCTCGTTGAAGCAGTTTCCCGAGCGCTCCCACGTGGTCGGTGCCTATGCACTCGGCAAGGCACAAAGGCTCATCGCCCTACTCCGCCGGCAGGGCTACGACGCGCCGGTCCATATCCATGGGGCGCTGGCGAAACTCTGTGAGTACTACCAGGGGCAAGGCATCGATCTCGGAGAAATTCGCCCGGCGACGCTTGGCCGCGAGAGCCGGCAGGATTTCGCGGGGGCCATCATCATAGGCCCGCCATCTGCCTTCGCCGACCGCTGGGCACGGCGCTTCGCCGATCCGCTCGCCGTCTTCGCCTCCGGCTGGATGCTCATTCGCCAGCGCGCCAAGCAACGCGGCGTCGAACTGCCGCTCGTCATATCCGACCACTGCGACTGGGCCGAACTGACGCAGACGATCAAGGAAATCACACCGAGCGAGGTCTGGGTGACGCATGGGCGCGAGGAGGCGCTGGTGCGTTGGTGCGAGTTGCAGGGCATCCCGGCGCGCCCGCTGCATCTCGTGGGTTACGACGACGAGGGAGAATGACAGCATGAAGGCTTTCGCCGAACTGCTCGACCGCCTCGTCCTGACGCCGCAGCGAAACGCCAAGATACGGCTGCTCGTTGACTATTTTCGCAGCACGCCGGACCCAAGTCGCGGCTACGCGCTTGCCGCGATCGCCGGCACCCTGTCACTCAACACCGTCAAACCGCACCTGATCCGTGACCTCCTCCTCGAACGCATGGACGAGGTTCTCTTCCACTACTCCTACGATTATGTCGGCGATCTCGCGGAAACGGTTTCCCTGGCCTGGGAACCTCCGGATGGCACTGCCGCAACCGACGTTTCCCTCGGCGATGTTGTCGAACGGCTGCAGAGGGCGGGCCGTTCGGAAGTACGGTCGCTCGTGCGGGATATGCTGGATCGGCTCGATACTGCCGGCCGTTTCGCCTTTCTGAAGCTCGTCACCGGAGGTTTGAGGATCGGCGTCTCCGCGCGTCTTGCAAAACAGGCGCTGGCGGAAATGGGCGGCAAAGACGTCAGCGACATAGAAAGGCTCTGGCATGGGCTGTCGCCGCCTTATCTGCCGCTCTTTCTCTGGCTTTCCGGCGAAGCGGAAATACCGGTCCTCACGACGCCGGCGGTCTTCCATTCGGTCATGCTGGCAACGCCTGTCGCGGATGGCGATCTCGACGCCCTCGATCCCGCCGACTTCGCCGCCGAATGGAAATGGGATGGCATCCGCGTCCAGCTTGCCAATGTCGGCGGAGTGAGGCGGCTCTATTCGCGCAGCGGCGACGAGATTTCCGGCGCCTTTCCCGAAATCGTCGAAGCGGCAGACTTCACCGGCGTGATCGACGGCGAACTGTTGGTTGGCGGAACGATGCGCAGCAACCGCGCGACCGGAAGCTTCGCGGACCTGCAGCAGCGGCTGAACCGAAAGACCGTCAATCGCAAGCTGCTAGAGGACTATCCGGCGTTCATTCGCGGCTACGACATTCTTTTTTTCGGCGAACGCGACGTCCGGCCGGAACCTTTCCATGTCCGCCGCGAGGCCTTGTCCGAGCTTATAGAGGGCGCGTCACCGCAACATTTCGACCTGTCGCCGCTGGTGCCGTTCTCGACCTGGGAGGAACTGGACCGGCTGCGCTCGAACCCGCCGGATCCGGTGATCGAAGGCATCATGCTGAAGCGGCTGGATTCGCCCTACGTGGCCGGGCGCGCCAAGGGTCCCTGGTTCAAGTGGAAACGCGCGCCGTTCAACATCGACGCCGTGCTGATGTATGCACAGCGCGGCCACGGCAAGCGGTCCAGTTACTACTCCGATTTCACCTTCGGAGTGTGGGCGGAGGGAGAAGAAGGAACGACCCTCGTTCCGGTCGGCAAGGCCTATTTCGGCTTCACCGACGCCGAACTCGAGATACTCGATCGCTTCGTCCGCGACAATACGATCGAGCGCTTTGGCCCGGTGCGCGCGGTGCGCGCCGAGCCCGATGCCGGCTTCGTCGTCGAGGTTGCCTTCGAAGGCCTGAACCGCTCCACCCGCCACAAGTCGGGCGTGGCGATGCGCTTCCCGCGCATCGCGCGCCTGAGGCCTGACAAGCTGCCGCGGGACGCCGACAGGCTGGAGACGCTGCAGGCGATGATCGGGACGAGAGCGTAGCCGGCCGGGCTGGCGAAACTGCGATTATTTCAGCAATTCCGAATGCAGAATTGTTAACGAGAATTTGGAATTATTCGGAATGTTGTCTCGCTGTCCGCGCTCGCAGGTAGTCTTGTGCCAGAAAAACATTCTCTCAACCTTGGAAAATCCCGGCTGTCCCGATTTCTGACGCTGAACTACCTCCCCGCAATGATCGCGAGCTTCGTTGTCGTGGTTGCCGGATTTCTCGCGGACGATCAGAACCGGATCGTTTCGGAAGCCCGCATGCGTTCGATCGTGGCCAACGAACTGAACCCGATTCGCTCGAAACTCGAGAGCAGCATCAACGGCAACATTCAGCTCGTCCGCGGCCTGATCGGCACCATCACGACCGAGCCGGACATGCGGCAGCCGCGCTTCGGCGTGCTTGCGCGAAGCATCTTCACCGAGCGGTCGCAGCTCCGCAACATTGCGGCGGCCCCCGATCTGGTCGTCTCGATGGTCTATCCGATGGCCGGCAACGAGAAGGTCATCGGCCTCGATTACCGCAAAAACGAAAACCAGCGCGCAGCCGCGATGCGGGTGATGGAGACAGGCAAGATAGTGCTCGCAGGTCCTGTCGATCTGGTGCAGGGCGGCCGTGGGCTGATCGGCCGATTTCCGGTGACGACCGATGCCGGCGGCAACAAGCGTTTCTGGGGTCTGGTTTCGGCAGCCATCGATATCGATCAGCTCTACCGTGACAGCGGCCTCATCTCATCGAACCTCGACATCGACATCGCCATCGCTGGTCGTGACGGCCTCGGGCGGGCCGGCGCGGTGTTCTTCGGCGATTCCGCGATCTTCGGCAAGGCCCCGGTCGAGATGGATGTTTCCCTGCCCGGCGGCTCCTGGCGCCTGGCGGCACTACCCAAGGGCGGATGGCCGGCGACACCGCAGAACGCCTGGCAGGTTCGTCTGCTTATCGCGCTCGGCGGCCTGATGATCGTTGTTCCGATGATCGTCACCGGCCGCCTTACGGCGGAACGCCAGGAGAACATCCGCGCGCTGAAGCAGAACAAGGATCAGCTCCAGGAACTATCCCACCGACTGAAGATTGCGCTCGACACCTCCGAGATCGGCATCTGGGAGCTCGACATCGATAGTGGCAAGCTGCTGTGGGACAGCCGCATGAAAGAGCTTTACGGCGTCGGATCATCCATTCGCGAAATCTACGACGACTGGAGGGATACGCTGCATCCGGACGATCTCGCCCGCGCCGAGACAGAGTTTGCAGAGGCACTCGCCACCGGCGGCGCCTACAATTCCGAATTCCGCATCTGCCTGCCCGGCGCCGAGATCCGCCACATCCGCGCCATCGGTTCGACCTACCTCAGCGCAAGCGGCACCAGGAAGATCGTCGGCGTCAACTGGGACGTGACGGCGGACGTGGAGACGCGGGCGAGACTTTCGGAAGCCAAGCGTCTCGCCGAAGCCCATAGCGCCGAGCTGGAAACCGCACGCCACCGCATGGAATTCAACGCCATGCACGATCCGCTGACCGGGCTGCCGAACCGTCGCTTCCTCGATCAGGTCCTCGCCGATCGCGGCCGGCAGTTCGACGCCGGGGCGAAGATCAGCATTTTTCATATCGATCTCGATCGTTTCAAGCAGATCAACGACACGCTGGGGCATGCGGCCGGCGACGAGATCCTCAGGCATGCCGCCAGGCTCCTGCGCGAGAATGCGCGCGACAGCGACTTCGTCGCACGGATCGGCGGCGACGAGTTCGTCATCATTCGCGTCGGCGGCAATCCCGAGGAGGATGCGGTGCTGGCATCGCGCATCATCGAGGCGATGAGCGCGCCGGTCCGCTACAAGGATCAGGAATGCCGTGTCGGCGTCAGTATCGGCATTGCCGCCCGGGCGGCGGCGACGGACGAGCTTTCGCAGATTCTCGTCAATGCCGACATTGCGCTCTACGAGGCCAAACGCCGCGGCCGCAACAGGCACGAGACCTTTACCGGCGCACTCAAGACCGCCGTTTTCAAAACGAAGCAAACAGCCGACGAGATTCTGCGCGGCCTCGAGCAGAACGAATTCGTTGCGCATTTCCAGCCGCAATTCTGTCCGAAGTCGCTGGATATCATCGGCGTCGAAGCGCTGGCGCGATGGGACCATCCGACGAAGGGACTGCTCAGGCCCCACACGTTTCTCAAGACGGCGGAAGACATCAACGTGGTCGCGGCAATCGATCAAACGATCTTGGAACAGGCACTTTTTCAGATCTGCCGATGGGAGGCGAACGGCATCGACATCCCGAAGATCTCGGTCAATCTTTCCTATCCGCGCCTGCGGAACGAGGGGCTGATCGAGCGGCTGGAGCAGATGCGGATACCGAAGGGACGGCTTTCCTTCGAATTGCTCGAGTCGATCTCCTTCGATGAGAACGACGTGACCGTCCTGTCGAACATCAGGCGTATCAAGGAACTCGGCATCGACATCGAGATTGACGATTTTGGCACCGGTTATGCATCGATCCTCAGTCTTCTGAAACTGACGCCGCGGCGCCTGAAAATCGACCGCCAGCTGATCCTGCCAATCCTCACTTCACCGGCGCAGCGGCGGCTTGTCGAATCGATCATCGACATTGGCACCTCGCTCGGTATCGAGGTAATCGCCGAGGGCGTGGAGACACGCGAGCATGCCGATATCCTCAGAGACCTGGGGTGCCACGGACTGCAAGGCTACGCCTTCGCCCGACCGATGAATGCCAACGATCTCGCAACCTTCGTTTTCGAGCGGAGATGGCACGCCGCGTAACGGCTCGCGGCCGGAGCGGACCACCACCAGACCACAATACCGGCAGCGGTCTGCACACCGCGGGCGCCGCTTCGACGCGGTTTTCTTCCCGGAAAGGCTTGGCAGCCGGCAGGAAAAAAGTCATAAAAACATGCGCCTCAGCCGCCTCGCGGATGCCCGGGCATCGTCGATGCTGGGCGCCTCGGCGATCGTCATTCCGTGGCAGAGGTCTCAATCCAGATACACTACCCAAAGGGGCGGAACGATCGAATACGCGGAGAAATTGCTTTCTATTTTCATTCTCGCTCCCTTTGCGGGAAGCCTTATCGCAATCTTCTTTCCGTCCGACCAACGAGGAGCGACCGCCTGGTTCGCAGGCGCGATTGCACTCATCTGCTTCCTGGTAACCGCGGGCCTTTATCCCTTCGTCGCCTCGGGGCGCGTGCTTCGTTATCAGCTCGATTGGATCCCCGAACTTGGCCTGAATTTCACGCTGCGGATGGATGGCTTCGCCTGGCTGTTCTCGGCACTGATCACCGCGATCGGCGTTCTCGTCGTTCTCTACGCCCGTTACTACATGGCCGAGGAAGACCCGGTGCCGCGCTTTTTCGCGCTCTTCCTCGCCTTCATGGGTTCGATGCTCGGAATCGTGCTTTCCGGCAATCTCATATTGCTCGCAGTCTTCTGGGAGTTGACGAGCATCGTCTCCTTCCTGCTGATCGGCTACTGGCATCATAACGCCCATGCCCGCGACGGCGCGCGCATGGCGCTGACGATAACCGGCATGGGCGGGTTGTGCATGCTCGTCGGACTGCTGCTCATCGGACGGATCGTCGGCAGCTACGATCTCGACGCGGTGCTGGCCTCGGGTGACGCCATCCGCAACCATCCACTCTACGAAGCGGTCCTGGTGCTTGTTCTGCTCGGCGCCCTGACGAAAAGCGCTCAATTTCCGTTCCATTTCTGGCTGCCGCACGCCATGGCCGCCCCGACGCCGGTTTCCGCTTACCTGCACTCGGCGACGATGGTGAAGGCCGGCGTCTTCCTTCTTGCGCGGCTCTGGCCGGTGATGGCCGGCACGGAAGCCTGGTTCTGGATCGTCGGCCTCGCGGGCCTGACGACGCTGCTGCTCGGTGCCTATTTCGCGATCTTCCAGCAGGATCTGAAAGGGCTTCTTGCCTATTCGACCATCAGCCATCTTGGTCTGATCACGGTCCTGCTCAGTCTCGGCAGCCCGCTGGCAGCGGTCGCTGCGGTCTTCCACATCGTCAATCACGCGACCTTCAAGGCCTCGCTGTTCATGGCGGCCGGCATTATCGACCATGAAAGCGGCACGCGCGACATGCGGAAGCTGAGTGGCCTTTTTCACTACATGCCGATCACCGCTACCCTCGCCATGGTCGCGAGCGCCGCCATGGCGGGTGTGCCGCTGCTCAACGGCTTTCTCTCCAAAGAAATGTTCTTTGCCGAAGCGATCGAGACGCATCGCGCCAACGCGCTCGACACCATGACGCCCTATGTCGCAACGGTCGCGAGCATGTTCGCGGTGACCTACTCGTTGCGCTTTATCCACAGCGTCTTCTTCGGTCCGCCGCCTGTAGACCTGCCGAAGAAACCACACGAAGCGGCGCGCTGGATGCGAGCCCCGGTCGACTTTCTGGTGCTTGCCTGCCTGGTCGTCGGCATCATCCCCGCCCAGACCATCGGTCCGTTCCTCCACACCGCCGTCATATCGATTCTTGGCGATAGAACGCCCTATTACAGCCTCGCCGTATGGCATGGCTGGAATATCCCGCTGATCATGAGCTTCGTCGCGCTTACGGGCGGCGTCGGCCTCTATTTCCTGATGCGATCCTATCTCGCGACCAGTGTCGAAGGACCGCCGGTCTTCCGCCTGCTTCAGGGACAGCGCATTTTCGAGCGTGTGCTCGTAACGCTTTCATGGAAGTGGGCGCGCTCACTTGAGCAGCGGCTCGGCACGCGCCGTCTGCAGCCACAGATGCGCCTCGTCGTTTTCCTGGCGCTTGTGGCGGGGGCAGCGCCGCTTGTTGCCGGCGGTTTTCAATTGCCCCGCCTCCTCATACGCGGCGTCGATCCGGCTTTCGCTCTGCTCTGGGCGGTCGGCATCACCTGCGCTGTCGGTTCCGCCTATCAGGCAAAGTTCCATCGCCTCGCCTCGCTTGTCCTGCTCGGCGGCGCAGGACTCGTCACCTGCATCACTTTCGTCTGGCTCTCTGCCCCCGATCTCGCGCTCACCCAGCTCCTCGTCGAAATCGTCACCACGGTCCTCATCCTTCTCGGATTGCGCTGGCTGCCGAAACGCATCGAGGAGCCTGTGCAGGCGGAGGATATTTCGCTGAAGGTTCGCTTCAGGCGCCTGCGCGATTTCCTGCTCGCGATTCTCGCGGGCGGAGGGGTAATGCTCATCGCCTATACCGTCATGACGCGGCCTCTGCCCGAAACCATCGCCAGTTATTTCCTTGCAAGAGCGTATCAGGAGGGTGGCGGCACGAACGTCGTCAACGTCATCCTCGTCGATTTCCGCGGCTTCGATACGCTCGGCGAAATAGCCGTCCTGTGTATCGTCGCGCTGACGGTCTTCGCGCTTCTCCTGCGCTTCCGTCCGCAAGCCGACAGCCTGGAAACGCCGGAACAGCAAAGGGTGCAAAACGCCTTCGATCACGATCATCCGCACCGCGACGCAGGCGACAGCGCAGCCGAATACATCTTTGTCCCGTCGGTGATCATGCGCTGGATGTTCCCCGTCACCGGCATGCTCGCCGCCTATCTCTTCCTGCGCGGCCATGACCTGCCGGGCGGCGGCTTTGCCGCAGGCATCGCCATGTCGATCGGCTTCATCCTGCAATATATGTCGGGCGGTACCCGCTGGGTCGAAGAGCGGCTGCGCATTCACCCGCTTCGCTGGATGAGCATCGGCCTTCTGGTGGCGGCGACCACGGGCATCGGATCATGGCTTTTCGGCTATCCGTTCCTGACCTCACACGCGCAGTATGCGACGCTGCCGATCATCGGCAAGTTCCCGCTTGCAAGCGCCATCCTCTTCGATCTCGGTGTCTTCTCGCTCGTGCTCGGCGCCACGGTGCTGATGCTCATCGCCCTGGCGCACCAGTCGATCCGCGCACCACGCGCCCAGGTGAGGGCCGCGCGCGCCGAAAAGGAGGCGGCAGAATAATGGAACTCATCCTTTCCGCCGGCATCGGCGCACTGACCGCATCCGGGGTCTATCTTCTGCTGAGGCCGCGGACCTACCAGGTGATCATCGGGCTCTCGCTGCTCTCCTATGCGGTCAATCTCTTTATCTTCGGCATGGGCCGGCTGCGCGTCGATGCGCCGCCGGTGCTCGATCCCGGCGGCGTCGGCGATCTCGTGCGCTATACCGATCCCATCCCTCAGGCGCTGGTGCTGACGGCGATTGTCATCGGTTTTGCCATGACCGCGCTGTTCCTCGTCGTTCTGCTCGCCTCGCGCGGCTTCACCGGCACCGACCATGTCGACGGAAGGGAGCAGCGCGGTGACTGACTGGCTGCAGCATCTTCTGATCCTTCCTATTCTCGTGCCGCTTGCCACCGCCGCGGTACTGATCCCGATCAATGAACGCGACCGGACGCTGAAGGGTGTCATTGGTTTCGCATCGACGCTCGTCGTCTTCATCATAACGATGATCCTGATCCGCTTTGCCGCCGCAAGCGGGAGCGGCGCGCCGGGAGCGGGCGTCTACCAGCTCGGCAATTGGCCTGCGCCGTTCGGCATCGTTCTCGTGCTCGACCGGCTGTCGGCACTGATGCTATGCCTCACCAGCGGTCTGGCGCTGGCCGCCCAGGTCTATTCCATGGCACGGTGGCATACGGCTGGACACCATTTTCACTCGCTGCTCCAACTGCTGCTCGCCGGCCTCAACGGCGCCTTCCTGACCGGCGATCTTTTCAACCTCTTCGTGTTCTTCGAAATGATGCTGGCAGCATCCTATGGGCTGTTGCTGCACGGCTCCGGTCCCGTGCGCGTGAAAGCCGGTCTGCATTACATCGCCATCAATCTCGCCGCCTCGTCACTTTTCCTGATCGGCGTCAGCCTGATCTATGGCGCAACCGGAACGCTCAACATGGCGGATCTGGCAACGAAGCTTGCCACGCTCGCGCCCGAAAACCGGCAATTGGTCGAGACCGGCGCGGCCCTCCTCGGGATCGCCTTTCTCGTCAAAGCCGGCATGTGGCCGCTCAGCTTCTGGCTGCCGACGGCCTACGCCGCGGCGACGCCGCCGGTTGCCGCTGTCTTCGCGATCCTAACCAAGGTCGGGATCTACATCATCATCCGCCTGAATCTGCTCATTTTCGGCACCGCCGCGGGAGCATCGGCCGGTTTCGGTCAGAGCTGGCTCGTCGTCGGCGGCATGCTGACGATCACCTTTGGCGCCATCGGCGTGCTTGCGTCGCAAGCGATGGGCCGCCTCGCCGGCTATTCGGTTCTCGTCTCCTCCGGAACGCTGCTCGCGGCGATCGGCCTCGGGCATCAAGGCATGTTGGCCGGTGCGCTCTTCTACCTGGTCAGCTCGACGCTGACGATCTCCGCCTTCTTCCTGCTCATCGAGCTCGTCGAGCGCGGCCGCGACGCCGGTGCCGACGTTCTGGCGGTGACGATGGAGGCCTACGGCGACTTCGATGAGGATGAAGAAGAGGAAGAGGTAGGCGTCGCCATACCCGGTACGATGGCGGTCCTCGGCCTCTGCTTCTGCCTCTGCGCCGTGCTTTTGGCCGGCCTGCCGCCCCTATCGGGGTTCATTGCCAAGTTCGCGATCATGCGCGGCCTCCTCGACATGCCGAATACCGACCTCGCAAGCGCGATGACCGCCGCCGACTGGACCTATGTGGCGCTTCTCATCCTGTCGGGACTGGCTGCCATGATCGCCATGAACCGCATCGGCATCCGTACCTTCTGGGCCTCGATAGAGGGTACCCTGCCGCGCGTCGTCATCATCGAAATCACACCGGTTGCTGTTCTGCTCGGCGCCTGTATCTTCCTCAGCCTGCAGGCCGGGCCAGCCATGCGCTACATGCAGGCCACCGCCGACGATCTGCTCTCACCCTTGGCCCATAGCGAGCGGGTCCTCTCCGCGCCGAGAGCCGGAGGCCGATAGCGGATGCGCACCTGGTTTCCCTACCCGCTGCTCTCGGCCGCCCTTTTCATCATGTGGCTGCTGCTGAACCAGTCCGTGGCGCCGGGTTCGATCCTGATCGGCCTGGTTCTAAGCACGGTCCTTGCCTGGGTAACGCTGAAACTGCAGCCCAAAAGATCGCATCTTCACCGTCTGCGGCGCGCGGCCGGCTTCAGTTACGGCGTCATCGCCGACGTCATCCGCTCGAACATCGCCGTCGCCCTGATCATCCTGCGTTCGCGACGGCGAAGGGCAAATTCCGGCTTCATGACCGTCGACCTCGAGCTCGACGACGAGAACGCGCTGGCTCTGCTCGCCTGCATCCTGACGGCAATGCCGGGTACGGCATGGCTGGAATATGATCGGCGCCAGAAGAAACTGCTGTTCCACGTGCTTGACATGGAGAACGAGGATGTGTGGCGGCGCACGGTCAAGCGCTACGAAGCCGGATTGAAGGAGATATTCCAATGATGGAGCTTGCGATCATCTGGTCGGTCCTCCTTGCGCAGGTGATGCTTGCGATTGCGATGGCCTTTGCTCTCTACCGCATCGTCAAGGGCCCGCGGGGCCAGGATCGAATCCTCGGGCTCGACACGCTCTACATAAACGCGATGCTGATGCTGCTTGCCTTCGGCATTCGTACGGCGAACACGATCTATTTCGAAATCGCGCTGATCATTGCGCTGATCGGCTTCGCCTCGTCCATCGCTTTTGCGAAATTCCTCATGCGCGGCGAGGTCATCGAATGACCCATCTCACCGACCTCCCGCCTTGGGCTGCGATCGCCGTCTGCGCGCTGCTGCTTTCCGGTGCGGCGACGACGCTCGTCGGATCGCTCGGGCTGGTGCGTCTTTCCGATTTCTATGAGCGCCTGCACGCTCCGACGATTGCGACCAGCGGCGGCACGATACTCATCTGCCTCGCGTCCATCCTTTGCTTCGCGGTATTGCAGAGCCGCTGGATCTTTCATGAACTGCTGATCATCTTCTTCGTGACGGTGACGACGCCGGTGACCCTGATGCTGCTTGGCCAGGCTGCTCTCTATCGTGACCGCGTCGAGGAACGGCAGGGCATTCCTCGAAAGCCGAAGCCATCGGCCGAAGCGGACCCGGAATGACGAACGCGGAATACGGTCGCTCTATTCGCGTCCACGAAAGCGGCGCTGATAGGCAGGGTCGTAGAGCGAACTCTCACGGAAATCCGATGCCTCGAGCCCCGGCCCGACGAAAATCAGCGCAGTTCGTTCGATCGGCTCAGCCGCGACCTTGGCGGCGATATCGCCGAGCGTGCCGCGCAGCACCCGCTCATCGGGCCACGACGCCTTGACGACGATCGCGACGGGGCAATCGGCGCCGTAAAGCGGTGTCAGTTCCTCGATGACGCGATCGAGCGCATGGATGGCGAGGTGGATCGCCAGGGTTGAGCCCGTGGCACCGAAGGCAGCAAGCGTTTCCCTGTTCGGCATCGGCGACGCCCGGCCGGAAACGCGGGTCAGCACCAGGCTCTGCGCGACCGTCGGAATCGTCAGTTCGCGGCCGAGCGTCGCCGCGGCGGCAGCGAACGCCGGCACGCCCGGCGTCATCGTATGGGCGATGCCATGTTTTTCAAGACGCCGGATCTGCTCGGCGACGGCACTCCAGACGGAAAGATCGCCGGAATGCAGCCGTGCAACGTCCTCACCGGCTGCCGCCGCGCGGACATATTCCGCCTCTATCTCGTCGAGCGACATCGGCGCCGTATCGACGATACGCGCTCCCGGCGGGCAATATTGCAGAAGCTCCGGCGATACGATCGATCCGGCATAGAGGCAGACGGGGCAGCGGCCGATCAGGTCCCTGCCTCTGACCGTGATCAGATCTGCCGCACCTGGGCCTGCGCCGATGAAATGCACCGTCATTAATCTATCCTCTCATGAATATTCAGGCTTTGACCCACGACCACTGCGTGACCGGCATCGCCGGCCGCCAGCCCGTCATCCTGCCGACCGGCGACGCCCGAGCAATGTCGATCCGGATCAGCGAGCCGCCAAGTCGTGCGTGATGACCGATGAGCACGGCTTCCATCTCTGTCGTCACGGCATTCGCTACCAGCCGGCCGCCGGGCCGAAGCGCGGCGATTGCGGCTTCCATCACCCCCGGCTCGCTGCCGCCGCCGCCGACGAAGACGACGTCGGGTTGTGCAAGCCCGTTCAACGCCGCAGGTGCCTCGCCTTCGACAACCACCAGCCCCGGCACGCCGAAGCGCGCGGCATTCCGGCCGATACGCTCGGTCCGCTCCGGCGAGGCTTCGATGGCGATTGCCCGCATGGCGGGGTCCGCAAGCATCCATTCGATGGCGATCGAGCCGGAACCGGCGCCGATGTCCCAGAGAAGCTCGCCCCTGCGCGGCGCAAGTGCCGAAAGCGTCAGCGCCCGCACCTCGCGCTTGGTGATCTGGCCGTCATGCTCGAAGAGCGCGTCGTCGAGACCGGCGGCAAGCGGCAGAACGCGCGCACCGGCGTCGGCAACCACTTCAATCGCGCACACGTTTAGGGATTGGATGTCTTCAAGCGCAAAACGGGCAGCAATCTGCTGTGAGACGCGCTCGCGCTTCCCTCCCAACGCCTCAAGAACTGTAAGCTGCGACTGACCGAAGCCGTTTTCGCGAAGCAGTTCGGCAACTCCCTTCGGACCGCTCTCGTCGGAGGTCAGCGCCAAAACGCGCGCACCCGGTTGGAGGTGCGGCCGGATGAGATCGAGCGGGCGGCCATGCAGCGAAACGGTCGCGACCTCCTGCAGTGCCCAGCCGAGCCGGGAGGCCGCCAGGCTGAATGCCGACGGCGCGGGAATTGTTCGTATCTCGGCGGCGTCGATGCGGCGCGCCAGCGTAGCACCGACGCCGAACAGGAACGGGTCGCCGGAGGCGAGCACGACGACGGGACTGCCACGCCGTGAAACGATCGCCTCGACGGATTTTTCGAAAGGACTCTGCCAGATCTGGCGTTCGCTTTTGATCAACGCCGCCGCGAGCTCGAGATGGCGGGCACCGCCGAAAACGACCGGCGCGGCTGCAATGAGCCGCTTGGCCTCGTCGCCGAGACCGGCTACACCATCCTCACCGATACCGATGACGGTCAACCAGGGGGCGACAATGGCCGAGGCACTGTTCCAGATGTCAGCCATGGGCAGACCTCGCATTCTGATCCTCGGCGGCACCACCGAAGCGCGACAGCTTGCCGAACGCCTCGCCGCCGAGCCGCGCTACGATGCGGCGATCTCGCTTGCCGGACGCACGGCCGATCCGCGCCCTCAGCCGCTGCCGACGCGCATCGGCGGCTTCGGCGGCGCGGAAGGACTTTCCGCCTTCCTGAAGGCTGAGGACGTCTCCTTGCTCATCGACGCGACGCACCCCTTTGCCGCCCGCATCTCCCACAACGCCGCGGTGGCGACGGAGGCTACCGGAACGCCGCTCTTCGCGCTGCGCCGGCCGCCCTGGAAGATCGAGGCCGGCGATCGCTGGACGCGTGTCGCAAGCGTGGCGGAGGCAGTAACTGCGCTCGGCGAAACGCCGCGCCGCGCCTTCCTGGCGATCGGCCGGCAGGAGGCGTTTCACTTCGAAAGGGCGCCGCAGCATAGCTATGTCGTGCGTAGTGTAGACCCCGTGACGCCGCCGCTGAACCTGCCGGACGTCACCGCTATCCTCGCCTGCGGCCCTTTCGCGGAGGCGGACGAGATGGAGTTGCTCAGCCAGCACGGAATCGATGTCATGGTCGCAAAGAACAGCGGTGGCGGCGCCACTTACGGCAAGATCGCCGCTGCACGCAGCCTCGGTATCGAAGTCATCATGGTCGAGCGCCGCAAGCCCGCCGATGTCCCCTCGGTCAGTGATTGCGAACAAGCGCTCGAACACATCCATCAATTGCTTTCCCCGCAGAAGGACCGCGGCGTGTAAACGAGGTCCGGCCTTCCATTTCGGGCAACGATCCGCGTTTCCGGCGAACCGATGATCACGCAAGTCGCCATGTCGGCGCGGCCCGGATCGGCTTCGCCAAGCGGCATTATGGTCATGCGTTCGTCCGGGCGTCCGGCTGCGCGGCCGAAGATGACCGGAACGCGAGGCGGCAATACCTCGCGCAGGATCGCGAAGGCTTCGCCGAGCTGCCAGGGCCGTGCCTTGCTGATCGGATTGTAGAGGGCGATCACCAGCCCGGCTTCGGCGGCAAGCCGCAACCGTTTCGTAATCACCTCCCACGGCTTCAGGTTATCCGAGAGCGACATGGCGCAGAAATCATGACCGAGCGGCGCGCCGATGCGCGCGGCGACCGCGAGCATCGCGGTAACGCCCGGCGTGATCACCAGATCGACCTGCCGCCATTCCTCCGGACCCTTGTCGATCGCCTCGCAGACCGCCGCTGCCATCGCGAAGATGCCCGGATCGCCGCCTGAAACCACACAGACATTGACGCCGGCGGCAGCACGGGCGAGAGCTGTCTGGGCGCGGTCCAGTTCTTCGCGATTGTCGGATGCAATGCGATGCTGGTCGGCTCGGAGACTCAAGCGGTCGAGATAGGGGCCATAGCCGAAGAACTCGGTCGCCGCGGCAATCGCCTCCCCTGTCTCCGGCGTCATCTGCGCCGGATTGCCGGGACCGGTGCCGACGATGAAAAGCTTTCCCGTCATGGCCTGTCCTTCCAGCCTGGCCTATCCTTCCAACCGGGAACAAGCACGAGCGAAAAATAGGGCGCCTCATCGTCGGGCTTCTCGCCGAGCGGGATCATCGCAGCGTTTTTCATCGTGCCGCGTTCGACATAGACGGCGCCATCGAGCCTGCCGGCGGCGCTAAGGGCGCGGCGGATCTTCGCCAGGTTACGGCCGACCTTCATGATGACGGCAGCCTCGGTATCGGCCAGGCGCCGCTGAAGCTCGCGCTCGCGCATCGTGCCCGGGAGAACCGAGAGAACATCGTCACCCTGCACGAGCGGTAACCCGGCAAGCGACCAGCAGCCGGACATGGCGGTGATGCCGGGAATAACCTCGACCGGAAATCGGCCGGCAAGCCGCACATGCAGATGCATGTAGGACCCATAGAAGAGCGGGTCGCCCTCGCTAAGCACCGCCACGGTTCGTCCCGCCGCAAGATGCGCCGCCACCGCCTCCGCCGACATATTATAGAAATCGGTGATCTGGCTCTTATAGGCGCTGTCGTCCTTGTCGATCTCGGTCGTCACCGGATAGTAGAGCGGCAGCTCGATAAATCCCGGCCTTAAAAGGCCTTCGACCACGGCGCGGCCGTTGCCGTTGCGCCCTGCCTTGGCGAAATAGGCGACCACGTCGGCCTCGCCGAGCGCCCGCACCGCCTTCACCGTCAGCAGTTCGGGATCGCCGGGGCCGGTTCCGACGCCAATCAGTGTTCCCTTCTCCGCCGCGCTCACAGGCCCGGCCTCGCGAGCGAATTCAGCGCTGCCGCCGTCATCGCACTGCCACCGAGACGGCCGCGCACGATCGCGAAGGGAACGCCATAGGAATTCTCGGCCAGCGCATCCTTCGATTCCGCCGCGCCGACGAAACCGACCGGCATGCCCAGGATCGCCGCCGGCTTCGGCGCACCGTCGCGCAGCATTTCGAGCAGATAGAAGAGCGCCGTCGGGGCATTGCCGATGGCAACGACGGAGCCCGCGATCCGTTCGCCCCAGAGCTTCAACGCCGCCGCCGAGCGCGTATTGCCAATTTCCGCGGCGATTTCGACCGTACGCGGATCGCGAAGGGTGCAGATGACGTCGTTTGCTGCCGGCAGCCGCGTCCGCGTGACGCCATGGGCAACCATCTCCGCATCGCAGAAGATCGGCGCGCCGTTCTTCAGCGCTGCGCGCGCAGCGGAAACGAAATCTCGCGAGAAGACGAATTGGCGCGTAGCCTCCACCGAGCCGCAGGCATGCACCATACGCACCGCGAGATCGGCCTCCTCCTCCGAGAAGCCGGAAAGATCGGCTTCCGCCCGGATGATCGCGAAGGAACGCTCGTAGATGGCGTTGCCATCGCGGATATAGTCATAGTCCGGCATTTCTATCCCTGTTCAAACGCTGCAGCGATGCGCGCGGTCCCGAGCCGTGTAAGACAGGACCGGGCCGATTCGCCAGCGTCTTTGTTTTCCTGAACCAGCGCATTGAGGCGCGCGAGCGCGGATCTTATTTCGTTTTCACCCCTGTAGGCGCTCGGCGCGACGGAAGCAGTGCCATTTACGACAAGCGCATGTCCTGATGGCGC
This sequence comes from Sinorhizobium numidicum, assembly GCF_029892045.1. Taxonomy (NCBI): domain Bacteria; kingdom Pseudomonadati; phylum Pseudomonadota; class Alphaproteobacteria; order Hyphomicrobiales; family Rhizobiaceae; genus Sinorhizobium; species Sinorhizobium numidicum. The sequence goes on from NZ_CP120368.1 coordinate 3,365,030, forward strand.
ACCGACCAGCGTTAACGGGGAAGCCGTTGGCTTGGCGCAGCCCTTGCCGCAGCCGGAGAGATGAACAACCAGCGAGCCGTCGAGAAGCGCAGGCCCGACCTCGACCAATAGCCTTGCCGCGGCCTTGGTGTCCATCAGCGCCGAGGCGCAGGCGCCCTTGCCGGCGCAGGTGGCGATGTGATTGCGCGGATCATCGCAAGAGACGAGAAACCCGTGCGAATGCGCGACACTTTGCGCCACAACGGCCGCCTCGCTTGAAAACCCCATGACGAGGAGACCATGCCGCGGCGCCAGGCGTATCTCGGTTGCGCCCAGCTCTTCCGCCCGTTGGACAAACGCAGTCAGATTGGCGGCATCGGTCTGGGCAAAGGCAAGGCCGAGGCCGAGCACGAGGCCGGAATGGCCGAAATCATGAATGCCGGCGGGCGGCAAAGGCGAAGCGCCATGTGCTATCGCTGGCAACGTGCCGTCGAAAGGACAGCGCGCGCGGATGCGACCCACATTCAGGTCGCGGCCGCGAGCAGCAGCACCGAGAGTGCTGAGTTCCACGAGGGTCGTCATGGCGGCGGGGACGACCCGTTCCGGTTTCAACAGGGCAACCGGCCTTGCCGAGCGCGCGGTTCCGCCGATCGAAAGCAGCCAGCATAGGCCGTCTTCGCGATTGACGGCGTCAAGACGCAGGTCGGCTGCGACGTCTTGAAGATGAAGGCGTCCGCCGCCATCGACGATGATCGACAGCTTCGGCGCAAGCGTCAGAGCCGGTCGCTCGCGAGAGATCGCCGACCGCAATGCGCGAGCCAGCGGCCGAGGGTCGAGGATCTCATTCGGGTCGAAGCCGGCAAGCGGCGGCGTCTCGATCGCAAGGCCCTCGGCAATCGCAATTCCCGCCTCTCCGATCGCCGCGGCGAGCTTCGGAACGCTCGATGCGGTGAGCCCGCGGATCTGCAGATTCCCCCGCGCCGTGATTTCCAGGATCCCGCTGCCATGTGCCACCGCCGCACCGGCAAGCGCTTTCAGTTCTGCCGGGGTCAGACCATCGGCCGCGGGCCGAAGACGCACGAGCAGGCCATCGCCGGTCTGCATCGGCCTTGCCAGCGACGGACAGGCGCCACGGCGCATCATTGCGCCGGCTCCGTCTGGCTCAGACCCGGGCAAAACACAGCTTGTCATCGTCGTCCGCCATACTTCGGCAAGATCAGCGTTTCCTGGTGCAGACAGTCATTTTCTCCAAGCCTATAGCACGGGCCGATGCTTTGAGAGAGATCAAAGACGGCGATCGACGCCGCCGCTATTCATCGAAATCAGCCCCCTTGCGCAAGAGATAGATATCCATGATCCATCCCATGCGCGCCCGTGCCTGAGCGCGGGCGTTCAGGATATCCTCCTTCACATCCGCGAGACGTCCGGAGATGACGATCTCATCCGGGGTGCCGAGATAGGCGCCCCAGTAGATTTCGGCATCCGGATCATCGATCTCTTGAAACGCCTGCTCGCCATCAAGCATGACGACCGCCGTCTCGCTTTTCGCGGGGAAGCTCTCGGCCAGCCGCCGGCCCGTGGTGATCTCGACCGGTTTGCCGACGAGGTTGAGCGGTATGCGATGGCTGGCGCAGAGCGCCTGAAGGCTGGTGATGCCGGGAACGACTTCGAAGTCGATAGCGACCCGCCCGCGCGCTCTCACCCTTTCGACAATCCGGATCGTGCTGTCGTAAAGCATCGGGTCGCCCCAGACGAGGAAGGCGCCGCTCTGCCCCTCCCTGAGCTCATGCTGCAGCAGATCTTCGTAGGTAGCGGCGATGCCGGCATGCCATTCGTCTACGCTCTCGCCATAGCTGCGCCCCTCGGTCCGGCGGATCGGTACGGCAAACTCGACCGTGCGGCTGTCGCCTCGCGTCACGTAGCGCGCGCAGATTTCCCGGCGCACCTCGGCAAGCTCCGCCTTGTTGGCGCCCTTCGTCGGAATGAAGAGCACGTCGGCCCGGTTCAGCGCATTGATCGCCTGAACGGTTATGTGTTCCGGGTTGCCAGCGCCAATGCCGATGATCAGGATATGCCGCATGCCGTCTCTCCCGTCTGTTCCCGCGCCGCGCATCCAGGCCGTGCGCAGGCCCGTCTTTGGCGGATCGGGGCGGCCAAGGCAAGGCCCATCCGCGACAGGTCGCCGATGGGCCGCGTCAACACGGCGGTGCGGACTGCCGATCGATTGCCAGCGGAGGACTTTCCGGCAGCCGCCAATCGATCGGATCGAGTCCTTTCGACTTCAGGAAGGCATTTGCCTTGGAGAAATGCCGGCAGCCGAAGAAGCCGGAATGCGCCGAGAGCGGCGAAGGATGCGGTGCGGTCAGCACCAAATGGCGGGAACGATCGACGAAGGCCGCCTTCTTCTGCGCGTAGGAGCCCCACAGCATGAAGACCACGGGCTGCTCCTGCTCGTTCACCGCGCGGATCACCGCGTCCGTGAATCGCTCCCAGCCCTTTCCCTGATGCGAAGCGGCCCGGCCGCGCTCCACCGTCAGCACGGCGTTCAGGAGCAGAACGCCCTGATCCGCCCAGCTTTCGAGGAAGCCGTGGCGCGCCGGCGGAATGCCGAGATCGTCCTGAAGCTCCTTGTAGATGTTGACGAGCGAAGGCGGCGTACGCACGCCCGGCCGCACGCTGAAGCAAAGCCCATGCGCTTGGCCGTCACCGTGATAGGGGTCCTGCCCGAGAATGACGACCTTCACCCTGCCGAGGGGCGTGAGATCGAGCGCCCGGAAATATTCGCTGCCCCTCGGATAAATCTGCCGACCTTCCTGCTTCTCCTCAAGCAGGAAACGCTTGAGATCGGTCATGTAGCCATGCCGGAATTCCGGCGCCAACGCGGTTTTCCAGCTCTCTTCCAGCTTGACCGTCACATCCATTTGGATCGTCACCTCACTTGCTTCTCTGTGAAATTTTAGACCGGTAGCCGACCCGCATTCAAGGGAGCGAAAAACGGATGCCGCAGGCCACTCTTCCTGATCCACTGAAAACCGAGGCCCCGACTTCATCGAACAGCATTGTATTTCTTTGAACATAACGATAGCAAAGGATCGTTATATTTTTCTGAATATCACGGTGGTAGGCATGATGCAGGAACGGCGATACTGGTTGAAGGCAGCAATATTGACCATGGGCTTTGCTCTGGCGGCAACAGCCTTTACTCCTGCCCAGGCGGGGGAGAAGGTGACGGTATTCGCCGCGGCAAGCCTGAAGAACGCGCTCGACGCGATCAACGACGAATGGCGAAAAGAGAGCGGCGGCGAAGCAACCGCCTCCTATGCGGCGAGTTCGGCGCTCGCAAGACAGATCGAGCAAGGCGCCCCGGCAGACATCTTCATCTCCGCCGACCTTGCCTGGATGGACTATCTTGCCGACAAGAAGCTGATCAAGGCGGATACCCGCTCGAACCTGCTCGGTAACCGCATCGTTCTCGTTTCCGCCAACGCCAACGCCAAAGCCGTCGAGATCAAGCCCGGCCTCGATCTCGCCGGTCTCCTCGGCGACGGGCGTCTGGCGATGGGCGCGGTCGATTCGGTTCCCGCCGGCAAATACGGCAAGGCGGCGCTCGAAAAGCTCGGCATCTGGCCGACCGTCGAACAGAAAGTCGCGGGTGCCGAAAGCGTCCGCGCCGCCCTGCTGCTCGTCTCCCGCGGCGAAGCGCCCTACGGCATCGTCTACCGGACCGACGCCGCAGCCGATCCGGGCGTCAAGGTGGCCGGAACCTTCCCGGAAGACAGCCACCCGCCAATCATCTACCCAGTCGCGATCACCGCCGATAGCCGGAATGCCGATGCAGCCGCCTATCTGGAATTCGTCAAATCGCCGAAGGCCGCGGCGCTCTTTGAGGCGCAGGGCTTCACCGTATCGAAATAAGCTCAACGCGCCGGCGATGACGAAGCAAGATTGTTGTTTCTTCGCCGCACGTTCCGTCTACAGCGCCGTGCGTCTTTTCGTGCCGCGCCGACTTTTGAGGAAGGAAGGAGTTCAGGTTTGGAGTGGATGGGACTGAGTGAGGCGGAATGGACGGCGGTCCGATTGAGCCTACGGGTAGCAACCGTAGCGATGCTCTCCAGCCTGCCCTTCGGGCTTCTTACCGCCATGGCGCTTGCGCGCGGACGCTTCTGGGGCAAGTCGGTCCTGAACGGCCTCGTGCATATGCCGCTCATCCTGCCGCCGGTTGTCACCGGCTTCGTCCTCCTGCTCCTATTCGGGCGGCGCGGACCCGTCGGCGCATTCCTTGCCGAGAATTTCGGTCTCGTCTTTTCGTTTCGCTGGACGGGTGCGGCGCTCGCCTGCGCGGTCATGGGCTTTCCGCTGATGGTACGCAGCATCCGGCTCTCGATCGAAGCCGTCGATCGTAAGCTCGAGGACGCCGCCGCGACCCTCGGTGCCGGGCCGGTGTGGGTCTTCGTGACCGTCACATTGCCCTTGATTCTTCCCGGCATCGTCGCCGGCATGATCCTCTCCTTTGCGAAGGCAATGGGCGAATTCGGGGCGACGATCACCTTCGTCTCCAACATACCGGGCGAGACGCAAACGCTCTCCGCCGCGATCTACACCTTCACGCAGGTGCCCGGCGGCGACGCCGGCGCGATGCGGCTCGCCATTATCTCCATTATCGTTTCCATGACGGCATTGATGCTGTCCGAAATTCTTGCGGCAGCCGCGTCGAGACGAACGGTGACGGCATGAGCCTCGAGGTCGAAGCGCACCACAAGATAGGCTCCTTCACCATCGATGCCGCCTTTCGGTCGGACGGCGGTGTGACGGCGCTCTTCGGCCGTTCCGGTTCGGGCAAAACCTCGCTGATCAACATTATCGCCGGCCTCTTGCGCCCCGCTGCCGGCCGCATCGTTCTCGACGGTGACGTGATCGCCGACAGCGAGCGCAAGCTCTTCACGCCGATCCACCGCCGCCGTTTCGGCTATGTGTTTCAGGAGGCCCGCCTTTTTCCGCACTTGAGCGTCCGCAGAAATCTCGGCTATGGGCGCTGGTTCGCGGGCGCAGGCAAGTCCCAATCCGAATTCGGAAAGATCGTCGAGATGCTCGGCATCGGCCATCTGCTCGACCGCCGGCCCATGACGCTCTCCGGCGGCGAACGGCAGCGTGTCGCCGTCGGCCGGGCATTGCTTGCCGCGCCGCGGCTGCTGCTGATGGACGAGCCGCTCGCCGCTCTCGACGAGGCGAGAAAGGCTGAAATCCTGCCCTATCTCGAGCGGCTTCGCGACGAGACGAGGATACCGATCGTCTATGTCAGTCACTCCGTCGCGGAAGTTGCGCGGCTGGCAGAGCGCGTCATCATGATCGAGAATGGCCGGGTGAAGGCATCCGGCGATGCCGCTGCCATTCTCAGCCAGCCGGCCGCCACGCTTTCCGTCGACCGGCGGGAAGCCGGCGCGCTGATCGAAGGCATAGTCGACAGCCATGACCGCGAGCATGAGCTCACAATTGTGCGTGCCGGCGGATGCCTCATCCGTGTACCGCACCTTGTCGCCCCTGCGGGGCACGGGCTTCGCCTCTATATTGCGGCGCGCGACGTCATGCTGGCCGCCGCGCGCCCGGAGGGGATCAGTGCGCTCAACGTCTTCCAGGGAAGGATTATCGATCTGTCGCAGGGCCATAAGGGCAGCGTCGACGTCCGCGTCGACTGTGGCGGCAATATCGTCGTGGCACGCATCACCGCCCTCTCGCGCGACGCGCTGCAACTCGTGCCCGGAAAGCCTGTCTACGCCATCATCAAGACTGTCGCCCTGGATTACTGACGGATTCGTGAGGCAGTATTACTCGTGAGGCGTGGTTTCCCCGGTCGAAGCCGCTCCACGGTTACGAACACCTTCGAGCCAGTCGAGGTCGTCGGCAATCGCAGCGCGGGCCTTGGTTTCCATCGCTCGAAAGCGATCGATGAGCGCCTCGCCGAACGCAGTGACCGCGGCGCCGCCGCCCTGCTTTCCGCCGCGCTGCGACTCGACCGACGGCTCCTTGAACATGCGGTTCAGCGCATCGACCAGCAGCCAAGCGCGCCGATAAGACATGTCCATCGCCCGGCCCGCCGCGGAAATCGATCCGGTTTCGCGGATGAGTTCCAGAAGCATGATCTTGCCACGCCCGAGGCGGTCTTCGGACGGGAAATCGATGCGCAGGATCGGGCGAAGCTCGTTGTCGGCGTCAGGCATGCGCGCGAGCATAGAGGCTGCGACGAGGCTCGAAAAGCCCCGCCGCGTCGACCATCAGAGGCTCATGCCGCCATCGATGACATGCACTTGGCCGGTCGTGTAGGCCGAAGCGTCGCTGGCGAGATAGACGGCGAGTGCCGCGATCTCCTCGGGTGTACCGAGGCGGCCCATCGGCTGGCGGGCGATGAAGGCGGCGCGCGCCTCCTCGTAATTGCCCTGGGCCCGCATGCGCTCCTCGAGCGACGGCGATTGCACGGTGCCGGGCGCGATCGCGTTGCAGCGAATTCCCTTGCCGATGAAATCCATCGCCACCGATTTGGTAAGGCCAACGACGGCTGCTTTGCTGGCGGAATAGACGAAGCGGTTCGGCACGCCCATGGGTACGCCGGCGACCGAAGACATGTTGATGATCGAACCGCTGCCCTTCGTGATCATGCCGGGCAGGAAAGCACGGATCAGCCGGAACATCGATTTGACGTTGAGATCGAAGGCGAAATCGTAGTCCTTATCGCTCGCCTCAAGGATCGTGCCCGCGTGGACGAAGCCGGCGCAGTTGAAGAGGACGTCGACATCGCCGGTGCGCGACGCAAAATCGGTGATCGCATCTCCGCTCAATACGTCGAGCTTCGCCACCTCCATACCCTGCGCAGCAAGCTCCGTGAGCTTCTCCTCGTTGATGTCTGTCGCAATTACCGACGCTCCTTCCCGGCTGAAAGCCTCAGCCGCCGCACGGCCTATGCCTTGCGCCGCAGCAGTGATCACCGCTCGCTTGCCCGCCAGAAGTCCGCTCATCTCTCCGCCTCATCAATACCGCTAGGATTCGTCATGGTTCGCGCGCTCGGCCGCGGCGCGACTTCCAACAGACATCGAACCCTGCCGATCTGTCAAGCGAGCAAATCGTATCTTTATCGAGAAAAGACAGATGAATGACAGGCCGCGCTTACACCGCTACACACGGAAGAACTGTGCATGGCAGGCGGGACCTGCTCCCACACTCTTGATCGCAAAGCCCGATGAATGCAGCGATAGAAAGGCTCAAAGAACCGTTTAATGAGGCGTTCATGCCCGGTCCTGCACTCGACCCCGTCATCACGGACAATTCGCTGCCGCCGAGGGCCGATGTCGTCATCATCGGTGGCGGCATCATCGGCGTCAGCACGGCGCTTTTCCTCGCCGAGCGCGGCGTGCAAGTGGTGCTCTGCGAGAAAGGCATCCTCGGCGGCGAACAATCGAGCCGAAACTGGGGCTGGGTGCGGGTCATGGGCCGCGACCGGCGCGAGATCCCGCTCGCCATGGCTTCGCTGAAGATCTGGGACACGCTTGACGCACGCGTTGGCGGCGAGACCGGATTTCGCCGCAGCGGCATCCTCTATATCTCGGAAACCGAAGAGGACATCACCAATCGCGATGCCTGGCTGGCGCATGCCAGGGATCATGGCGTCGATAGCCGGCAGATCGGCGCGGACGAAACGCACACGGTTATGACCGGAGCAGTGACGCGCTACAAAGGCGCCCTTTATACGCCGAGCGATGGCCGGGCAGAGCCGCAGAAGGCGGTTCCGGCGATCGCGGCCGGAGCACGGCGCGCCGGTGCGCATATCGTCACCGGCTGCGCCGTGCGTGGGATTGAAAGAAGCGCCGGCCGGATCAGCGCCGTCGTAACCGAGAAGGGCCGCATCGAGACCGCAACGGTGGTGCTTGCCGGCGGCGCATGGTCGCGGCTCTTCTGCAAGGGACTTGAAATCCGGCTGCCACAACTGAAGGTGCGCAACACCGTACTTAGAACCGTGCCGATCGAGAGTGGTCCTGAAGGCGCTGGCGCGACGGCGACCTTTGCCTACCGAAAGCGTCTCGACGGCGGCTATACGATCGCCGACGGCGGCGCCAACCTGCACCCGGTCGTGCCGGACAGCTTTGTCTTCTTCCACGATTTTCAGCCGGCGCGCAGAGCCGAGGGCGAATCCGTGCAGGTGGGGCTCAGCGGCCAGAGCTGGCGCGAGTTCTTCGAGATCGCGCCCGCGCCGCTCGATCGGCCAGGCGCCTTCGAGCGGCACCGCATCCTCGACCCGCGGCCCGACCCACGTTCCGTTCTCAGGGCCTTTGCTGAAGCAAGGACGGTCTTTCCGGCACTCCGCCAGGTCGAGCCGGTGCAGATCTGGGCCGGCCTGATCGATGTGACGCCCGATGCGGTGCCGGTCATTTCCCATGCAGAAAACCTGCCGGGACTCGTTATCGCCACCGGCTTCTCCGGCCACGGCTTCGGCATCGGCCCTGGCGCCGGACATCTTGTCGCCGACCTCGTCACCGGAGACAGGCCGATCGTCGATCCTGCCGCGTTTCGATTGTCGCGCTTCTCCGACGGCACGCCGATCGAGATCGCGCCGCCCGTCTGAGGCGCCCTCCGGCGGCCTGCCCCCGGAGCCGATCGCGAAAGAAAATTACCCGCGGCAGCAAACGATCTCCTCTCCGCAATCGGCCCGGCGCATGCGCCGGCACGAATCTGTCTTTCTTCAAGACATGCCGGGCGCGGTGTCGAAAATCCTTCATCTAACCCCGGACTCGTGGCAGTCTGTCAGCATAACCCTTTGGCAGAACGGGGTTGGCGCCGGTGTGGCAGCCTAGGGCGGAGGAGCACCCTAGCGGCGACCGGCATCCACCATCCAAGTCGCAAGATCTGCAAGACCGTTCGCCCGGGCATTGACTTGCGTGGATACGCAATCCGGAAGGGAGGCCGGAACCCGCATGGATGAATTCAGTCGACTAAGTCTGCATGTCCCCGAACCGGCCGTTCGGCCGGGCGACCAGCCCGATTTTTCCAACGTCAAGATTCCGAAGGCGGGGTCGGTCCCCCGGCCTGAGGTCGATGTCGACCCGGAGACGATCCGCGATCTTGCCTTCTCGATCATCCGCGTACTCAACCGCGAAGGCGAAGCCGTCGGTCCGTGGGCCGGACTCCTGTCTGACGAGGAATTGCTGACGGGCCTCAGGCACATGATGATGCTGCGCGCCTTCGACGCCCGCATGCTGATGGCGCAACGGCAGGGCAAGACTTCCTTCTACATGCAGCATCTCGGCGAGGAGGCGGTGAGCTGCGCCTTCCGCAAGGCGCTTCGCAAGGGTGACATGAATTTCCCGACCTACCGTCAGGCCGGGCTTCTGATTGCCGACGACTATCCGATGGTCGACATGATGAACCAGATCTTCTCGAACGAGAAGGATCCCTGCCACGGTCGGCAACTGCCAGTCATGTATACGTCGAAGGAGCACGGCTTCTTCACCATTTCCGGCAACCTCGCCACGCAATATGTCCAGGCCGTGGGCTGGGCAATGGCCTCCGCCATCAAGAGCGACACGCGGATTGCCGCCGGCTGGATCGGCGATGGATCGACGGCAGAATCGGATTTTCATTCCGCTCTTGTGTTCGCCTCCACTTACAAGGCACCCGTCATTCTGAACATCGTCAACAATCAATGGGCGATCTCGACCTTCCAGGGCATCGCCCGCGGCGGCTCCGGCACTTTCGCCGCCCGCGGGCTCGGCTTCGGCATTCCGTCGCTGCGTGTCGACGGCAACGACTATCTTGCCGTCTATGCGGTGGCACGCTGGGCAGCCGAGCGGGCACGGCGCAATCTCGGCCCGACGCTGATCGAATACGTGACCTACCGGGTCGGCGCGCATTCGACCTCCGACGATCCGAGCGCCTATCGGCCGAAGACGGAATCGGAAGCCTGGCCGCTCGGCGACCCGGTGCTCCGGCTGAAGAAGCACCTGATCGTGCGCGGCGTCTGGTCGGAAGAGCGGCATGCGCAGGCTGAGGCGGAAATCATGGACGAAGTGATCCAGGCGCAGAAGCAGGCGGAGGCCCACGGCACGCTGCATGCCGGCGGCAGGCCTTCCGTGCGCGATATCTTCGAAGGCGTCTACGCCGAGATGCCGCGGCATATCCGCCGCCAGCGGCAGAAGGCAGGATATTGACATGGCCAGAATGACAATGATCGAAGCGGTGCGCAGCGCCATGGACGTTTCGATGGGACGCGACGAGGACGTCGTCGTCTTCGGCGAGGACGTCGGCTATTTCGGCGGCGTGTTCCGCTGCACGCAAGGACTCCAGGCGAAATACGGCAAGACGCGCTGCTTCGATACGCCGATCAGCGAATCCGGCATCGTCGGCACGGCGATCGGCATGGCCGCCTATGGCCTGAAGCCCTGCGTCGAAATCCAGTTCGCCGATTACATGTATCCCGCCTACGACCAGATCACCCAGGAGGCCGCGCGCATCCGCTACCGCTCGAATGGCGACTTCAGCTGCCCTATCGTGCTGCGCATGCCAACCGGCGGCGGCATCTTCGGCGGCCAGACCCACAGTCAGAGCCCGGAGGCGCTTTTCACCCATGTCTGCGGCCTGAAGGTCATCGTGCCATCGAACCCGTATGACGCCAAGGGGCTCCTGATCTCGGCGATCGAGGATCCGGACCCGGTGATGTTTCTGGAGCCGAAGCGGCTCTATAACGGCCCCTTCGACGGACATCACGAACGCCCGGTCACGTCCTGGTCGAAGCACGAGCTCGGCGAGGTGCCGGAGGGGCACTACACGATACCGATCGGCAAGGCGGAAATCCGCCGCAAGGGTTCCGCGGTGACCGTGATCACCTATGGCACGATGGTGCATGTGGCGCTCGCAGCGGCGGAGGAAACCGGAATCGATGCGGAAATAATCGACCTGCGCAGCCTGTTGCCGCTCGATCTCGAAACAATCGTGCAGTCGGTGACGAAGACCGGGCGCTGCGTCGTCGTGCACGAGGCAACGCTGACGTCTGGTTTCGGCGGGGAGATCGTGTCCCTCGTGCAGGAGCATTGCTTCTATCATCTCGAAGCGCCGGTCGTCCGGGTGACCGGCTGGGATACCCCCTACCCGCACGCCCAGGAATGGGACTATTTCCCCGGCCCGGCGCGCGTCGGCCGCGCGCTTACCGAAGTGATGGAGGGCTGACGCCATGGGCGAATTCATCATCAAGATGCCCGATGTCGGCGAAGGCGTCGCCGAGGCCGAGCTCGTCGAATGGCACGTGAAGCCCGGTGATCCGGTGCGCGAAGACATGGTCCTGGCCGCTGTCATGACGGACAAGGCGACGGTCGAAATTCCTTCGCCGGTCTCCGGCAAGGTGCTGTGGCTCGGTGCTGACATCGGCGATACGGTCGCCGTGAAGGCGCCGCTCGTGCGGATCGAGGTCGCCGGCGAAGGTGGCGAGCCACCCCCTGACAGCGTTCCGGAGGCACTTGCCGAAGCGGTGCTGGAGGAACCGGTCGCCGTCTCAGCCCCGACAGCCAAAGCGGCGCCGAAGCCTGAGAAGGCCGAACCCAGCCAGCCGCCAGCGCCAGCGGCCCGAGAGGCGCATGACATATCGAAGAAGCCGCTCGCCTCGCCGGCGGTGAGACTGCGCGCCAAAGAGAGCGGCGTCGATTTGAGGCAGGTGATCGGCACAGGCCCCGCCGGCCGGATCACACATGAGGATCTGGACCTCTTCATCAGCCGCGGGGCCGAGCCCGTGCCGCCCCAGGTAGGCCTCGCCCGCAAGACGGCGGTCGAGGAAATCAAGATTACCGGCCTGCGGCGGCGGATCGCCGAAAAGATGTCGCTCTCCACCTCGCGCATCCCCCACATCACCTATGTGGAAGAGGTCGACACGACGGCGCTCGAGGAGCTGCGCGCGACGATGAACCGTGATCGCAAGCCGGACCAGCCGAAGCTGACGATCCTGCCCTTCCTGATGCGAGCGCTCGTCAAGGCCGTTGCCGAACAGCCCGGCGTCAACGCCACCTTCGACGATCATGCCGGCATCATCCATCGCCACGCGGCCGTGCATATCGGCATTGCCACCCAGACCCCCGCCGGATTGACCGTACCGGTCGTCCGCCATGCCGAGGCACGCACCATTTGGGACTGCGCCGCGGAATTGAACCGGCTGGCCGAAGCCGCCAGAAGCGGAACCGCAACGCGCGACGAACTGACCGGCTCGACGATCACCATCAGCTCTCTCGGCGCGCTCGGCGGCATTGCCTCGACGCCGGTGATCAATCATCCAGAGGTCGCGATCATCGGCGTCAATAAGATTGCTATCCGTCCGGTCTGGGACGGCACGCAGTTCGTGCCGCGCAAGATCATGAATCTTTCCTCAAGCTTCGACCATCGCGTCATCGACGGTTGGGATGCCGCCACCTTCGTTCAGCGGCTGAAGACATTGCTCGAAACGCCGGCGCTGATTTTCGTTGAAGGGTGATGTGACCATGAAGGAAATTTCCTGCAAGCTCCTGGTGCTCGGCGCCGGTCCCGGCGGTTATGTCTGCGCGATCCGAGCAGGCCAGCTCGGCGTTGATACGGTAATCGTCGAAAAGGCGAAGGCCGGCGGCACCTGCCTCAATGTCGGTTGCATACCGTCCAAGGCACTGATCCATGCGGCCGAGGAGTTTCACAAGCTTGGGGCAGCCGCCTCCGGCAAGAGCCCGCTCGGACTTTCCTTGAACGCGCCCGCAATCGATCTCAAGCGGACGGTCGCCTGGAAGGACGGCATCGTCGGCCGCCTGAATGGCGGCGTAACAGGCCTGTTAAAGAAGGCAGGCGTCAAGGCGGTTGTCGGCGAAGCACGGTTCATCGACGGCAAGACCGTGGACGTGGAGACGGAAACCGGCATACAGCGGATTCGCGCGGAAGCGGTCGTCATTGCCACCGGTTCGGCGCCAGTCGAGCTCCCCGACCTGCCGTTCGGCAGCAGCGTCATCTCCTCGACCGAGGCGCTGGCGCTCACGCAGGTGCCTGAGACACTGGCGGTTATCGGCGGCGGCTATATCGGCCTCGAGCTCGGCACCGCCTTCGCCAAGCTCGGTTCCAAGGTCACTGTGCTCGAAGCGCTGGACCGCATTCTACCGCAATACGACGCAGACTTGTCGAAGCCGGTTATGAAGCGTCTGGGTGAGCTCGGCGTCGAGGTCTTCACGCGAACGGCTGCAAAGCGTCTGTCGGCAGACCGGCGCGGCCTCCTTGCCGAACAGAACGGCCGCGCCTTCGAGGTGCTTGCCGAAAAAGTGCTTGTGACCGTCGGACGCCGACCGGTGACCGAAGGCTGGGGACTGGAAGAGATCGACCTCGACCGCTCGGGCAAGTTCATCCGCATCGACGATCAATGCCGAACCTCGATGCGCGGCATCTATGCCATCGGCGACGTGACCGGCGAACCGATGCTCGCCCATCGCGCCATGGCGCAGGGGGAGATGGTGGCCGAAATCGTCGCCGGCCAGAAGCGAAGCTGGGACAAGCGCTGCGTTCCGGCCATCTGCTTCACCGATCCGGAGATCGTCAGTGCCGGCCTCTCGCCGGAAGAGGCGCGCGCGGCCGGCATCGAGGTCAGGATCGGGCAATTCCCCTTCCAGGCGAACGGCAGAGCGATGACGACGCTTGCCGAAGATGGTTTCATGCGCGTCGTCGCGCGTGCCGACAACCACCTTGTCCTCGGCATCCACGCGGCCGGCCATGGTGTTTCGGAGCTGTCCGCCGCCTTCGCGCTGGCGATCGAAATGGGCGCGCGCCTGGAGGATATTGCCGGCACCATTCACGCACACCCGAGCCAGTCGGAGGCGTTCCAGGAGGCGTGCCTGAAGGCGCTCGGTCACGCGCTGCATATCTGAGTAGGCGGCGGGGTGCCCTCATGTCCCCTCTCCCCGCAAGCGGCGAGAGGGTCAGGGCAAGGGGCCATCTTGGATGCCGTAAACTCTACTGCAACAACTCCAGCCCCACCGCCGTCGCTTCGCCGCCGCCGATGCAGAGCGAGGCGATGCCGCGCTTGACGCCGTTCGCGCGCATCGCATGGAGCAATGTGACGACAATGCGGGCGCCTGATGCGCCGATCGGGTGGCCGAGCGCGCAGGCGCCGCCGTGGATGTTGACGATGTCGTCGGAAAGCTCGAGATCGCGGATCGCCGCCATGGCGACCACGGCGAAGGCTTCGTTGATCTCGTAAAGGCCGACGCTTGCCTTCTCCCAACCGAGCTTGTCGATGAGCTTTTCAATGGCGCCGATCGGCGCCGTCGTGAACCAGCCAGGCTCCTGCGCATGGCCGGCGTGGCCGGCAACGATCGCAAGCGGCGTCAGCCCGCGCTTTTCCGCCTCAGTCGCCCGCATCAGGATGAGCGCCGCAGCTCCGTCGGAGATGGACGAGGAGTTCGCTGCGGTGACGCTGCCGCCGTCGCGGAAGGCGGGCTTCAGCTTCGGGATCTTTGCCGGATCGGCCTTCATCGGCTGCTCGTCGCGCTCGAGATTGGCGCTCCCGCGTCTGCCGGCATCCGTGACGGTCGCGATTTCCTCAGAAAAGGACTTGTCCTCCGCCGCTTTCAGGGCCCGCTCGAGCGAGCGGAGCGCGAAGGCGTCCTGATCGGCGCGGGAAAACTGGTAGTGCTCGGCGGTGTCCTCGGCGTAGGTGCCCATCAGGCGCCCGGAATAGGCATCCTCCAGCCCGTCGACGAACATGTGGTCCTTCACCTCGCCATGCCCGAGCCGAAATCCGCCGCGAGCCTTGGGCAGGAGGTATGGCGCGTTGCTCATCGACTCCATGCCGCCGACAGCCACGACCGCCGCGCTCCCGGAGAGAAGCGCGTCATGTCCGAGCATCAGCGCTTTCATGCCGGAGCCGCAGACCTTCGAGACCGTCGTCGACGGGGTTTCCTGTCCGAGTCCGGCGCCGAACGCGGCCTGCCGGGCGGGGTTCTGTCCAATACCCGCCGGGAGGACATTGCCCATCAGAACTTCGTCGACTGCCTTGAGGCTGGCGCGATCCAAAGCCGCCTTCAAAGCGATCGACCCTAGCTCAGGCGCCGCCAGATCCTTTAGACCACCTTGAAAGGCGCCCATCGGCGTGCGCGCCGCCGAAACGATAACCACCGGATCGCGATTGCTCATCTTAGTCCTCCCACACGGCCGATGATCGCTCGGCCTTCGATTGCGCGATCATGGAATAGGCAGACTTCAGCCCCTCATCCCGCTGCTGCGACCTTCCCTCCGCTTGGCGGGAGAAGAGAGATGGGGCACCGCCTCCCCTCTCCCGGCCTGCGGGGAGAGGGCTAAGGTGAGAGGCGGCCATCCGCATCGCGCCCATATGATCCACGAACGACTATAGTCGCCGAATGCGGCAAGGCAACGCCGGCGGCATGCATCCAATGACGGCGCTGACGCCTCTTCAGCCCATGCGCTCGGAGGCGTAGCTGCCGGGGCTCGGCGGGAAGACGACGACGCGGTTGCCGTTGATGAAGCAGCGCTGGTGGATATGGGCGTGCACGGCGCGCGCCAGCACCTGGCTTTCGACGTCGCGGCCGATCGACACATAGTCCTCGGCGCTCTGCGCATGGGTGATGCGGGCGATGTCCTGCTCGATGATCGGGCCTTCATCGAGATCGGCGGTGACGTAATGCGCCGTCGCGCCGATCAACTTGACGCCGCGCTCATAGGCCTGCTTGTACGGGTTGGCGCCCTTGAAGCTCGGCAGGAAGGAATGGTGGATGTTGATGATCTTCCCCGACATCTTCTTGCAGAGCGGGTCGGACAGCACCTGCATGTAGCGGGCAAGCACGACCAGCTCGGCCTCGCTCTGCTCGACGATCTCCATCAGCCGCGCCTCGGCCTGCGGCTTGTTCTCCTTCGTCACCTTGATGTGGTGGAAGGGGATGTCGTGGTTGACGACCACCTTCTGGTAGTCGAAATGGTTGGAGACGACGCCGACGATATCGATCGGCAGCGCGCCGATCTTCCAGCGGTAGAGCAGGTCGTTGAGGCAATGGCCGAAGCGCGACACCATCAACAGCACCTTCATGCGCTCTTCGGAATCGCGGATATCCATCGTCATATCGAAGCGCTTCACGACTGGGCCGAAGCCTTCGCGCAACTCCTCCAGCTTCGCGCCTTCCTGGCTGATGAAGGTGAGCCGCATGAAGAAGAGACCCGTTTCGAGATCGTCGAATTGCGAACTGTCGCTGATGTAACAGCCCTTTTCCGCAAGGTAGCCGGTGACGGCGGCGACGATGCCGCGGGTGGATTTACAGGTGACGGTCAGCACATAGCTTTTCATCGATGGGTCTCTCGTTCTTGAGGTGTTTCCGGCCCCCTTATACGGGCAGTCACGCGAAAACTAGCGTGACGATCTGCGGCCCGCCGATCCATTCGCGACATCGGCTGGACGGAACGGGCCACGGTTGAGCGGGCCGCAACTGGCGGTGTGACCGCAAAGTCGGGAGCTAGCGCTTCGCTCGATCGGGATGTGCCTTGGCGAAAGCCTCGATCTTGGCGCAGTTCGCATCGATTGCGACGGTCCGTGGACAAGCCGAAAGATCGACGTCCCAGCGCCGCGCGTTATAGACCTGGGGCACGAGGCAGAGATCCGCCATGGTCGGCCGGTCGCCGTGACAGAACTCTCCGATCGAGGGGTGATTCAGCATTCGTTCGAAGGCAGCGAGACCCTCGCCGATGAACTTCCGCATCCAGGCCCGCCTTGCCGCCTCGCCGTCCTCGGCATTCGCCATGACATGGGCAACCACTCCGAGATTGCAGACGGGGTGAATATCCATGGCGATCGCATAGGAAAGTGCGCGCACCCGCTGACGACCAATCACGTCGACTGGAAGGAAGCAACTGCTGGGCCGCGTTTCGGCCAGGTATTCGATGATGGCGAGCGATTGGGTCAAACGCTCGCCATCGACGTCGAGCACCGGCACGAGCCCTTGCGGGTTTCGGGTGAGATGCTCCGGCCCGCGATGCGCCTTGGCGAGCAGATCGACCGGAACGGAGCGGTAGTTTTCACCGATGAGATTGAGCGCGATCCGCACCCGATAGCTCGCTGACGAGCGCCAATAGTCGTAAAGAACGGTTTCGTTCATCACGTCGCCTCCGATCGACCTTTCGCACCGTCAGGCGCGCTCGTATCTTTCCACCGTCTGCTCGATCGCGCCGAAGATCGAATGGCCGGTACGATCCTTCATCTCGATCCGAACCACATCGCCGAACTTCAGGAAATGCGTCTTCGGCGCGCCGCTGTCGATCGTCTCGATCACGCGCATTTCGGCGATGCAGGAATAGCCCGCCCCGCCTTCCGAAACCGGCTTGCCCGGCCCGCCGTCGAGCTTGTTGGAAACGGTGCCCGAGCCGATGATCGTGCCGGCCACGAGCGGCCGGATCCGCGCGGCGTGCGCGATGAGCTGGGGAAAGTCGAAGGTCATGTCGATACCCGCATTGGCACGGCCGAAGGGTTTGCCGTTAAGATCGACGTGAAGCGGCAGATGCAGCTTGCTGCCGTCCCAGGCATCGCCTAGCTCGTCGGGCGTCACCGCGACGGGTGAGAAGGCGGAGGACGGCTTTGATTGAAAGAAGCCAAAGCCCTTGGCGAGCTCGGCCGGAATGAGGCCGCGCAGCGAAACGTCGTTGACGAGCATGATAAGGCGGATCGCCTCCCGCGCCTCTTCGAGCGTCGCGCCCATCGGCACGTCGTCAACGATCACCGCGACCTCGCCCTCCATATCGATGCCCCAGGCCTCGTCTGCCATCGCGATCGGATCGCGGGGAGCGAGAAAGCTGTCGGAGCCGCCCTGATAGATCAGCGGGTCGGTCCAGAAACTCGCCGGCATCTCGGCATTGCGCGCCTTCCTGACCAGCTCCACGTGGTTGACATACGCAGAGCCATCGGCCCACTGAAACGCGCGCGGCAACGGCGAAGCCGCATCGTGCTCATGAAACCGCATGGTCGGCTGGGAACCGGTCTCAATGCCCTCGGCGACACGCGCGAGCCGAGGTCCGGCATGGGCCCAGTCATCGAGCGCGGACTGAAGCGTGCGGGCAATGTGGCCGACCTCGGAGCAACGGGTCAAATCTTTCGAGACCACGACGAGCTTGCCGTCGCGGGTGGAATCTTTCAGCGTCGCGAGTTTCATAGGCTGGTGTTTCCCGGTGTGTTCTGTTGATCCGCGCCGGACGGCGCGGATTTGGGCAGCATGTCACGGTTTTCCGCTGAAAGTCACTTGATTCCGGGCGTGCCGTCGAATTTCCGCTCAAGCCCGGCCCAGCAGTCGATATAGTTATCCTGCAGCGTCTCGAGTTCGGCGGCGAATTTGGTCAATTGCTGCGGGAAACGGGTCTCGAACATGAAGGCCATGGTGTTTTCGAGCTTCACCGGCTTCAATTCGCCGTTCGACGCCTTCTCGAAGCCGGTGGAATCCGGGCCGTGCGGCAACATCATGTTGTGCAGGCTCATGCCGCCGGGCACGAAGCCCTCCTCCTTGGCGTCGTATCGGCCGTGGATCAGACCCATGAATTCGCTCATGATGTTACGATGATACCAGGGCGGCCGGAACGTATGTTCGGCGACCAGCCAACGCGGCGGGAAGATGACGAAATCGACGTTCGCCGTGCCTTCCTCACCCGACGGCGCCGTCAGCACCGTGAAGATGGACGGATCCGGATGATCGAAAAGGATCGCGCCGACGGGCGAGAAGGTTTTGAGGTCGTATTTATACGGGGAGTAATTGCCGTGCCACGCCACGACATCGAGTGGCGAATGGCCGATCTCGGTGACATGGAAGGAGCCGCACCATTTCACATGCACTCGGCACGGCGTTTCTTTGTCCTCGAAAGCTGCAACCGGCGTCTTGAAGTCGCGCGGGTTGGCTAGGCAGTTGGCGCCGATCGGTCCGCGATCCGGCAGCGTGAATTTGGCGCCGTAATTCTCGCAGATATAACCGCGCCAGACCTCTTCCTTGCCGAGGAGCGTGACTTTGAACATCGTGCCGCGCGGCACGAGGCAGATTTCCGAGGGTTCCACGTCCATTTTGCCGAGTTCGGTGAAGACGCGGATCGCCCCCGTCTGCGGGACGATCAGCAGCTCTCCGTCGGCATTGAAGAAATAATCGTCCACCATGTCGGCGTTGAAGGCATAGGCATGCGCGGCCATGCCGGACTGCGTCAGCACGTCGCCCGCCGTCGTCATGGTGCGGATGCCTTCAAGGAAGTCCAGCGTTTTCGCAGGCGTCGGCAGCGGGCTCCAGCGCAGTTGTCCGAGCGCCAGCGAGTGCTCGGCGATGTGCGGCGCAGTCTTCCAATGCGGATAATCGATCTTCTTGAAACGCCCTGTGTGTCGTACGCTCGGGCGAATGCGGTAAAGCCAGGAGCGTTCGTTCGTGCCGCGCGGCGCAGTGAAGGGCGATCCGGAAAGCTGTTCGGCATAGAGGCCGTATTCGCATTTCTGCGGGCTGTTCTGCCCCTGCGGCAAGGCGCCGGGCAGGCTTTCGGTCTCGAAATCATTGCCGAAGCCAGGCATGTAACCAAGTGCCTGTTCCTGAGCGGCCGGGGCTTTGCGCTGTTTTTCCGCCTTCTCCAACATGGCTTGCACCTCCTCTTGCCTCGCTATATTAGTTGCAATCGTAACTATCTATTTTGTAACTATCAAGGACGCCCGATCATGGCGACGAACGGGTTCGAACTGGAAAAATTCCTGCCGTACCGGCTGAACCGGGCGGCGGAATTCGTGGCGCTGCGCTTTGCCGCGCAATATAAGGCGCGTTACCAGCTCACCCGGCCCGAATGGCGAACGCTTGCCGCCCTCGGAAGCTCGCGCCGCAGCATGACGGCTACCGAAATCGGCACCCATTCCTCCATGCACAAAACGAAAGTGAGCCGCGCCGTCTTCAGCCTCGAGCAGCGCCGTTGGCTGAAGCGCGAGGAGGACGGAAGCGACCGCCGATTTGAGCACTTGGCCCTGACGCCATCCGGCATGCGGGCCTATGCGGAGCTGACAGCGCTTGCGAGCGACTATCAGGCCGAGTTGCTTTCAATGCTCGGAATAGAGAAAGTCGAGGCCCTCTCCACGGGATTGCGGGCCGTCGAGCGCGCGATGGAGAGATCGGAAAAACCGCGGGACTGACCGCTACCCCTTCATGCGCTCCGGTATCGGCAGACCCTCGAAACTCTTGAGCGTTTCCAAGACGATCGACGTCTTTACGTGCTGGACGCTGTCATGCGGCAAGAGCACGTCATTGACGAAACGCGAAAGCCCGGCAAGGTCGGGTGTCACGACGCGCAGGTGGTAGTCCATCTCGCCGGTGAGCGCATAAGCCTCCAGCACTTCGGGCAAGCCGGAGACCAGCTTGCCGAAGCGTTTGGCATTATCGCGATTATGGGTGGCGAGCGTCACCGAAATCACCACCATCAGATCCAGCCCCAGCTTCTGCCGATCGATCTGCGCCTGATATCCGGTGATGTATCCTTCCGCCTCCAATCGCGAGCGCCGCCGTGAACATTGCGAAGGCGAAAGCGCGATCCGCTCCGAAAGCTCATTGTTTGTCAGATGCCCGTCCCGCTGCAGTTCGCCGAGGATCTTGAGGTCGAATCCGTCAAGCTGCTCCATTCATGCATCCCAATGCTTGCTGCCGCATAAATCATGCGCAAATTCCCGCAAGTCACGCAAGAATACAAGCACCATGCATCGAATTTGCGTCATACTCCAGCGGAGTTTGGAGGAATATGAGGAGACTTTCGATGGGCCCGTTCCCGCATGATGCACCACCTGCAAAAATCACGGCCGACAACCCCGCCGGAACGGATGGATTCGAGTTCGTCGAATTCGCCCATCCGGAGCCGGAGAAGCTGCAAGAGCTCTTCAGCCGCATGGGCTACACCGCAGTCGCCCGACACAAGACGAAAAACATCACCGTTTGGCGGCAGGGCGATATCAACTACATTCTAAATGCCGAGCCGGGCTCCCATGCGATGCGCTTCGTCGACAAGCACGGACCTTGCGCTCCTTCCATGGCTTGGCGCGTGGTCGATGCCCGTCACGCTTTCGAACATGCCGTTTCGAAGGGCGCGGAGCCCTATGCTGGAAACGATAAGTGCCTCGACGTACCGGCAATCGTCGGCATCGGCGGTTCGCTCTTGTACTTCATCGAGACTTACGGCGAGAAGGGTTCTGCTTACGATGCCGAGTTCGAATGGCTGGGCGAGCGTGATCCGAAGCCCGCAGGCGTCGGCTTCTATTACCTCGACCATCTGACCCACAACGTCTATCGCGGCAACATGGACAAGTGGTGGGCCTTCTACCGCGAACTGTTCAATTTCAAGCAGATCCACTTCTTCGATATCGACGGCCGTATCACCGGCCTCGTCAGCCGGGCGATCACCTCCCCTTGCGGGAAGATCAGGATTCCTTTGAACGAGTCGAAGGACGATACCAGCCAGATCGAGGAATACCTGAAGAAGTACAAGGGCGAAGGCATCCAGCACATTGCGGTCGGCACCGAGGCAATCTACGACGCCACTGACAAGCTGGCCGAAAATGGTCTCAAATTCATGCCGGGACCGCCGGACACCTATTATGAGATGTCGCGCGAACGCGTCCACGGCCATGACGAGCCGATCGACCGGATGAAAAAGCACGGCATCCTGATCGATGGCGAGGGGGTGGTGAATGGCGGCACGACGAAGATCCTGCTGCAGATCTTCTCAAGGACCGTGATCGGACCGATCTTCTTCGAGTTCATCCAGCGCAAGGGCGACGAGGGCTTCGGCGAAGGCAACTTCCGGGCCCTGTTCGAGTCGATCGAAGCCGATCAGATCCGCCGCGGCGCTCTCGACAAGCCGTCAGCGGCGGCCGAATAGGTCGAAGCTGCACCCATGCAGCCGTTCAAAGTATTACGACGCTGCGCGGCCGGTGACGCGCAGCGTCGGCAAGAAGGCAGAGGCTCAGTCCGATCCCGGTCTCGCTGTCAGTTGTGCCATCGCGAAGACGGCGTGCCGCGCTGCGAACCCAGATTCGCATCATGGGTGAAGTAACGTGACGCCGCCTCGGTGCGGTTGCGCACATTCATCTTCTTGTAAATGTTGCGGACATGGACCTTGACGGTGTTCTCGGAAAGCCCGAGACGATCGGCAATGATCTTGTTCTGGGTGCCCATGCAGATGAGATCGAGAATCTGAATCTCACGCGCCGTCAGCACGCCTTTGCCGATTTCACTCTTCTGCCCTGGACCGAAGTTTTGGTCGGACGGCGCCCGTTGAGCACGGAGACCACCCCCCGCAAGCCCTTTCGGCGCCAAGCGCCTGAGCAGCGCGGCCGGAAAATGCTCCCCGCCCTTCATCAAGAGATCAATGGCTGTCAGGCAGACATCGAGATTGAGATTGAGAGGCAGGACGCCGTGGATCAGCCCCTCGTCGACAAAGCCGGCGATTGACGAATCGAGCTCGTCCGCATCCTCCACCACCAGGCCGATCGAAGCCTTCGGGTGGAACTCATGAATCATTCTGATGATCGATGGAAACGCCTTCGGTGGCATGCGGTAGAGCATGACCAATGTCACGTCGACGAGATTGCCGTCGAGCAGACTGTCGGTGTCGGAAAGGCTCACCACGTCCTGCCCTTGAAAGCGCGCGCTGATCGCCTGCATCAGGCATTCGGCAAACAGGTCGACCTTGGCGAGCATTACAATTTTACTTTTTTGGGCCAATAGTTTGTTGTTGTCTTCAAAATCGCTTAGGCTCGAGCTCGCTCGATACATTATTCCCCTCCTTGGGCTTCCCCTAGAATTTTACGGGTGATCCAGTTGTCGGTGAGCGCCCATGTTTGAAAATTTCTTCAAATAAAAACGAATTCGCCACGTGTGAAAAATTCGTGGTAGCTAATGTATCGTAAATATGGGGGATGCGAAACAGCCCAAAAGGATTAGATAGCGGTCACACTCCGGTCTAAATCGTTCGAAAATGCACCATTTTTGGGCTATTCGGCAAAAAATGCGAGCGAGCGGAGCGAAAGGCATGTCCGTTTTGGTCGCGCATCTCACACCCATGATTTTCGGGGGATACCCAGCGGCGACGGCTGGCCGAGGAACTGGACAATTCCTTTAGCCGGAAATCGATAATTATGCAGAAATTCAAAGCCGCTGTTACAGCGCCGTGCGTCGACGCAGCACTTTGAATTGCTGCATGTTCTTATCATTAAATCGGCTCCGATTGTAAGGATGCATGCGGTAGGGGTGAGCGCCAATAAGGTGAGGCGCAGCTTGCATGGTCCAGTCCGGTCCACGATGATACTCCGAATGGATTACGACATGGAGCAAGGAGCGAACATCGTGCAGACGCCAGCGCAACGCATCGGACAACGGCGCCGGCGCTGCGATATTGCCGCAGCACCCTCTCTCGCCGAGCGGCTTTTCGAAAGCCTCGGCTTCAGTGACAGGATAACGATGCGCGAACGATCAATCAGTCCAGCCGGACGAAAATGGCAAATATTACCATTGTCTTAACGCGAGGCGCGGCGGAAAGCGTGTGCTTGACCTGAGCACGGGAAAAAACCGGTCCCCGTGCACTCGCATTCGAATCCCATAAAGCGAAATTGCCTCCTTTCCCCGGTCTGGTTCAGGTCGAATTCAGTGCGGAAATCATACTGTAAGACTAACCACAATTGATAGCTTTCGCTTCCTTGCATTCAGGATCACACTCCCATTGTCGCACGTGCTTTTGTGCGCCTCCGGGCATCGGTTCAGCGTACGCTCCGGAAAAGTATACTGCGTTTATATAAAAAATCCCTATGACTAAAAATTTTTGCACGTAACGATTTGAACAAAAAGCCATCTTCCCACCAAATAATATTGAACATCAAAGTGGAATAGCTCGAAACCCGTCGGATGAATCTCAACAATTCATTCGAATTATTAAGAGAGCCAGCACCCTAAAATCCTATAAAAGATGAAAGGGTTTCGGTGCTGGCTCCCTCTTACGAGGACGTTTTTATGCCCGGTTCCTCACAAAGAAATCTTGGGCTTCATGACAACTTAAGCGCTGACGACGACTTGAAGGTCGGTGCGCTCGTCGACGGCCTTGCGACGGGCTCCCACCACAAGGGTGTCGACGACAGCACGCTGCATCATCCGGAAACTGCCGCCGGCGACAACAAAAACAAGGCAGACGACGGGACAGAAACGGCAGACACGCAAATCGCCGATGTCGAAAGTCCCGGCACCGTCGGCGGTGATCTCGCCTTCAATCTTCCTGACGATTTCTCCTTAACCCTCAGCGTCGACCATCTCCTGACCAGCGCGTCTGCCGATAGCGGCGATGGAACCGGGTTCAGCGTCGAGCAGGCAAACAGTCTTGCCGACCAGGAACAGGTCCACGACGCCAGGGTGAACAGTGACGGCGGCACCCATCCTGACGCGACCGGCGGGGACGCCGACGGCTGCAACAACCTGAATTCCGACACCGCCTGGGACCTCAAGGGCGACGAGGACGCTGGCTCCTCAATCGATCCCTCGACACTCCTCGCAAGCTCTGGCTTCCACCACGAAATCGTCCAGGGCGCGAATCTACTCAGCAAAGTCGTGGACGCCAGTGTCGTTGGCGGCGACCCGAACCTAACCTCTGTTGGGCCGGATAGCGACGTTGACTGACCCTGTGAATGATGGATGCGTCGGCCAAGGCCGGCCGGTGTAGTGGCGGAGACTTGATTGCGGCTCGGCTCAACTTGCCGAGACTCTCATCTCCAGGCCAGCCGAAGTCTCCCTTTGCTGCGGAAAAGGGAAGGATCGGAATGATGCATACGGAGAAGGTGAACGAGATCTTGGCGCACTTCATCGGCCTGTTCGAAACAGCAACCGACGAGGCACGGATAAGATGTGAATATCTATTAGGTCCGACAATCGCGAAGGCTGTGCCACAGGACGTTGCAGATGATACCCATTCGGAGGACTTCAAATCTCTCTTCGAGCTGAAGAGCTACGATCCCGAGATCTCCTACACGCTTCCCGCCTACGACGTTCCCCGTCTCAACACCTTTGAACACGGCCGTGCTTGCGGCCATCTCTCCGACACCTCCGGCACCGTCGATCCGATCGCGCCTGACGGCGCCACGCTGCCATTCAGGATCGTCGGCAACCTTGGCAATTCGCTCGATGCAGCGGACGGTCCGCTGATCGTCGGCGGCCCCGGCTCCCTGATCAGCCATCTCCTTCAGGCCAATGTTCTTTATGATGACGACGTCCTGAACATGACCGAAACGGCCGTGCCAGCGCGCGATCTGAGCCAAGTTGGCGAAAAGCTCGCCCAATACCTCGCCGAAGCGGTGGAGGCGTCGCCGTTCACGCAAATCAACCAGATCGATGCTCTTCAGTCTCTTTCGGCATTCGTGACGAGCCTGACAATCTTGGCGGCGGGGGGGCGCACCCTTGAAGAGCGCGAATCGGGTGACGCTCCGCACGACGGATTGGCGACGGATGAGCACAGCGACGTCTTCCTCGCTGCCGACAGCATCGAAGGCATCTATGTCAACGGCGCGCGTGCCGAAGCCGCGCCAGAACTGGGCCAGTACCTGCCCAATCGGGACCGCGGTGCCGAACGCGCCGAAGACCCAGTACGACCGGAAGATGCTGAGAGCACCGTTCACGCCGACGCGGGCGCCAATATCGTCGGCAACGTTCTGAGCGTCGTCAGCACAGGCATAATCGCCCCGGTGACGGCCGTGATGGGCGACTACCACCAGATCGATGCCATCTCGCAATCCTATATTTACGCCGACGGCGACACGCTGGACGCGGCGATCGGCAGCGCTTCCGACATCGCCACAAAGACTGTCGCGCTCAACATTGCAAGCTTCGAGCGCCACGATTCCGGGCCGCTACCGGAGGACGAGAGAGATCCTTCGGGCGTGCCCTCGACCTTTCCGACGAGCTGGCGCGTCAGCGTTGTCGAGTGCGATATGTCCTTCGTCCAGTGGATCGAGCAGTATAGCTTCGTCAGCGACAACGACACCATGACGATCACCACCAGCGGTGTGGAAACGACGGTGCTCACCGGCGGCAACGCCGTCGTCAACTTCGCGTCCTTTCTCGGCATTGGCGGCCAATATGACCTGGTGATCGTCGGCGGTCAGGTGCTGGACCTGAACGTGATCAGTCAAATTTCGATCCTCTACGACAATGATCATGTTCAAGGCATCTCCGGCGGCAGCGGAATGGTCGCGGACGGGGGCGGCAATCTCGTCTGGAACATGGCATCGATCGAGAATGTCGGCAGCAACGAGCGCTTCGAGGTGATGCCGGATTATATGCACGAGGTGATCGGCAATATCCGGTCGGGCGACGATGAGCTGCCGGGTGGACTGGCGCACGACCAAAACTTCGACGGCTATGCCAGCCTGCATGTGCTCTACATCACAGGCAATCTCTATGACGTCAGCGTCGTCAAACAGATCAGCATTCTCGGCGACTCCGATGCCGTGAGCTATGTGGCCGGCAAGATGCTGGAAGAGGAAGCCGAGGTCACGGTCCACACCGGCGACAACACGGTCATCAACATCGCCGAGATCATCGATTGCGACAGCTTCAGCCAGACGACGTACGTCGGCGGAGGGGTCTACTCGGATTCGATCCTGATCCAGTCGGGAATAATCGACGGCAGCACCGATGCGCCCGGCCTTCAGCCGGCAGGCAACCGCCTGGCAAACGAAATCATCGCCTTCGTCGGCGACGACGACCCGCCGCAACCTGCCATCGACGCCGGCAACGACACCGCATTGTCCGACGACCAATGGAACGACGTCATGCATACCGTGCTGATATAGCGGCAAAAATGAAGGGATAGGTATGAACGACCTGTCGAAATGGTACTTCGGTAGAGGCAAGCCGTCGCACTGTGATGCTCCGGAGATCACGCTGCCGGGAGAGGCGGCATTGACCGAAAAATCCATCGAAGCGCTCAATGAAGCCTTCGAGGAACTGCGACAGGCAAGGTCGGACGTCACGGCGCAATCCGCAGCACCTTCGCAATCGGCCCGCCCAGAACCGGAAATGAAGGCACGCCGCAGAGAAGAAGGTGACTTCCCCGAGGAGATGAAGACGCGACCTGGCCGGCCGCTGCCGCGAACGATCGACAATGATCCGGGGCCGCTGAAGGAAGGGGACTTTCGCCCAACCGCGCATGACTGTGATAGCGGAAATCACACCTCCGATAGCGGTGGCGGTGGTGGAGGCCGCAAGGGCACATTTCACAAGCGCATGGGACCGGTGAGCTTTGCCGCCAGTCTGCATAACGGCATGGTAGCCGTCAGGCGCAACATGCTGATCGTCATCGCCTTCACGGTGGCGATCAATATCCTCGTTCTGTCGATCCCGATCTATCTCTTCCAGATTTCCGACCGTGTTCTGACGAGTCGCTCGCAGGACACACTGGTCATGCTGACGATCGCCGTTCTTGGCGCCATCGTCCTGCAGGTCATTCTCGACGCCATTCGCCGTTTCATCCTGATGCGCACGGCCGTCGAGATTGAAGTCCAGCTCGGCGCGCCGATCCTCAGCGCCGCCGCCCGGGCATCGCTGCACGGCAACGGACGCGATTATCAGGTGCTCGGCGATCTGCAGCAGCTTCGGGCCTTCATCACCTCCGGGACGCTGATAGCCTTTCTCGATGCACCGCTGACGCCGCTTTTCGTCGTCGTCGTCTACATCATCCAACCACAGCTCGGCCTGATCGTCGTCCTCTGCTGCGTCGTTCTCTTCACGATCGCCTATCTCAACCAAAAGACGACCGCCAAGTCGTTTAGCGATGCCAACGCTTTCCTGGCGCGTGCAAATTTCCACCTCGATTCGATGGCGCGCAATGCACAGATCATCAATGCCTTGGCGATGATCCCGGAGGCGGTAAGGATGTGGGGGCACGAGACGGCCGGCTCCCTCAAATCGCAGGTCTATGCCCAGGACCGCAATATCATGTTCACCGGCGCCTCCAAGGCGGTGCGGATGTTTACCCAGGTCGCCCTTCTCGGCTGGGGCGCGCATTTGTCGATGGGCGGCCATTTGACTGGCGGCATGGTCATTGCCGCCTCCATCATCGCCGGCCGCGCGCTCGCTCCGGTCGAGGGCGCGATCGAGGGGTGGAACCAGCTCAACCATTCACGCGCGGCCTACGGCCGGATCAAGCAGCTACTTTTGAGTTCGCCGCTGAATTTCCCGCGATTGCGCCTGCCGAACCCCGAAGGCCGGCTTGACGTCGAGCGCATTCTCTTCGTCCCGCCGCCGCAGAAACGCGTGATCCTCAACGGCATATCCTTCTCGCTGGCAAAAGGAGAAGCGCTGGCGATCATCGGCAATTCCGGCTCCGGCAAGACGACGCTCGGCAAGATGCTGGTCGGCTCGATCCTGCCCACCTCCGGCAGCGTCCGGCTCGATCTCATGGATTTGCGCAACTGGGACCAGCGCCAGTTCGGCGAGAGTATCGGCTACCTGCCGCAGGACGTTCAGCTTTTTCCGGGCACGATCAAGGCTAATATCTGCCGCATGCGCGACGACGTTGAGGACGGCATGATCTTCGATGCGGCGGTACTCGCCGACGTCCACGAGTTGATCGCGACCTTTCCGCAGGGCTACGAAACCGTCGTCACAGCCGATGGTTCTCCCCTCTCCGGCGGACAGAAACAACGCATTGCCCTGGCGCGCGCCTTCTTCGGCAATCCGAAATTCGTCGTTCTCGACGAACCGAATTCCAATCTCGACAGCAATGGCGAGGCGGCGCTCGCTCGCGCGCTGCTGCATGCAAAAAACCAGGGTATCACAACCGTAACCATTACCCAGCGCCCCGCACTGCTGCAATGCGTCGACAAGATCATGGTGCTCAATGAAGGAACCGTCGCGATGTTCGGCGCGCGAGAGGATGTGCTGGCCGCGCTTGGCTCCAAAACGGGCGGCGATCGGCGGCAACCGCGCATTCATGGAGAGTGACGATGCAGCCGGACAAGCAGAGCACCAATCCGCATGACACGGTTGAATGGTATGCCGACGTTCCCCGCTCGATCAGGCTTCACTGCTTTGCAGGCCTCGCCTTGATTGCGGTGTCGTTCGGCGGCTTCGGCTACTGGGCCTTTGCCGCGCCGCTCGCCGCGGCGGTTATCGCCCAGGGTAGCTTCGTCGCGAACGGCAACAACAAGATCGTGCAGCATCTGGAAGGCGGAATTATCGAAGAACTGCTGGTCACCGAAGGCGAGAAGGTGCAGGCCGGCGATGTTCTGGTGAAGCTCGACCAGACTGCCGCACGCGCCAACGAACGCATGCTCAATCTCAAGCGCCTTAGGCTGGAGGCCGTCGTCGCGCGACTGAGGGCGGAGGCGTTGGGCAGCGACACTTTCAAGATGCCCGACATTGTGGCCGACCAGGCCGGCGATCCGGATGTCCGCGCGATTATCGAAAGCCAGAATGTCAATTTTCGCAGCAAGAAGATCAAGCTGCAGGATCAGCTCAGCCTGATCGGCCAAAACATCCGCTCCCTCGAGTTCCGCGCCAATGGCTATGAGTTGCAGCAGGAATCTTTCAACAAGCAACTGCAGATCCTCAATGAAGAGCGGGAAGCCAAGAGCAAGCTCGCAAACAGCGGCCTCATCAGGCGGCCGGAGCTTCTAGCGCTGGACCGGGCGATTGCCGACGCGATGGGAGAGATCGGCAGGCTGGGAGCGGAAGTGAAGGAAAGCAACACGCAGATCGATCGCTATCGTCAGGAGGCGGTCATCGCCATCAACACCAACAAGCAAGCGGCTCTCGATGGGCTGGAAGCGGCGGAAGCCGATCTCGATGCTGTGCGCGAGCAGGTCCGGGAGGCGGCCGAGGTGCTCGGCCGCGCCACCATCCGCTCGCCTGTGGACGGCACGGTCGTGCGCAGTTATTTCCACACCGCCGGTGGCGTCATTGCGACCGGAAAGCCGATCATGGAAATCCTGCCGGCCAATGTGCCGCTGATCATCGAGGCGCAGGTGCTCCGCACCGCCATCGATCAACTCAAGGTTGGAGAGAACGCGACGATCCGCCTCTCGGCGCTGAACCGCCGTACGACGCCGGTTCTGAACGGCAAGGTCTTCTATGTTTCGGCCGACTCGATCGAAGACGTCGCCGGCGGAGAGCAGCGCGACGTCTATATCGTTCGCGTCGAAGTGCCGGCCAGCGAAATCCATCGCGTGCACGGCTTCCGCCCGGTGCCCGGTATGCCGGCGGAAGTGCTGATCACGACATCGGAACGGACATTCTTCGAATATCTGACGAAGCCGATCACCGACAGCATGTCGCGCGCATTCAAGGAGACCTGAGAGCCCGCCCGGCCTGCAGGAAGCATTCGGAGGATTGGTCCTGCCGCGAAGCTGCCAGGGCCGATTTTGGAGGAGCGTATTGGAGGACCGCCATGGCGGCTATGCAGGATGTGCTTTTGCTCGTTGGCCGCCTGAACTATGTCTGGACCAACACTGAAAGCCTACTGATCTACATCATCGCCCACCTGCTGAGGGTGGACAAGGAATCTGCGATCATCGTCTTCCTGACGTTGAATACGACACGCGCGCGCATCGACCTTACCGAGCGTTTGGCGAAGCTGTCGGCGACGCCGCCTGAAACACGCGATGAGGTCCTTGCGATCACGGAACGCCTGAAGCAGCAATCGAAGATGCGAAACAAGTACAACCATTGCATCTACTCCTTCGACGAACAGGGAGAGATTTCGAGCACGCAGTTGATGCGGCTGGTCGAGGGGGAGAAGCACGTGCGCTACGGCAAGGTGGAGCAGCTTGACGCGCGCGAGCTTGAGCGTCTCGAGAATGCGATCCGCGAAATTACCGACATCAGCAAGACTCTGTGGACCTTCATCCGCTCGCGACCCGACTTCGACGAGCGCTCGATCTAACGTTTGCATGATTGCTTGACTATGCGGATGAGTGGCGGAGGGCTAACCGCTCGCGCCAATGCCGCTCTTCCAGAAAAAGCTCGCCGATATGCGGACCACTCACCCAGCTTCGGCGCCGAAACCGCACTGTTTGGACTTACGGGATCTATGGAACATTAGTGCGCTCCATCGTCTAGGGTCCTGGGGGCAGCATCAGCCCAGTCACGCAGTCTATCTGTTCGGTATCGACAATTGGAAGAGCAGGTGGAGGATACCGATCGCTCACTTCGAGGATCAGTTTCTGCCGGATCGCAACGGCGAAGTCTTCTGGTTCATGCACGGGCAACATGAACGATCCCGGGCCGCCAATCACGCAATCTCTGTAGTAACGGTCCAAACCGCCAATCGAGGCCGTCGGACGGATGAGGATTGCGAGCCCGTTGATGATGATATCGCGGCTGAGGGCGGCATCTCGGGCGGGCGTGACAGATGGGCCAACATTGTTCGGCCCGTCACCGGAAATATCAAGGATACGGCGGGTACCCGAAAATGCATTCCTATCAAACATTGCCGTACCGAAGAGGATTGCATTTGAGATCGAGGTGCCGCGTCGAGGGCCGATTTGTTGCACCTCGATCTTTGCCGCGAAGTCCTGAGCGTCGCCCTCGTCGTCAATCAGCTCCCACTCCAAGACCGATGTTTCGTTTACGAAACCTGCCCACTCGAAGTATCCGAGTGCGATGCGCCCGAGCTTTCCGTTCCTGATTGCATTGATAAAGTCCGGATGTCGAAGCGCCTCAACATAGCCCTCGCGTTGCATGCGCGTCTCTTCCATGTCCATGGAGCCGGACACATCAACGGCCAATATCAGCTCCACATCGACCGGATATGGTAAGGCGGCCGGGTTTATGACCCCACCACTAAGAGAAATGAGCAATGCAAGCATATTCAACATCGCATCCCCCAATCGTCAGCAGGAGAATGTAACACAGCGTTCGAGTTTCGCGAGCGCTCCTCTGCATGGTACGAATGTCATCGTTAGCCTGTGGTGTCCAGCTAACGCAGCCGCGCGGCACTCGCACACGCACTCACGCAGCTACAGAAGCGAAACCGCGCTATTTCGAATTACGGGATCCTTGGAAGGAGCGCCTCTAAAATCGCACGACCACTCCGAGGATCAGGCCGTCCTGCACGACATCGAAGACAAAACCGTCACTGTTGTTATAGTCGAAACCGAGGGGGCGCGATAACCCACCACCGCCACGATAAATGGGCCTTCGACACCTATGTCGGGCTGGAGGAGATCGTCAACCGCCGCGTCGGATCGCGATGTGGACAGCGTCTTCGAATATGCCCATAAGCTGATCAGCAGCGGCCGGCGGATGTCACCATCATGCTGCAGGAGCGCGCCTACACTTCGCAGATTTGGTACAGTTCACAATCCTGAGTAGATGACTTGGTGCAAGCAGTAGGGGTAACCGGATGGGCGTAGTTTCAAGGCGTGGGCGGCGAGCATTTCTCGCCTCGCTCTTTCTCATCCTCCAATTGGTTTTCGGTGTCGCTCCCCTGGCGGCCCAGGAGCCGTCAACGGCCGCGCCGCCCGCCAAAGTCCAGCAACTGATCCGGTTGTTGGACGATCCAGAAGTCCGCCAATGGCTCGCCTCCAAAGAGGCAGCGCCACCGGCGGCAGTCGCGCCGCCGGCAGGGCTCGCTTCGCAGTGGATCGCAGCGGTCAAAAGGCACCTCGATGGCATGCGAGCTGCCGCGCCGCGGCTAGTTCCCGAATGGCAGGCAGCGAAGAATCGTATTGCCAACGACATGCAAAGCCAAGGGACGATGCCCATCCTTCGGGGCTTCGCCTTCGTCCTCCTCGTCGGCTACGGCGCCGAGGTTCTCCTGCGTTACTTCCTGCGGCGCAGCGCGAGTCGTTATGAAGGCCAACCCCATGGACTTGCCGCTTTTGTTCGGGTCGCTCCGCTTGTCGTCTTTGCGATTGCCGCCACCATCGCCTTTGTCCTTTCCGATTGGCCGCGCCAGTTGGAGACGGCTGTCGCGCCGCTGCTGGTCGCCTGGATTGTTGCGCGCCTGCTGATCGCGATCGCATCGGCGACGCTAAAGCCAGCGGACAACGACGAACCGGCAGCGGAGCGGCGAGAAGGGAAGGTTTCACTTCAACCCGACGCAGCGCGCTTCTGGTACAGGCGATC
Source organism: Sinorhizobium numidicum (assembly GCF_029892045.1). Taxonomy (NCBI): domain Bacteria; kingdom Pseudomonadati; phylum Pseudomonadota; class Alphaproteobacteria; order Hyphomicrobiales; family Rhizobiaceae; genus Sinorhizobium; species Sinorhizobium numidicum. Next base: position 3,398,131 of record NZ_CP120368.1, read on the forward strand.
CGTCTTGTTCATCTGTGCTCTGGCTTTTTTGTGGGCCGTCCTTGATCTGATGCGCGCGCTTTCGTTTCCGCCCGCTGTCCGCGACCTCATGGCCGCTGGTCTCGGGCTCGTTGTCCTATGCTTGGCAATAGATACAACGCTGCGCCGACCCGTTGCCGAGACGACGGCGGCGCGCCGGATGTTGCGAACCGCCTTGATCGTCGCCTTTCTCACCCTGCTGTGGTTCTTTTGGGTCGCTGGCATGAAGGTCCTGTTCTGGATCGGTGTCTATGTCCTTGGCCTGCCGCCGCTCCTGCGGTTCACCAGCGCTGCGACGAGGAGCATGCTCGACGCCGAGGCGACAAACAACGTTCGCGTGATGCGCAATGTCCTGATCGACCGCGGTGCACGGTTCGCGATCATCGCGCTTGCGGCCGCCTGGCTCGCCCTCGTCTTCCAGATCAACGGCACGGCGATGATGCAGGACGATGTCTTCAACCGCATTTTCCGCGGCGTGCTCGCCGGCGTCGTCATCCTGCTGGCGGCGGATCTCATCTGGCAACTGACGAAGGAGTGCATCAATCTGCGCATGAACCAGGCGAGCATCGACATTGCGGATTCGGCGCAGCTCGCCCGCAACACACGCCTGCGCACGCTGCTGCCGATCCTGCGCAACTTTCTCGCCGCCTTCATCGCGGTGGTTGCCGGCATGATGGTGCTCTCCGGCCTCGGTGTCGCGGTCGGCCCGTTGATCGCCGGCGCAGGCGTCTTCGGCGTCGCCATCGGCTTCGGCTCGCAGACGCTGGTCAAGGACATCATCAGCGGCATCTTCTACATGATGGATGATGCCTTTCGGGTCGGCGAATATATCCAGAGCGGCAGCTACAAGGGCACGGTCGAATCCTTCAGCATTCGCTCCGTTAAGCTGCGCCATCACCGCGGCCCGATCTTCACCGTGCCCTTCGGCTCGCTTGGCGCCGTGCAGAACATGAGCCGCGACTGGGTCATCGACAAGTTCTTGATCAACGTCTCCTTCGATACCGATGTCGCCAAAGTGAAGAAGGTGGTGAAGGGTGTCGGAGCGGCATTGCTCGAGGATCCGGATCTCGGTCCCCTGATCATCGAAACGGTGAAGATGAAGGGCGTCGAGCAGTTCGGCGATTATGGCATGACGCTGAGTTTCGCCATGACCACGAAGCCCGGGCATCAGACCCAGGTCAGGCGGCGGGCTCAGGCTTTGATCAAGGAGGCATTCAAGAACAACGGCATCCATTTTGCGTCGCCGACGGTACAGGTCGCCGGTGACGAGACGCAGGCGACTGCGGCAGCAGCCGCCACTCGCGATGCGATCGCCAAGAAGAACGCCGCGGCGGCGCAAGGTGAGGAGCCAACCGTAGAATAGCGCCGTCGCGGTGTAGCCACAGGCCAATGATCCTTCGTTCGTCGAGGCGCTTTCGATTTCGAAAGGTTTGCCAAGCACCGAAGCCTGAAGAGAAAGTGAGGCTTCCGTCGGAAGCCGCAGGTCTTGCCAGCATACTTCGCCGCGAGGTTGTCGAAGACGTCGTAGCAAACCCTCTTCTGCTGCATCGGAATGCCAGAGATTGGAATCGGCGCCATCGCCGTCTGGATCAAATGAACGCAGCTTGTTTCAGGTTGCGGACATGTTGCGATGCATGGCGGCAACGCCTATTAACTTCGGCGATTTTAGCCGGCCGAACCGGCTTGTCCCAGAATCCAGCCTTCCCAGATCGTGATAGCCTCATCACCCGGAGCGCCTTCGGATCTGTAGTCCGTGGCGACATCGAGCATGCCGAGCAGGCCGATGGTTGCGTCGAAGCGGTCTTCGCCAGTTTTGCCCGCTCCAAAGCCGTTCTCGATGAGTGAGTGGATGCATGAAGTATCGACGTGCCGGTGGCCAATGGCCCAGCGCATGAGATAGGAACCCACTGCGCGACGCCCGGACTGCTGCCGCTTGCTCCAGGCCGGGCGGCGTGGGATGCCGAGCTGGCCGTAGACATCGCCGGGATAGGTTTCTGCGAGGACGACCGGATACTCGGTCACCAGCTTTGGCAGATTTCCATCGAACGGCCAGAGGCCGACCTCGCCCAGCCTTGGTAGAATAATCTCCCGCCAGCCGGCGAGCGCCGCCTTCCCAACCTGGTTGCCGCCAAGTGTCCAGAACAACATGCAGGCCGCTTGGCGATCGCGGGTCGCCCTCTCGCAACGGCGCAGCAGATCTTCGGCCGTGTCAATGCCGAGAGCGTCGAACAGATGTGCTCTGCTGGTTCCTCCTGGACGCATCGGATAGAAGGGGCGGCGGATGGAAATGCGATCACGATGATCGGCGACATCATACCATTCTGCCCATGGTCCTCGTCCGAAGCCTGCGAGAGCATCCCGGAACGATGCGAACCCGGTTTGTCTTCCGTACCATTCCGGCAGGCCGATCGGAAAATCGAATCCGATCAGCACGGCACCGCTGCTTTGGGCCCGATGCTGGAGGCGATCGATGAGTGAGGCTGTATCGCCGACTGGTTCAGGCATGGCAATGATCCAGCGACCATCCTTCGACACCGCGACCGTCATCCATCGTTTCGACCTGTCGATGCTCCAATCGCAATGCGCGATCACCGAGATATCCATACCGTCTCCGCACGGGCCCAATGCAATGGTTGTATCAGAGAAGCCTACTGCATGATTCCTTAAATCGGAGCCGATTTAAGGAAAAGACATGCAGCAATTCAAAGTGCTACAGCGACCTTCGTGCGTCTGGAAAGACGCCCGGCGCTGTAGAACGACAGACCTAAGCGGGTCCATCATCAAGGCATCAATCATAGGAGTTCCGTAGGATTTCCTTCACGGCAGATCCGCCAACGCCCGTGCATCGAACAGCGCGCGGACCAGGGGCGCTGAACGGCGGCCGGTTGAGCTCGAGCACCTTCATTGCCTTTTCAAGGCCGCCTCAAGGCGGGCAGCGGAAAAACCTCATCAAACAAATATCCGCAAAATGAAGGCCGGCCGTCTCGCCGGTTCGACGACGAGCTCGATCAGCTTGAACTCCGCCGCGAGCAGATCGCCCGCGAACTCGACCGGGCCGATGCAGCCGCAGACAATGACCGCCTGGCAAAGGCTGAAGGACAAGTTCAGTCCTGTCGGCATCGAAGGCCTGATGAACTTCCGGCTTTTCAACGCCGCAATGATGCCGCCGAGTCAATGCAGCGCTTTCTGCCGCTCGTCCGGGGCCTGATCCAGAAGCTGTGATCGGCAAGACGCCGGGTCGCGCGCCGGCATCGCTGGAAGTGCATGGTCGTATCGCCAGTGTCATGGCGGCAATGGAGGCGGCAGCCGCCGTGGAATGGCGCGTCGAGGTTGAGAAGCAGAATGACTGTCTGGAGAGGCTGGCGGCTGGTGCGCTTGACCCGGAGGTCAAACAAAAAGAGCTCCTCGGCGCTTGTGCGGAGGAGCTCGATAGAAGCGACTTGCGATGCAAGTCTCGTTGGTTGCGGGGGCAGGATTTGAACCTGCGGCCTTCAGGTTATGAGCCTGACGAGCTACCGGGCTGCTCCACCCCGCGTTATCGGTTGTCGCTTGTTGCGGCGTGTCTGTCCGGCCTTGCGCCGGTGCTGTGAGAGAAGATGTTGGTTTGTTTGTCTTGCGTTTTGCAGACCTGGCAGCGACCTACTCTCCCGCGTCTTAAGACGAAGTACCATCGGCGCTGGGGCGTTTCACGGCCGTGTTCGGAATGGGAACGGGTGCAGCCACCCCGCCAGAACCACCAGGTCGGCAAAGCGCAAGATTTGGCCGGCAACGCAATCTTGCTCTTTGCTGGCGCGGCTAGCTTGTCCTTCTCGCTTGTCGCTCGAAGGGCAGCCGCGCTGGCCATACAGTCACCCTTTTGAGGGGATGCACCGTCGGCCCAAGAACAAGTTTCGCATGCGTTGCATGGCAAAACCATATTGAGAAGCTGGCGAGGTTTGCACCTCTTTTTGAACACGTCTTTGACGGCGCCTGTGGCACTTGCCGGAGCTTTGGCTCCGCAAGGCCAGCGGCCGTCGCGCCTTTCGGCGCGGCCCGTCCGGAGCGCGTTTGGCGCGTCAGGACAGAACAATAGCATCATCAAACTTCGTTTGATGAGCATAGGCAACAAGAACGATCAAGCCGATCGAACGATTAGTACCGGTAAGCTTCATGCGTTGCCGCACTTCCACACCCGGCCTATCAACGTGGTCGTCTTCCACGGTTCTCAAGGGAATACTCGTTTTCAGGTGGGTTTCCCGCTTAGATGCCTTCAGCGGTTATCCCTTCCATATATAGCTACCCTGCTATGCCCTTGGCAGGACAACAGGTCCACCAGAGATATGTCCATCCCGGTCCTCTCGTACTAGGGACAGATCCTGTCAATATTCCTACACCCACGGCAGATAGGGACCGAACTGTCTCACGACGTTCTGAACCCAGCTCACGTACCGCTTTAATTGGCGAACAGCCAAACCCTTGGGACCTGCTCCAGCCCCAGGATGCGATGAGCCGACATCGAGGTGCCAAACAACCCCGTCGATATGGACTCTTGGGGGTCATCAGCCTGTTATCCCCGGCGTACCTTTTATCCGTTGAGCGATGGCCCTTCCACGCGGGACCACCGGATCACTATGACCGACTTTCGTCTCTGCTCGACTTGTCAGTCTCGCAGTCAGGCGGGCTTATGCCATTGCACTCGACGAGCGATTTCCGACCGCTCTGAGCCCACCATCGCGCGCCTCCGTTACTCTTTCGGAGGCGACCGCCCCAGTCAAACTACCCACCATACACTGTCCCGGATCCGGATGACGGACCGCGGTTAGACATCCATGTCGATAAGGGTGGTATTTCAAGGACGGCTCCACAGGAACTGGCGTCCCTGCTTCAAAGCCTACCACCTATCCTACACATGCCGACACGAATGCCAGTGTAAAGCTATAGTAAAGGTGCACGGGGTCTTTCCGTCTGACCGCAGGAACCCCGCATCTTCACGGGGAATTCAATTTCACTGAGTCTGCGTTGGAGACAGCGGGGAAGTCGTTACGCCATTCGTGCAGGTCGGAACTTACCCGACAAGGAATTTCGCTACCTTAGGACCGTTATAGTTACGGCCGCCGTTTACTGGGGCTTCGATTCAGAGCTTGCACCCCTCCTCTTAACCTTCCAGCACCGGGCAGGCGTCAGACCCTATACGTCGTCTTGCGACTTCGCAGAGCCCTGTGTTTTTGATAAACAGTCGCTACCCCCTGGTCTGTGCCACCCCATCCTACTTGCGTAGAAAAGGGTCACGCTTCTTCCGAAGTTACGCGTGCAATTTGCCGAGTTCCTTCAACGCAGTTCTCTCAAGCGCCTTGGTATGCTCTACCTGACCACCTGTGTCGGTTTCGGGTACGGTCTATATGGTGGAGCTATTTCCTGGAACCGCGTCCCCGCCTGGACAATCCAATAAGTCCAGACAGGTCAAGCGATCCGTCACTACCACCAGGCCCACGAATATTAACGTGGTTCCCATCGACTACGCGTGTCCGCCTCGTCTTAGGGGCCGGCTAACCCTGCTCAGATTAACTTTAAGCAGGAACCCTTGGTCTTTCGGCGAGAGGGTCTCTCACCCTCTTTATCGTTACTCATGTCAACATTCGCACTTCCGATACCTCCAGGACCCCTCACGGGTATCCCTTCACAGGCTTACGGAACGCTCCGCTACCACGTGCTTGCGCACATCCTCAGCTTCGGTGCATGGCTTTAGCCCCGTTACATTTTCGGCGCAAAGACCCTTATTTAGACCAGTGAGCTGTTACGCTTTCTTTAAATGATGGCTGCTTCTAAGCCAACATCCTGGTTGTTTTGGGATCCTCACATCCTTTCCCACTTAGCCATGACTTGGGGACCTTAGCTGGAGGTCAGGGTTGTTGCCCTTTTCACGACGGACGTTAGCACCCGCCGTGTGTCTGCCGACTAGTACTCCTCGGTATTCGGAGTTTGGTTAGGATCAGTAAGACGGTGAGTCCCCATAGCCCATCCAGTGCTCTACCCCCGAGGGTATTCGGTCGACGCACTACCTAAATAGTTTTCGCGGAGAACCAGCTATTTCCGAGTTTGATTGGCCTTTCACCCCTAGCCACAAGTCATCCCAATCTATTGCAACAGATGCGGGTTCGGTCCTCCAGTTGGTGTTACCCAACCTTCAACCTGCTCATGGCTAGATCACTCGGTTTCGGGTCTAATGCGACATACTAAGGCGCCCTGTTCAGACTCGCTTTCGCTACGCCTCCACCTATCGGCTTAAGCTTGCATGTCACACTAAGTCGTTGACCCATTATACAAAAGGTACGCCGTCACCCTTGCGGGCTCCGACTGTTTGTAGGCATCCGGTTTCAGGTTCTATTTCACTCCCCTTGTCGGGGTGCTTTTCACCTTTCCCTCACGGTACTTGTTCGCTATCGGTCATGCACGAGTACTTAGGCTTGGAGAGTGGTCTCCCCATGTTCAGACAGGATTTCTCGTGTCCCGCCTTACTCAAGGACAATGAGTGTTCTACGTGTAAGGGGCTATCACCCTCTACGGCCCGCCTTTCCAAACGGTTCCACTTCATTCCTCATTGCCACTGGCCTGGTCCGCGTTCGCTCGCCACTACTTGCGGAGTCTCGGTTGATGTCCTTTCCTGCAGGTACTTAGATGTTTCAGTTCCCTGCGTTCGCTTCTTATCCCTATGTATTCAGAATAAGATACCTTTCAACAATGCTTGGAAACCTAAGCCGTGCTTTCGCACGGCTTAAATTTTCCAAGCATCTAAGGTGGGTTGCCCCATTCGGAGATCCATGGATCAAAGCTCATTCGCAGCTCCCCACGGCTTTTCGCAGCGTATCACGTCCT